>CALMOE010000047.1 GCA_937871715.1 uncultured Geobacter sp. | reverse complement strand
CCCCCCCGGCTAGCCCTAGGGCGATGACCGCCCCCACGCTGCCTGCGATCGACTTGCCGAACCTCCCGCTCTCCCCCTCACTGCCTCGGAAATCATAGCCGGGGAGGAAGGCCGCCCACTGCTGCAGGTCGGAGAAGAGAGCGTGAACCCGACCCCCCCCCTCTGCCGGCTCCCTGCCGCTCACCTTGCCGATCGACCACTCCAGGCCGTCCGGCCTCTCCGAGGCAAACCAGGATACGAACCCCGCGGTGAAAAGGGCGAGGGCGAGAAACGCCGGCAGCACCCCCTTGCGCAGACCGTCTCCAATTGAATCGCTGGCGCTGAAGATGTCCGGCCGGGCCTTGCGGACGAAGGCGAGGATAGTCGCCGTGACAATCCCCTCCACCAGACCGATCGCCAGGTGGATAGGCTGCATGACCGAGAGGAATGGCCGGAACGGCAGGGGGGCGATGCCGGAGAGGGTGGTCTCCACCACCACGGCGAAGGATCCCAGCTGCAGGGCGACGATTGCCGCGGCCAGTGCGGCGGAGAAGCTCCTTGCGCGCGATGCCGAACTGCCGGCCAGAGGGCGGTATACCAGGGGGTAGGCTACAAACGCCGGCAAGAGCCCCAGGTTGATGATGTTGCAGCCGAGGGCAAGGAGTCCGCCGTCGGCGAAGAAGAGAGCCTGGATCATCAGCACCGAGGCGATGGTGAGAAAGGCGGCGTGGGGTCCGAGGAGCACCGCCAGAAGGAGCCCGCCACCCAGGTGGCCGCTGGAGCCTGTGGCCGGGATGGAGAAGTTGATCATCTGGGCGGCAAAGAGGAAAGCCCCCAGGACCCCCATGAGGGGGACCTTGCGGTCGTCGAGACCCTTTTTCACCTTTGCCGAACAGCAGGTGACGGCGCCGGCAGCGACGGCCCACATGGCCCCGCCGACCGCCGGCGATAGCAGCGCATCCGCCATATGCATGGATTATTCTCCCCGGATCCTGCCGGCGCATAGGTACAGCCGTGCAGATAGTACCCATTTCGTGTAGCACACTTATCATTTTCGTGCTACCTGAAAAGCATGGAAAAAATTTTCAGGTGCAGGCCCGGACCGCGGCCCTGGCAGCATGGCCGGCGTTGACAAGCCGCCAGGCGATGGTTTAATCCTCTCAGGAGCTGGCCGCAAAACTCACAGACCGGATGCACACCATGACCAAGCCTCGCCACCGACTACCCTTTCGTTACCTGGAGCCAGCCGTCTTCAGCGGGCTCCTGGACGACCCGCTCCTCTTCCTGCGCATCAGGCCGGAGCGGCGGGCGATCCTCTTCGACTGCGGCCAGATCTCCCACCTGGCCAAGCGGGTAGTCAAGCCGGTGGACACGGTCTTCATAAGCCACGCCCACATGGACCATGTCATGGGGGTTCCAACCCTGGTCCGCCACCACCACGCATCCCCCCGCCCCCTTGATATCTTCGGCCCGCCGGGGATCATCGACCGGATCGGGCATCTCCTCCACGGCTTCGACTGGAACCTGTGCGAACATTACTGGTTCACCCTCAGGGTCCACGAAGTGCACGAATCCTTCATCAGGGAGAGCCACTTCTACGGGCCGGAGGGTTTCAGCCGCAGCGACAGGGGTGAGGCCAGACGCAGCGGGGGAACCATCTGGTCATCCCCCTACGTCAGCGTCTCGGCAGAGCTCCTCGACCACAAGCTACCCGTGCTCGCCTTCCGCATCGACGAACGCCCCCCCTTCTCCGTGGACGCGCAGAAGCTGGCGGCCATGGGATTGAAGGCCGGCGACTGGCTGCGTGACCTGAAGAGATCGGCCTGGATGGGGGTAGCGGGGACGGATGTGCGGCCCCTGAGCAGTGACGGCACCTCCGCGCCACCTCTCGATCCTGGCGAAGCGCGGAAGCTCTGCGCTGCGCTGCAAAAGGGGGAGCGCGGCTGCTCCATCGGCTACCTGACCGACGTGGGGTGGACCGGCGAGAACCTGGCCAGACTGGAGCGTTTCTTCCCTGGCCTCACCCTCCTCTGCAGCGAATGCACCTTCCTGGCCGAGGACATGGAGAAGGCCAGGGCCTCCCACCACCTCTGCAGCAGCGACCTTAGCAGCCTGGCCCGCACCCTTGCCCCACGCTACCTGCTCCCCATGCACCTCTCCAAGAGCTACCTGCGCCGAAACGATGACCTCTACCTGGAGCTCTCCCCCCCCCAAGGCACGACCATCCTCCGCCTGCCGAAACACATCGTCCCCCCCCCGATCGGCGAGGAGGATGTCAGGGGGTGGCTCACCCCCTGACCCTCCACCCGAATCTGCTGGACATCGGCCTGAAATCGGCTAGTATGCCTGCTGACAAGCATCAAGGAGGGAAATGATGGGAACGGTAAGATTCGGCATCTCGCTTGACGAGAAGCTCCTCACAAGCTTCGACCAGCTGATCGAGGAGAAGAGCTACATGAACCGCTCCGAGGCGATACGCGACCTGATCCGCTCAGCCCTGGTCGAGGAGCGGAGCTCTACTGAAGAGGCGGATGCCGTCGGCACGGTCACCCTGGTCTACAACCACCACGTGCGCGACCTCTCCGACAAACTGACCGAGCAGCAGCACTCCCACCACGACCGGATCATCTCCGCCCTGCACGTCCACCTCGACCCCCACAACTGCCTGGAGGTGCTGGTGGTGCGGGGGAAGGTCCGCGACATCAAGAAAATTGCCGACGAACTGATCGGCGTCAAGGGGGTCAAGCACGGCAAGCTGGTGCTGACCACTACCGGTGAGGACCTGTAGTCGGGCTGAGGCCATCCAGGATTTCCCCTTGACGATTTCCCAAGGAAAACAGTAGGATTAATGAATGCTGCAGCCATTCATCCGCATCATCGCCCTGCTGGTCCTTGTCGCGTCGCTCTTCTGCTTCAGCGGTGTTTCGCGCACCTGCCTGCTTGTAGCCAATCCCGCCGCCGCGGCTGACGACTGCTGCCCGACCGATCACCATAGTCCTGATGAGTCCGGTGATATGAACTCGCTGCTGGAATGCCCCTGTTGCGCCGCCTGCGCCGGCACTGTCATATCAACCGCTATATCCACCCCCAAAAGAGCAATCACGTCGGTTTCCCATCCACTGCACCTCACCCCCATACCGCCGACAGGCTTCCTTTCCTCCATCGATTACCCCCCCGAATACGCCTGACCCCATTCCCGTCATCTTCAGGCACGGCCGTGAGCCGTGCGGCCGGACAGGCTGCACGCTAACGGCACCCGTTCATTCTCGAAAGGAAGTTATCATGAAGAAATATAACCTCGCCGCGGCGGTTGCCGCAGCAGGCATTGCCCTTATGTTCCTCATCTCAGGCTGCGACAGCAAGGCGTTCAGCGTCAATGACATCGCTTCCGACCCGGCCGCTTTCAGCGGCACCATCACCATCACTGGCATCATGGCTGGCGTTTCGCCCCAGGACCCCCGCATCTTCGGCATCATGGATATCAAGGAGCTGCAGTGCAAAACCCAGAACTGCAACAAGGTGCTTATTCCGGTTACCTGCAAGGGGAAACAGCCGGTTCCCGGCGACGAGGTCAGACTGGTAGGCTCCTTCGTCAACCAGGGTGGGGGCTACCTGTTTGCCGCTGAAAAAGTCACGGTGGTCCGGAACCACAGGATCGGAGGGTAAATGACCCTCACAAGGCTTGTCATCAGCAATATCAGGCGCCGGAGAGGGCGCTCCATTTTCACCCTGCTCGGCATCACCGTCGGCATTGCCTCCTTCGTCACCTTCCTCTCCATGGGTGGGAACCTGAAGAGGGAGATCTACCGGGAGACAAATGCCCTGGGTGCCAATCTGGTGGTCATCCCCAAGGGATCCTGTGGCTACGAGCAGCTGTCGGTATTGACCGGCGACCAGATGCCCACCACCATCAGCAGCGATGAAATCGGTCGCATCAGGAAGATCGGTGGGCTGTCGGTACTCCCCTTCCTGGCCCAGAAGTCGGCCATCAACAACAGACCGGTCTCGGTGAGCGGCGTTGAGCCGGCTGCCACCAAGTCGCACAAGCGCTGGGAGATTGGCGCTGGAGAGTACTTTTCCACCGAGGGTGCCGCCGAGGTTGTCTCCGGCGCGGCCATTGCCAGGCAGGCAGGAGTTCTCCCCGGTGGGAGCGTTACCATCCGGGGGGAGCAGCTTCCGGTACGGGGTGTTCTCAGGGAAACCGGAGGACGCGATGATCACACCCTCTTCATCCCCCTGGCAGTCGCCCAACGCCTCTACAATGTGCCTGACCGGGTCTCCTTTGCGGCGATCCGGGTGGCCGACACCAGCCAGACGGAGAGCTACATCGAGAAGATCCAGGCAGAGGTGGGCCTGGGGGTGGTTTCCGACAAGCAGATGCTGAAGTCGGTGCTGGCCATCGCCGGAACAGTCAACCTCACCCTGCAGCTGATAGCAGCGGTGGCGGTCCTGGCCGCCGCCTTCGGCATCATCAACACCATGATGACCGCCACC
>CALMOE010000046.1 GCA_937871715.1 uncultured Geobacter sp. | reverse complement strand
GTTGAGTTCTTCTGTATGGATTCGGCTGCTGGGGTTGACTCACTGGCCGCAGAGGGGAGTAGATTCGATCTCATCCTTCTCGACCCCCCTCGCAGCGGAGCTGCAGAGGTTGTCGGAAAAGTGGCAAGGTTGCAGCCTTCTTTTCTGGCATACATATCGTGTGATCCACCGACCCTTGCCAGGGACCTGGCAAGCCTACAGAAGAGCGGCTTCAGGGTCGAGACGGTTCTTCCAGTCGATATGTTTCCCCAGACATATCATCTTGAAAGCGTGGCATTTCTTCAGGCTATCTGACAAGGAGGCAGGATGTTCTTCAGCAAATTCTTCAAAAAGGATTACCGGCAGTTAAGGGAAAAGGGTGATTCGCTCTTTGCGGCTGAACGTTATGCTGACGCACGCCTGGCTTATCTTGATGCCAAGGAGCTTGTCCACACCTCTGCCGAAGCTCAAGTTGAGAGGGAGTATCTCGCCAATAAGCTTTCAAAGATTGGAGACAGGCTGGCTGAACTGAACATCATCGAGGCTGAGGCGGCCTTCAGGGGTGGTGAGATGCGGAAGGGGAGCGACCATCTTGAGCTGGCACTAGAACTGGCAGATGACGTTGCCATACGGGAAAAGGCCGGAAATCTCCTCGCTGGTCAGCAGTCAGGAGCTGTTTCAATCAGTCATGGGCATGGTCATGGTGGCGGACATGGTAGCCACGGATGTGCCAGTTGCTCCTCTTCTCACGGCAGCGGATCGGCAGGAATGACGCCGGATTTGCCAGATCATCTCCACGAAGAGGAGCAGTTCCATCTGTTAGTGCAGACTCTGCCGGGGAATTTGCCGCTAAGGTATGAAGCTTTAGGAGAGGAATTTGCAAAAGCTTATCTTCTTGCCCATGGAGATGAGTTGCAAGCAGCAGTTGCAATCTATCAGGAGTTGCTGCAAAGGGGTGAAAGCGATATTCTTCTTTGTGAAATCGCCTTGCTGGAGTATCGTCTCGGCAAAAACTCCAGATGCGAAGCTTTCCTCAAAAGGGCGATGGATCTGGATGGCACCAATCCGCTGGTACATCTGGGACTTGCCCAGTTTTACATCGATAACCGCAGATATGTCGAATGTATTGACTTGCTCAAGGAAATGCTGGAGCGGCAGATACTCCACGACCAGGCCCTGCTGATGCTCGGGGATACCTATGCACTGAGCGGCAACGTGGAAGATGCAATCAATACCTATACAAGAGGATTGGATATGCCTGCACTGAAGAAGGTTTCCGCCGAGAGGCTCGTGCAGATTCTCACTGCACAAAACAGGAGAGACGAGGCTGCCTATCTACATAAAACTTATCTAAAAGGTTGTTGTTGATCCCCAAGAGTTTATTTCTGCCATAGGAGGTCGTTATGAACAAATCGGAACTTATTGAAATCCTTGCGGAGCAAAAGGGGATTTCATACAAGAAGTCGGAAGAGATCGTCAATACCATCTTCGATTCAATGAGCGAAGCCATGATCAGCGGCGAGCGTATCGAAATCAGGGGGTTCGGAAGTTTCGTCATCAATGAGTATAAATCGTATACCGGTCGGAATCCCAAGACAGGTGAGTCCATTGATGTTAAGCCGAAAAAGCTTCCGTTTTTCAAGGTAGGTAAAGAGCTGAAGGAAAGGGTTGCCGGCAAATAGGTCCATAAGATCCCATGATATTGAGGTTGTCCCTTTTCATAATGGCCTTGCTGTTCTCCCTGCGGTCAACTGCCATGGCAAATCCTAGTCAGTACGGATCCAGCGGCCTTCTGCATATATCCACCGCGGACACGCTGGATTCGACCAACCTTTGCATCGGTGTGTGGGGTAACTGCAGCAACAGCAAGAAATACGGCGTTAACAGCATAATGCCGGCAACTCTTACCCTGGGTATCGGCACCTTCTGGGAGGCTTACGGAACCTATCCCAACCTCTATATGAACAATGAAGCCCCCTATTCAGGTCGCGGAACGGCCGATGTGGGGATGAAATTGCGTATCCTGGGGCAGAGAAACAGCGATTTCAAGCTGGCAGTAGATTATCATCTGAGCAGGTACATTGACGATGCAAGGGAATTCAACGGCATAACCGACAAGGGCGGACGGTTTATAGCTTCGCTGAGATCAGATCCTGTTGCGGCCCATCTTTATGCCGGATATATGGAAAACGGCAAATCCAGGGACGTGGTAAACGGCATAAAATCGGACACGGAGTATCCATATGGTGTCGGCCTGGAGTTTGCTCCGACAACCAGGTCCAAGCTTACCCTGGAATATACTGCCGCGGATGCGGCCAGCTTCGATGCTCCTGTTGAAGCATCACTCGGCTATCAGTACTATCTGACCCCCCACCTCACCTGGAACATGTCCTATGGCGTCGGTCTCAATGATTCCGCACCATCCTGGAGAGTGTTGTTCGGTCTCTCCACCTGTCAGGGGGTCGGTGCCTATATCAAGCCGATCCCGGTAGTTACCAAGAGAAGGGGGGATGATGCGACCGGCCGTGAGGTGATGAGGCCGACAAAGGTGCTCCCCCTTTCCCCTCTGCTCATAAAGACACCAGCGCTGACGACTCCCTCCAGCAAGTTCGAGGTTCCCCTCGAGCAGGACGGCGAAGAGATCGTCATCAGACCCTACGCTACGGTGGTAATCGCTCAACAACCGGCTGTCACACCGGTAACGCTGCCGAAGATAGCTCCCTCTGATCAGGTTGCCCTGGCAGAGCCCGCGTCTCCTCCACAAGCCCCTTCCGTTACGTTGCCAGCTGTTGCCACAGTTGAACCTCTTGTTGCCGAGCAAGAAAAGCAGCTTGCCGCAGAATATTCGCTGACGAGGGTAAGCGGGGTCACCCCCCTTTACGGGGTACGTCTCAAGGAGAGCCCTGGACGGGTTGCGGTTGCTGCCCCGACTCCGGCCGCACCAGCTGTCCCTTTGACCGCCTACCGCAAGTTCAGGCTTCCTGATAGTATCTTCGAGTTCGACAACATGGAAATGACCCAGGAGGTGCGGCAGTCAATTTCGGAGCTGGCTGAGTTCATCCGCAATGATAAAAAATGGATATACCTCAGGATCGATGGCCATACCGATGGTGTAGGTTCGGTGAAATACAATCTTGATCTCTCCTTGAATCGAGCGATATCCGTGGCCAGCTACCTGATAACCCGTGAAGGGATAGATGCCTCAAAGATTTTCGTTCGCGGCATGGGCAAATCGGCGCCAATCGCAGATAACAGCACTGACGAAGGGAGAAGGATCAACAGGCGTTTCGAGATCATCTTCCTGGTGCATAAAGAAAAGAAATGATTCCCAATAACACAATGAAGATACTGTATCTCTTAATGGCCCTCATGTTCGTTCCTCTGCATGCTTCTGCCGAACAGGAAGAAGACAGGCTTATGGGAAAGGTTAGCCTTAAGGCCGGGCTTAAATTGGATGCCTCCGCACGCAGGGAGATCGCTGCTGCGGCAGGTCGTATCAAGAAGAGCCCTGCTGGAACTGTCAAGCTCAAGGGTATTTACGGGGCTGCCAGAAGCGCTGATGAGTATCTGACTAAATCGGTGTTCATGGCCAGGGAGGTCGAAAGGCACCTTAAGACCATGCTCCCGCCAAAACAGCAGATTTACGCCGTTACCTCCCAGTTTGCTCCTGGGGAGAAAGTGTCTCGGAACGTGGTGGAAATATATTTCTACCCATACGAGCTCAAACCTGCTGAGGTAGAGTCGTTGAAGGTTACCTCAACGGACAGCAGGGATATTGTTGTCAAGGAAGAAAAGATGGTTACACCTGTAGAGGTTGAAAGCGACAAGGGGGTAAGCAGCAGCCCGGCCGCGGTCGATATCCCGGTAACCTACAGGCAGTCGGCACCGCAGAAGGTTGAGGAGGATGCAAGAAAAGCGGAAGAGCTGGTAAACAGGGTGAAGGAGCGCGCTGCGGAAAGAGCCAGACGCAGGCAAAGAAGTGACTGATTTGATATACTGTTGATCAACTCTTAAGACTGTTCCGATCGGAGGGGATGATGCTGAAAACATTCTTGGGCCTACTGCTGCTGTCATTTACCTTGTCCGGTTGTGCCGTCAGAATTGTCCCGGAAGCTGTACCCGGTGGTGTGATTGCCCCTGATGGCAAGAGTATATCCATTTCAAAGGGGGACCTGACAATAAGTGCCGGTGTTGTAGACGAGGAGGTCTTCAACAACACCCAGGGGCTTATCACCTCCATGAGGATCGAGATAGAAAACCGCGGTGACAGGGAAGAGTCCTTTGACAATGACAGTTTCGTATTGGTCGACGGCGAGAACATGCAGCATTTTTCCGTTACCCCCGAAAAGGTTAGGCAGATGCTGACAAAGGAGACATATTACCTGCTCCCTTATCCCTACGTTGGCTTCTACTATCTTGAGGACTATGAAAAGGCTGCATTCAGGAACTCTACCAGTACAGCTCTGCCTTACTACTATGAACTGTATCCCGAGGCTCTTTTTGCCAAGGCCCTGCCGATGGAGAGCATAATTCCAAAGGCCAAAATTGGTGGCCTGCTATATTTCCAGATGGATCTTCATTCCCAGAAATCGTTCCGACTGCATGTCTATAGGAAGGGGAGTTCCAAGTCTGCACCTGCTGACTTTGTATTCCCTTTCGTGGTGGCAAAATAGTTGATGGTTGAAACGCCGCCGATCCTACTTGTCAAAATTGCCGAAGCTCTGGGTGGGATAGGCCTGTTTATTCTCGGCATGCGTACCATGTCCGAGGGGTTGCAGCATCTTGCCGGCAACCGTTTCCGCGCACTGCTGGAAAGAGTCGCCCGTAACCGTGTCTCCGCGGCCTTTCTCGGCACTTGTCTCGCAGCACTACTCCAGTCAGGCAGTTCAGCCTCTATTCTGATCGTCAGTTTCGTCAATGCCGGTCTCATATCCATGTACCAAGCCCTGGCAATACTCCTCGGTACGTCCGTAGGGGCAACGGTAGCCCTCCAGTTCATTGCCTTTCAGCCATCTCTCTTTGCCTTGCTGGCAATATTTTTCGGCATCCTTCTCAAGCTGCTTTTCAAGCGTCGTACTCTGGTTAACAGCGGAGAGATTCTGCTTGGCGCCGGCCTGATTTTTCTAGGTTTCAGGATCATGGAGTCAGGTATAACCCCGATCGGTCAACTGGCGATCATCAGAAGCGTCACGGAATATGTCTTTGCCTGGAAGATAACCGCAGTACTGTGCGGAGCTCTGCTTACTTTTCTTGTTCACTCACCGGCAGCGGCAATGGGGATTGTCATAGCCTTTTCAGCAGGTGGGATGGTAGGCTTTGCCGATGCAGTAAGCATGGTCATCGGCAGTAATCTGGGGATTGCGCTGTTCACAACACTGGCTGCACTGGGGGGGACGGTTGCCTCGCGTCGCGTGGCGACGATAAATCTGTTCATCAATTTCACAGCCGTTCTAATCGCCCTGGCACTGTTCCCTCTACTGGTAAAACTGGTACTGATCCTGACTCCAACCCACGTTGACACATCGTTTCTGCTCAAACAGGGCATTTCAACCGCTTCCGACAGGAGTAACTTCCCTCGCCTGATTGCCAATGCCTACACTCTGTTTACTCTTTTCAGCATAGCTATTTTCCTGCCGTGCCTGGGTTTTATCACCAGGTCGGCCGAGGCGGTCAGGTCCTGGAGTGGCGGCAGGATAGACCTGTCACCGCGCCCGCAGTTTCTCGATGCGCGGATAATCAACACGCCTTCCATTGCCATGATGCAGGCTCGCAACGAGATCGATCGCATGGCTGCAATTGCCAGTTCCATGTTTGATGATACGGTGCAATTACTCTACCGCTTCGACGTAAAACTTGTAAGGCTGATCCAGGAAAAGGAAGAGGTCTTGGATTCACTGCAGAATCAGATTTCCGGCTATCTCATCCTGATATCAAGACGGAGTAGTGATGCCGATAATGTGGTACGCATACCTGTTTTGCTTCATTTAGTTAACGAGTTGGAGCATATTGGGGATGTTTGTTGGCAGATAGTCGCTATCATGCAGCGCAAGAAATATGAAAAAATTCATTTTTCCATGCAGGCCATGACTGACTTGAAGAGGCTTGCTTCACTAGTAGGGGAAGTCGTTACCATTGTGAAAGGATGCGATCTGTTTGCCGTTGAGGATCGGAGGCGTGCAGCCGAGATGCATGAAGGTATTCTGCAGCAGCAGGAGTCGATCATGGCCGGTCATGTTGCCAGGATGAAAGCGGGGCAATGCACGGTGGAGGCAGGCCTGCTCTTCAACGATCTTGTTGCCGCACTGGTCAGACAGTCTGCACTTGTATGCATTATCATCAAAAACGGAACGGAGACGGAATGAGGGGCGAGTTGATTGCAGCCATCGATCTTGGTACCAACACGGCAAGGCTGCTTATAGGCAGGGTAGAGGAGGGTACAATCTGCCGTGAGTTGGTGATGAGAAGGATAACCCGCCTAGGGGGAGGATTTTGTCGTCAGGAAGGGATTGCTGTCGCTGCCTGGGAGCGTTCTTTGGCGGCCATGCAGGAGTTTGCCGCTGCCATTAAAACTAATGGAGTCAAGCAGGTCATGGCAGTGGCAACCAGCGCGGTCAGGGATGCGGCAAACGGTGCGGATTTCTGTGAGGCGGTGCGCAGCTCTACCGGCATCGGATTGGAAGTCATCAGCGGCAAACGCGAGGGGGAGCTTACCCTGCGAGGTGTCCTTTCCGGACTTGACCGTATGCCCGAATATCTGCTCGTCTTCGATGTGGGGGGCGGCAGTACGGAATACACCTTGGCCAGGGGGGGGGAGGTCCTTTTCAGCAAAAGTCTTCCACTCGGGGTCGTGCGCCTTACGGAGGGGAAGGGTAGCCCGGCAGCCATGGAGGAGAAGGTGGACCGGGAGTTGCTAAAGCTCATGGAGGAGATGAGGGGGGCGGGAGTTCTCCACCTAGCAGGGGGAGCTGAAATGGTGGGGACTGCCGGCACGGCTACGAGCCTTGCGGCCATCAGCCAGCAGTTGACGGATTATGACTACCGCAAGATAAACAATCATGTGATCACCCTGGAGGAGATCGAGGCAATATTTGCCAGGCTGCTGCCGCTTACTCCAGAAGAGAGGCTGAAGCGTATAGCAGGCCTTGAAAAGGGGCGCGAGGACCTGATCGTGGCCGGTACGATACTGACAATGAGGACAATGTCACTATTCGGCATCCACAGACTTAAAGTCAGCGATTTCAGCCTCCTTGAGGGGGTGCTCATGGCTTTGAACGACTCGTTAGATGATGAATGTAAAACTGTTTTATTACGACCAGAAAGCAGTTGACACGTCAGGCTGCAAACGGGTATATTTTTGCGACTAAAGGGGGGCAGACCCCTATTTTTTTTGAGGAAGATGCTGATGAAAGAGATACTTTCCGGTAACGAGGCTATAGCCCGCGGCGCGTTCGAGGCAGGCGTCAAGGTCGCGAGCGCATATCCCGGTACCCCGTCGACAGAAATTCTGGAAAATGTGAGCAACTATGCTTCCATTGACTCTTCCTGGGCTCCCAATGAGAAGGTCGCCCTCGAGGTGGCAATAGGTGCATCTTTCGGTGGTGCCAGGGCGCTGGCCTGCATGAAGCATGTGGGTGTCAACGTGGCCGCCGATCCGCTTTTCACCGCATCCTACACAGGGGTAGGAGGGGGGCTGGTTCTGGTTGTCGCCGACGACCCTGAGATGCACTCATCCCAGAATGAGCAGGACAGTCGCAACTACGCCAAGTTCTCTAAGATTCCCATGCTGGAGCCGGCTGACTCAATGGAGTGCAAGGAGTTTACTCGTCTTGCATTCGAGATCTCGGAGAAGTTTGACACTCCTGTGATGCTGCGAAGCTGTACGCGCATATCCCACGGTAAATCAGTGGTCGAACTTCATGAGCCGGTAACTGGCCTGCCGGAACCTAGGCTTGTAAAGGATCCGCGCAAGCTTGTCATGCTCCCCGGCAATGCCAGGGTTCGCCATCCAATAGTTGAGGAGAGGATTGTAAATCTCTCCACATTTGGCGACTCCTTGCCCATAAACCGGGCCGAATACCGCTCTGAAGAGTTTGGCGTGATCTGCAGCGGCGTCACCTGGCAGTATGTTCGGGAGGCACTCCCCCAGGCTTCCACCCTGAAGCTGGGTATGGTGTATCCTCTACCCATGAACCTGCTGCGCGAGTTTGCCTCCAAGGTGAAGAAACTTTTTGTGGTGGAGGAACTGGATCCCTTCATCGAGGAGCAGGTGAAGTCCATGGGGATCGTGGTCGTCGGCAAGGAGATCATCCCGCTCTGCGGTGAGCTCTCCCCCGGTCGCATCAGGGCGGCCTTTGCCAATACTGGCATTACGGTCGAGCCGGCTGCTCCAATGGCAGTAGACATGCTACCCGTCCGCCCACCCAACATGTGCCCTGGCTGCCCGCACAGGGGGATGTTTTACCTCCTCAACCGGCTAAACGCCTATGTTACCGGTGATATCGGTTGCTACACCCTCGGTTTCATGCATCCGCTCAACGCCATGGATACCTGTGTCTGCATGGGGGCCTCCATCAGTAATGCTTCGGGGATTGTCAGGTCACTGCCTGTGGAAGAGCAGCGCCGGGTTGTGGCGGTGATAGGTGACTCCACATTCCTGCACACCGGGGTCAACTCCCTAATGGAGATGGCATACAACAATGCTCCTGCCACGGTAATTATCCTGGATAACAGGATAACAGCCATGACCGGCAGGCAGGAGAACCCCTCCTCAGGCTACACCCTGGCTGGTGAAGAGGCTCCTGTAGTCAATATCCCCAACCTGGTCAGGGCGCTTGGCATCAAGCATGTTGTGGAGGTAGATCCCTATGACCTGCCTGCATCCCGTAAGGCTCTTGAAGAGGAGATGGCCCGCCCAGAACCTTCGGTTATCATCACCAATCGTCCCTGCTGCCTGATAAAGGGGGAGTGTCGCTTCGAGAAAGGGAAGGTGCTGGAGGTTGATCAGAACTCCTGTACAGGGTGCAAGGCATGTCTAGCCATAGGATGCCCGGCGATCGAGTGGAAACCGGATGCTTCCGGCAAAAAAGGGAAGGCGTGGATCGATCCCCTGCTTTGCACCGGGTGTACCGTCTGCCAACAGCTGTGCAAATTCAACGCTATCAAGTAACGGAATTTAAACGATATGAGTGATATTACGAACATACTTCTGGTAGGAGTTGGTGGGCAGGGTACACTGCTCGCCTCGGAGATTCTCTCCGAAGTTTTCATGCGGGCCGGCTATGATGTCAAGAAGAGCGAGATTCACGGCATGTCCCAGCGGGGGGGGAGCGTAGTTTCCCATGTCCGCTACGGTAGGGAGGTCTTTTCTCCTGTAGTTCCCGAAGGGGAGGGGGACATACTCTTCGGATTCGAGCTCATGGAGACATACCGTTATCTCCCCTTGCTCCGCCCCGGGGCAGCCGTAGTTGCCAACAACTACCGCGTCCCCTCACCGTCAATTCTGCTCGGCCAGGAGACTTACCCGGAAGGGCTTGAAGGGAAAATCCGCTCACATTTCCCGGATTTTCTCCTTGTGGATGGGCTAAGGCTCGCCAGCGAGGCCGGAAACCCGCGGGTAGCAAATACGGTTCTTCTCGGAGCAGTGTCGAAGCGGATCGACATAGATGAGAAATTCTGGCTGGCAGCAATCGAGAAGATGGTACCCCCTAAGGCGCTGGAGATCAATCTGCGGGCATTTGGCACTGGAAGGGCGCTCTAGGGGGAATTAATGGCCAGCTATTTTCACGAGGAGTTTGAGACCCTTCCCCGCCAGGCACTTGAGGCACTACAGCTGAAGCGCCTTTGCGACGTCCTGCAGAGAGTCTACGCAGCCGTTCCATTCTACCGCGGGGCTTTGGACAAAGCCGGTATAAAACCCTCCGATGTCAAGTCTCTCCAGGATCTGCAGCGACTGCCTTTTACTACAAAGCAGGACATGCGTGACTCCTATCCCTATGCCCTCTTTGCCGCACCCATGGACGAGATAGTCCGCATTCACGCTTCTTCAGGCACCACTGGCAAACCGACTGTTGTAGGGTACACCAGGAAGGATATAGAGAATTGGGCTGAACTGATGGCCAGGACTCTGGTTACTGCAGGTGTCCACAAGGGTGACATCATTCATAATGCCTACGGTTACGGTCTCTTTACCGGCGGACTGGGGGTGCATAACGGTGCCGAAAGGCTTGGCGCCTCCGTGATACCCATATCCGGCGGCAACACCGTGCGTCAGTTGATGATCATGCAGGATTTCGGCTCATCGGTGCTTACCTGTACCCCATCCTACTCTCTCTTTATGGCAGAGGAGGCAAAGGCTGCTGGGATTGATTTCAGGACGCTCAAGCTGCGCATAGGCATCTTCGGGGCCGAACCGTGGTCTGACGCCATGCGCTCTGAGATAGAGGAGAAGTTGGATCTTACCGCGCTTGACATCTACGGCCTGTCCGAAATAATGGGACCCGGCGTTGCCATGGAGTGCATTGAGGGCAAAAACGGCCTGCACATTTGGGAGGACCACTTCATCCCCGAGATCATTGATCCTGATACCGGTGAGAGACTGGGGGAGGGGGAGCGGGGTGAGCTGGTGATAACAACCATCACCAAGCAGGGTATCCCGTTGATTCGTTACCGCACCAGGGACATTACCAGCCTGAATTACGAGCAGTGCGTCTGCGGCAGAACCCATGTGCGCCTTGCTAGGATGAGCGGTAGATCGGACGACATGCTCATTATTCGTGGAGTCAATGTCTTCCCGTCTCAGATTGAGTCTATTCTTGTTCGCATAGAGGGTGTGGAACCCCATTATCTGCTGATAATTGATCGTCGTGAGAATCTGGACACACTTGAAGTGCAGGTTGAAGTTGACGAGCGTATCTTCTCGGATGAAATCAAGGTTCTCCAGTCTCTTGCCAGGCGGATCGAGAAGGAGATCAAGGATGTGCTCGGCGTAACCTGTACTGTTAAGCTTGTCGAGCCAAAGACGATTCAGCGCAGCGAAGGAAAGTCAAAGCGGGTGATAGATAATCGTAAATTGTAGTTGCAGCCTCCCCAGTACGCAGATGCAAAAGGGGGAAGTGGTGGCGTTAGCCAATGGAGGGCTTTATGAAAGTGGAGCAGATATCTATATTCATCGAGAACAAGTCTGGTCGTCTTGCCGAAGTGGCTGCCACACTTGGTGATGCCGGGGTAAATATCAGGGCACTGTCATTGGCCGATACTTCCGATTTTGGCATCCTTCGTCTGATCGTAAATGATCGCGACAAGGCGATGCAGACCCTGAAGGCTAAGGGGTTCACGGTGAGCAAGACCGAGGTGGTTGCCGTCGAGGTGCCAGACCAACCCGGCGGTCTCTCCGCAATCCTGCAGGTGCTGGACAGAGAGTCCATAAACGTTGAATACATGTACGCCTTTGTAGAGCGCTGCGGTGACAATGCCGTCATCATCTTCCGTTTCGACGAAACGGAGAAAGCAATATCCGCTCTTGGTTCTAAGGGTTTCCATATTCTCCAGGGAGAGAGTCTCTACGGCATGTAGAACAAAACACCGCAAGGAGTGAGAAAATGCGCAAGCTTCAACTGGTTGTGGCTTTCATCATCGGACTATTACTTTCGACACCAGTGCTGGCTGCTGAGTCGATCCGCATCGGTGCTCTTTTCGCAATCACCGGGCCGGCATCCTTCCTGGGGGAGCCGGAGAGAAACACCCTGGAAATGCTGGTGAAAGAGGCGAACGGCAAGGGGGGTATCAAGGGGCGCAAGCTGGAACTTGTTGTCTATGATACCCAGGGTGATGCCACAAAGGCAGTGCAATTGGCAACCAAGCTGATAAAGAACGACAAGGTTTCCGTCATCGTAGGCCCCAGCACCACCGGTGAAACCATGGCGGTAATCCCTGTTGCAGAGAAGGAGAAGACTCCTCTCATCTCCTGTGCAGCCGGTATCAAGATTACCGAACCGGTAAAGAAATACGTATTCAAGACTCCCGCCAATGACCATGTGGCTGCCGAGAGAATATTCAATTACATGCTTGCCAAGAAGCAGAAAAGCGTCGCTCTGCTGACAGTCACGGACGGTTTCGGCTCCTCTGGACGCGAGCAGTTGAAGGAGTTGGCGAAAAAGAAGGGGATAAGCGTGGTCGTCGACGAGACCTACGGCCCCAAGGATACGGACATGACTGCCCAGCTGACGAAAATCAAGGGGAGCAAGGCTGAGGCGATCATCTGTTGGGGGACCAATCCGGGCCCGGCAATCATAACCCGCAATGTAAAGCAGCTCGGCATCAGGATACCTCTTTACCAGAGCCATGGCGTTGCCTCCAAGAAGTACATCGAGCTGGCCGGTGCGGACAATGCGGAGGGGGTCATACTCCCTGCAGGTAAATTGGCCATTTACGACAAGCTCAAGCATGGCGATCCCCAGTACAAGCTGCTCAAGGAGTACGACCAGGCTTATAAGAAGGCTTATGGAATAGAGGCATCAACATTCGGCGGCTATGCCTATGATTCATTTCTGCTCATAAGCGAAGCCATCAAGTCTGGTGCAAGCAAGCCAGAACAGATTCGCGATTCCCTGGAGAAGGTGAAGAAAATGGTATCCGTATCCGGTACATTCTCCATGTCCTCTTCGGATCACAACGGCTTGGATCTTTCCGCCTTCGAAATGGTGAAAATATCCAAAGGCGACTGGGAAATAGCGAAATAGGGGGAGATGATGAAAAGATTTTCCATAAGAGTCCTGTTGGCCGCGCTTCTGTCCATTTTTGCCAATAATGTTTTCGCCGCCCCTGCAGCCATAAAGATCGGCGCCCTCTTCTCCGTTACCGGTCCGCCATCTTTTTTAGGTGAGCCTGAGCGCAACAGCGCCAAAATGGTAGTTGAAGAAATCAATGCCAAGGGGGGCATCAAGGGGCGCAAGCTCGAGCTGGTTGTTTATGACACCGGAGGCGATGCAACCAAGGCGGTGCAGGCTGCCAACAGGCTGATCAAGGAGGACAAGGTTGTTGCCATCATTGGCCCCAGCACAACCGGGGAGTCGATGGCAGTTCTACCTGTAGCCGAGAAAGAGGGGATCCCGCTGATATCCTGTGCTGCCGGCAGCAAGATAACAGATCCTGTGAAGAAGTGGGTTTTCAAGACAGCCCAGAATGACGGCCTAGCTGTCTCTAAAATCTATGAATACCTGAACAGGAAAAAGATCAGCAGGGTTGCCATCCTTACCGTATCCGATGGTTTCGGTTCCTCCGGGCGCGAGCAGCTCAAGGCAAATGCCGCAAAGTTCGGCATCAAGATCGTTGTTGATGATACCTACGGTCCGAAGGATACGGACATGACTTCGCAGTTGACGAAGATTCGTGGCAGCCAGGCCCAGGCAGTCATCTGCTGGGGGACAAATCCCGGCCCGGCGGTAATCGCCAAGAACGTAAAGCAGCTCGGCATCAAGCTGCCGCTTATAATGAGCCACGGCGTCTCATCGAAGAAGTTCATCGAACTGGCAGGAGATGCTGCAGATGGGATCATTCTCCCCTCTGGCAGGGTGATCGTCTCCGACGTCCTGCCAAGCAGCGACAAGCAGAAGAAAAGCCTGCAGTCATTTGTCAAGGATTACCAGAATCATTACAAGGTCGAAGGGGATCATTTCGGCGGTCATGCCTGGGATGCGGTGATGCTCATAAAGGGTGCCATCGAGCGTGGAGGCGACTCTCCAACTGCCATACGTGATCAGTTGGAAAAGACCAGGGGCTTTGCAGGTATCGGCGGCGTATTCTCTTTTTCTCCATCTGACCATGCCGGTCTGAATAAGGATGCTTTCGTTCTTGTCGAAATCAGAAACAAGGACTGGGCTCTGGTCAAATAGATATCTATTATAAGCTGGCAACAGGCACCCTGCAGACGCACGCAGGGTGCCTGTTTCGTCTGCAGAAACAGGTAAAATGGAACTTTCCGATCAAATAGCCCAGTATCTGCTGTCAGGACTCTCCACAGGTGCAATCTACGCTCTCATAGGCATCGGTTTTGCGATAATCTATAACTCTACCGATATAATCAACTTTGCCCAGGGAGAACTCGTCATGCTGGGCGGCATGTTCACCCTGTTCTTCATGGAAAAGATGAAGCTTCCGTTGCCGGTGTCAATCCTTCTGGCAGTATTGGCGACCATTGGTTGCGGAGCTCTCTTCGAAAGATTGACCATACGCCCCCTCAAGTCCCCGACCCCTTTGGGGTTGATCATCATCACCATAGGCGGCAGCATTCTCATTCGCGGTATTGTCATGCTCGTCTGGGATAAGGATACCCACTCGCTGCCGGCTTTTTCAGGTAGCGAGCCAATCCTCATCGGCAGTGCCACGATTCTTCCCCAGCATCTGTGGATATTCGCCCTGACAGCCGTGGCGATCGCCGCAAACAAGCTCTTCTTCCAGTACACCATAACCGGAAAGGCCATGCGCGCATGCGCGGTCAACAGGCGCGCCGCGGGTCTGGTCGGTATTGACGTGAGAAGGATGGTCTTCTTCTCCTTTGCCATAAGTGGCGGGCTCGGCTCCCTGGCAGGTATCATTGTGGCGCCACTAACCATGACCTCCTATGATGTTGGGGTAATGCTTGGCCTTAAAGGGTTCTGTGCAGCCATAATCGGTGGGTTGACCGGAGGGGTCGGGACTGTCCTTGGTGGGCTGCTGCTTGGCATTCTGGAGTCGCTCGGCGCTGGCTTGATCTCATCCGGTTACAAGGATGCCATTGCTTTCATAATCCTGCTGCTCATTCTCTTCATCAGGCCCCAGGGGCTCTTCGGCAGGGCTCAGACTGATCGTGTGTAAGGTGCTGACTTGAACAGAGAAATAGTCAAATATCTGCTGCTCGTTGTAGTAGTGCTTTTTATCCCTCTGCTGGTCCACGAAGGTTACATGCTCAACGTCATGGTCTTTGTTGGCATCCATGCCATGCTGGCTCTTGCCCTCAACCTTCTTCTAGGTTACGCGGGGCAGATATCACTGGGACAGGCTGGTTTCTTCGGCCTTGGTGCTTATGTTTCCGGCATCCTAACGACAAGCTTTAATCTGGATCCCTGGATAGCAATGATCATCGCGGCTATTTTCGTGACCCTGCTGGCCTTTGTTATCGGTTTTCCCATCCTTAAGTTGAAAGGGCACTACCTGGCAATGGCAACCCTTGGGCTGGGGATAATCATCTACATCGTTTTCAACGAAGCGGTGGATCATACAGGTGGCCCTTCCGGACTCTCTGGCATCCCGAATCTTAAGATTGCGGGGATTGTTTTCGACAATGACCTGAAGAACTATTTTCTAATCTGGGGATTTACACTGGTAAGCATCGGTTTATCCTTAAACTTGGTTCATTCTCGTATCGGCAGGGCGCTGCGCTCAATTCATGATTCGGAGGTGGCCGCCAGGGTCATGGGGGTCAATGCCAGAATTCTCAAGGTGCAGATCTTCGCTCTTTCTGCCTGTATTTCTGCAGTTGCCGGCAGCCTTTACGCCCATACAATGACCTTCATCGCCCCGGCATCATTTGGTTTCAACTTTTCCGTGGAGTTGGTCACAATGGTTATCATAGGAGGACTGGCAAGCATCTACGGCTCCATCCTGGGAGCGGCCCTGCTCACCATGCTTCCGGAATTGCTGCGCACCTTCCAGGATTACGACATTATTGTTTACGGCCTCCTCCTGATCGTCATGACCATGTACATGCCCGGAGGGCTTGTGAATGGTATACCTGCGGTTTTCTCACGCCTTAAGGGGAAGTCTAAGCGGGAAGGGGGGGGCGATGCTTGAAGTCGTAGGCATAACTCAGCGGTTCGGTGGGATCACCGCCCTTGACGACATTACCTTTACCGCTGCCAAGGGTGACATAACCGGTGTTATCGGTCCTAACGGAGCCGGCAAGACAACCCTTTTCAATATTGTCACCGGTCTTTACACGCAGACATCCGGCACGGTGATCCTGGATGGGGCCGACATATCACGTTTACCTGCAGAAAAGCTTGCGTCAAAGGGGCTGGTGCGCACCTTCCAGAATATAGAGCTCTTTGCCAGCATGACGGTACTCGAGAACGTCATGCTCGGTTTGCACAGCCGCAGCAGCAGCGGTATCTTGGCCTGTATGGGGAAGATGCCTTGGCACCTGAAGGAAGAACAGCGGATTCGGTCGGAGGCTCTTAAATGGCTGGATTTCTGCGGCATCGCTGAACTTGCTGAGCAGAAAGCATCCAGCCTTTCCTTTGGCAAGGGACGCTTCCTGGAGATTGCCAGGGCAATGGCCGTTGGCCCTGTTATCATGCTCATGGATGAGCCTGCCGCAGGCCTGAACAACCGTGAGACAGGTGAACTGGCAAGCCTGATCAGGAAAATTCGTGATACCGGGGTGACAGTTATTCTGGTCGAGCATGACATGGAGCTGGTCATGGACATCTGCGATAGAATCATTGTCCTCAACCTGGGGAAGAAGCTTGCCGAGGGGACTCCCAGAGAAATACAGGAAAATCCGGCAGTCATCGCCGCATACCTGGGTGAGGGGTAGGGTAGTGCTGAGGATAAAGAACATCAACACCTATTATGGCAAGGTCCATGCGCTGAAGAATGTCTCTCTACATCTGGTCGAGCGGGAAATTGTAGCCCTAATCGGCGCAAATGGTGCCGGAAAAACCACGTTGCTCAATACCTTGTCTGGTGTTACTCCGGCTTCCGGCGGTTCAATTCAGTTTCTAGGTTTGCCAGTGGAGGCACTACCTCCTGACAGAGTAGTCAGGGCAGGCATTTCCCAGGTTCCCGAAGGGAGGCAGGTTTTCAAGGGGATGAGTGTGGTCGACAATCTGGAACTGGGGGCCTATCTGCGATATCGCAGCGGGGAGAGCAGGGAAAAGATCAGGAAGGACATTGCACACGTTTATGAACTCTTCCCACGCCTGGAGGAGCGGAAAAAACAGATGGCCGGCACCCTGTCCGGAGGTGAGCAGCAGATGCTGGCCATAGGCAGGGCGCTGATGGCAAGGCCAAGACTTCTCCTCCTCGATGAGCCTTCAATGGGGCTTGCCCCGCTTGTTGTTCAGGAGATATTCGCCGT
>CALMOE010000045.1 GCA_937871715.1 uncultured Geobacter sp. | reverse complement strand
AGGGTTATCAGCCCCCTTCTCCGCTGCCGCAGCCTGAGCCGCTGCCGCCACCGGCGGCAGAACCGGCGTTGCTTCCGCTTTCGGCTTAGGCAATACCGCCGGACTGGGGTGAGGGGGGGGGAGCAGCGCGCCCTGCCCAACGCAAGGCCGTCCCCCCCAGTGGGCGAGGCGGGGAGACGTCTGTCCTGCTCGGAGTGGCAAGCTCCGAAGGGGTGGATGGCGAGATAGAAAGGGCGGTGACCTCCCTGGGTGGGAGCGTCACCGGCCGCGGCTACAGCGGTGGACGGGATATCCTCTATGTCCGCATCGATGTGGAGAGTGTCATGGAGCTCATGGGGAGGCTCGGCAAGATAGGAACAATCCAGGAGCTCCCAGCCATCCCCGATGGAGTTTTCGGCCAGATCGACATGGTCATCAAATGGTAGGGCTGTGATTGCACCACTGTTCATTTTTCTGCAGTTTTAAACTGGAGGGGGCTGTCCCATGAAAAACCACGTCTGGCGTCCTCTCTATGTCGCCCTGATTCTTCTCCTCCTCGGCCTTTGTGCCAAGTATCTGCTGGTGCCGGACGACTTCGGCGCCCATGAGAGGGGTTACATGTACGGCTGGCACCGTAAGTCCAACGAGAAGGAGTGGCAGGCGGTCAAGGTCAAGTACAAGACCGCCAGCTCCTGCATCCCCTGCCACCGGGACAAGTACGAGGATATTCGCAATTCGTTTCACGGCAGTATAAGTTGCGAAAATTGCCACGGCCCGGGACTGGATCACCCGAAGGATCCTGTTTCCATGGAGGTCAACCGCTCAAGGAGCCTCTGCCTCCGTTGCCATGCCAGGCTCCCCTACAAGGGGTCACTGCGCGGAGAGATCAGGGGGATCAATCCCGAGACCCATCATCCCCAGGCCGAGTGCATGATGTGTCACTACCCCCACGACCCCAAGCGGCCGAGCCCGAGACGGGAGGTTAAGCCATGATCACCAGGCGCAAGTTCTGCAAGCAGGCAATGCTCTTAGCCGCCGGGGCTGCCATCCCCCTGGCGGCCCTTGAGCTGTTCGACCCCCGCCGCCTGGAGGCGGAGCGGGAGAAGGGGGGTAAGGTCCGCTGGGGCTTCCTGGTTGACACCCGCAACTGCGTGGGTTGCGGCTTCTGCGTCAGGGCCTGCAAGATCGAGAACGAGATCCCCTATGACGCCCATGTCTCCCGGACCTGGGTCGAGCGGTATGTGGTGACCAAGGACGGCAGGACCCTGATCGACTCGCCCAATGCGGCCAGGGACGGCTTCACCACAGCCAGGATCGACCAGAACGCCGCAGGCATGGCCGAAGTGAAGGATGGGGAGATCGCCAAGGCGTTCTTCGTCCCCAAGCTCTGCAACCAGTGTGACAACCCCCCCTGCGTCCAGGTCTGTCCTGTCGGGGCGACCTACCAGGCCGCCGACGGCGTGGTGCTTGTGGACCGGGAGTGGTGCATCGGCTGCGGCTACTGCGTCATGGGGTGCCCATACGGGGTCCGCTTCTTCCACCCGGTGCACAACGTGGCGGAGAAGTGCAACTTCTGCTACCACCGACTGAAGAAGGGGATGAAGACCGCCTGCGTTGATGCCTGCCCCTTCGGTGCCCGGCGGATCGGCAACCTCCTTGATCCGTCCGACCCGGTGACGCAGGTGATCACCACCGAGCGGGTGGCTGTGCTCAAGGAGGAGTACGGCACCAAGCCCCAGGTCTTCTATCTTGGATTGTCTATGGAGGTGAAATAGCCATGGTACACGGTGAAGCCTGGACCCTTAAAGAGTTCTTCGTCTACCCCAACGAGTACATCTACTGGTCGATCCAGATCGTCATGTACCCCTTCATGACCGGCCTGGTGGCAGGGGCCTTCGTCCTCTCCTCCCTCTACCACGTTTTCGGGGTGAAGCAGCTGAAGGAGATCGCCCGCTTCTCCCTGGTATTCTCCTTCGCCCTTCTCCCCTGCGCCCCAATGCCGCTCCTCCTTCATCTGCAGCAGCCGCTGCGCAATCACCATGTGCTCATGACCCCCCACTTCACCTCGGCCATCGCCGCCTTCGGCATAGTCTTCCTGACCTACGGCATGATCGTCGCCTCGGAGCTATGGTTCGTCTACCGGGCACATTTCGTAAGCCGGGCGCTGGCGCTGCGGGAGAAGGGGGAAGGTTTGGTGGACCGCCTTCTGGCAATCCTCTACGCCCTCCTCACCCTGGGGGCGTGGGACGTGGGGGAGGAGGCTCTGCACAGGGACGAAAAGGCGGTCAAGCTGCTGGCCGCCTCCGGCATCCCGGTAGCCTGTTTTCTCCACGGCTACGCCGGTTTCATCTTCGGATCGGTCAAGGCCAATGCCCTCTGGATGACCCCCCTGATGCCGGTTATCTTCATCTGCTCGGCAGTCGTCTCCGGCATCGCCCTCTGCATCCTCTCCTACATAGTGGCAGCCCAGCTGCGAAAGCTGATTCACCGCAGGCAGATGCATGGAGGTGAAGAGCCGGCAGGGGCCGATCCGGCCATCGTCGCCATGACGGCCCGCTACCTGCTGATCTTCCTCGTTGCCGCCATCACCCTGGAGCTGCTCGACCTTATCTTCCGCGGCTATACTGCGGTCAAGTCGTGGGACATCCTGCGCAGCGTCATCTACGAGAAGGATTTCGCCAAGATATTCATTCTCCAGTACGGCCTGGGGAACCTGGTCCCCTTCATCCTCCTCGCCCTGCCGCGACTCACCATCCGCCGCGCAGTGGCAGGCACCATGCTGGTAATTCTCGGGGTGTTCATGATGCGCTGGAACGTGGTCATCGGCGGCCAGGCCTTCTCCGCATCCTTTGCCGGCTTCATGGAGTACCGCCTCCCCATCATACCGGAGAGTATGGAGACCTTCCGCGAGGGGCTTGCCGGAGCGCTTCTTGTGGCCGGAATGCCTTACTTCCTGTTTTTCATCATCAGCAGGGTGATGCCGGTTTTCGGCCGGAGGGGTGAAGGGTGAAGTGAGCTGGCCACCCAAATAGTCTCTGCAGGGGGGAGAAAAGGGGGCGCAGTGGTACTCATTAGAAAGTGATCGACGCCTGAAGGGTAAAAAGGTAGAATGCGGGTGACATGTATACTCATTAAGTGGTGTAGGACGAAA
>CALMOE010000044.1 GCA_937871715.1 uncultured Geobacter sp. | reverse complement strand
CTGAAGGAGAGGCAAAGGGGGAGCGGTACGCCTTCTCCCTGGAGGACGAGGTGCAGCGCTCCTTCGGCCACCAACAGACTTGCGGCATCTGGCCGGTGCGCGGCAACAGGAACTAACCGGCACCGGCCGGGAAAGGATCAGTCCGGATGAGCGCAACATCGGCTAACAGCAGGATTCCCGGCTCTTTGGCACTGCTTATGGCAGCGATCCTGTTACTGGTTCCGTCCGGCGGCATACGGGCGGCGAGCTACAAGTGGACCGACCGGGAAGGGACCCTGCATTTCAGTGATTCCATTCCGGCGGCAGATATCCCCACCGAGGGGCTCGACCCGGCGGACCCGGAGCAGCGGCCGCTCCTGGGTAAGCCCCTGACCGTTTACCGGGACAAGGTATTCACGATAGCCCTTATGGTGGAGAGTGACGATCTGCTCCAGTTCGACCTGACCTATACGGATGTACAGCGGACGTTTCCCGAAGTGGTCGGCGGCACTCCCCGCATCCAGATCAGCGCCATTCCAGTGGAACGCATATATACCTACCTGGCCTATTCAGTGGCACCGGTAGAGGGGGGGAGCAAGACGGTGCCGCTGATGAACCGGATGTCTAAGCAGTCGCCGCAGTCGCTGGAAACTGAGGCGCTGCGTCTCTTTTTCTATGAGCCCGGCCGGGACCGGCAGAAGCTTTTGGAACTTTTCTCCGTGGATATCCCCTTTGTCAAGCGCTGGCAGAAGCGGAAAGGTGTTACCTACCAGTGACCGGCCCACCCTCACACATTTCCGGAACGGATTCAAATATGACCATTACCTGTCCGAACTGCGGTTTTTCCGCCGCCATCGATTCCACCCGAATCCCGGCAACAGGAACCACTGCCAGCTGTCCAAGATGCCCCTGTCGCTTTCCAGTTCACCCCCCTGCCCCGGCAAGATCCGAACGGGCCGAACCGCTACTGGTACTCTGTCCGGCCTGCCGAGAGGAACAGTCGTTTACCCCAGAATGCAGCCGGTGCGGCATTATCTTTGCCCGTTACCGTCCGGCCGGGACGCGTCGAACCCAGCCGCCACCCATACAGGCCGAAAAGACCCGGCCATGGCAACTGCGCCGGGCACTGGCGCCTATTGGTGTGGTGCTCGGCCTGCTGCTCCTCTGGATACTGTTCAAGGACCTGATTCCCACTACGCTGACCACGGCCCATGATACGTTGGGGGTGACCTCAGGTTTCATGCATAGCGTGGCTGTGCGCAGCGACGGGACGGTCTGGGCTTGGGGAGACAATACCTATGGCCAGTTGGGGAACGGACGGCGCGGAGGGATGGTCGCCGCGCCCCGCAAGGTCGCGGGGATCGGCGACGTGGTGGCCGTTGCGGCCGGGGACAGGCACACCCTTGCCCTGAAAAAGGACGGGACGGTCTGGGCCTGGGGGGACAACGAGAGTTGCCAGCTGGGGGATGTTTCCGGCATAGTCTTACGGACCGAGCCGGTGCAGGTTACCGGGCTCGACGGGATCACGGCGATCGGGGCGGGCCGGGTCTTTTCCGTTGCCCTGAAAAGAGACGGCACGCTCTGGTACTTCGGTGACGGTTTCATCGGCGGGGGCGGGATGGGAGACCGGGCAAAACCCCACCGGATCGACGGCATAGGCGACGTTGTCGCCGTAAGCTGCGGGCGGACCTCGATCGCCGCCCTCAGAAGCAACGGCAGTGTCTGGTGCTGGGGGGAAAGCAGCCAGGGCCAGATGGGCAACGACTTCTTCGGCATCCGTTGGGATCCGGCAGAGGTCGCCGGGCTGGACAATGTCGTCGCGGTCGCCGCCGGCGAGCAGTTCACCCTGGCGCTGAAGAAAGACGGCACGGTCTGGGGGTTGGGGTCGTTGCACATCGCAAAAGGGACCAATCTCCAGCGGCAGGGCAAGCCGGTGCAGATACCCGGACTGACTGGCATCAGGGACATCAAGGCGGGTTATTGGCTGGCGCTGGCGCTCAAGAAAGACGGCACGATCTGGCACTCGGGGGAGAAAAGCGCAGCGGCTCCGGGGGAACAGCGCGGGATAGCGGACATACTGAAGCGGAAGAAGACCGCCGGTGTAGGGGCCATCTTTGCAGGGGGACGGGATGCCTTTCTGGAAAAGAGCGACGGTACCCTTCTCTGCTGGGGGGTGCATGACTACGGCAACCCGGTCAAGAAAGGGGAGAAGCGGGAGATTTCCCTGGCGGCCCTTGCCTTCGAGCCTTTTTCCGGGGACAAAACTCCCTCGGCGGGAAATGAGGTACAGGGCGAACAGACAGGACTCCGGTTCAAAGCCATTGCCGCCGGATCGAAGCATTCCCTGGCCCTTGCCGAGGACGGCACAGTCTGGGCGTGGGGGGAGAACGAAGCCGGGCAGGTGACCGACAAGGCCGTAGGCTCTGCAAATGCCCCGCGACAGGTTGCTGACCGGGAGGGCCGGACGCTTGAAGAGGTAACAGCCATCGCAGCGGGGACAAATACCTCCCTGGCGGTCAGGCGCGATGGTTCCCTCTGGTTATGGGGGCAGAATCTCTCTCGCGACGAGTACATCAGCCCCGGTCGGAGCGGCTCCAACGGGGTCTGGGGAGGGGGACCCCACAACAACATCCCGCTCACCAGGATCGAGGGGGTGCGGGACGCGCTGTCAGTAGCCGGCGGTAATGGCGGTCGGCGCTTCGTAGTCTTGCACGATGATGGCAGGCTCTCCACGTTCGGGGTCTTTGACAAGGAGACCTCCCCCTTGCTGGTCAGACCCTTGCCGGGGGTAAGCGACGTGGTTGCCCTGTCGGGAGGGGGGAAGCATTTTGCCGCCCTGAAGCGGGACGGGACTGTCTGGACCTGGGGGGGGAACGACAGCGGCCAGCTGGGTAACGGGACGAACACGCCGAACGATACCCCCCGGCGAGTGAAGGGGATTGCTGACGTTGTCTCCCTGGCTGCGGGAAATAACGTCACCCTGGCGGTTACGAAAGACGGCACGGTCTGGGGTTGGGGAAGGAACGTCTACGGCGTGTCAACTGCAGGGCTCGATGTAACCAGCTCCCATTCTCCCATGAAGATAGCCGGGCTGAAGAATATCGTTAGCGTGGCCGTGCCCGGAAACGGCTTTCTTGACTCCAACCACTACCTGGCCGCGGACCGGGACGGCCGGGTCTTCACCTGGGGATTCAACTCTCACGGGCAGCTGGGGCAGGGGACCAAGGGGCATACAATGGTGCGCAGACCGGCCATGATCGAGGGGCTGAACTCAGTGACTGCGGTTACCGCCGGTCTGACCCACTCCCTGGTGCTGCGTAGCGATGGGACGATCCGCTCGTGGGGAGGAAATTCGTCCGGACAGCTCGGGATAGCTTCCGGCCTGGACAGCGCCTTCCCGACAAGTACGGCCAGTGCCGGCGGAGACGGGGGGGAGAAGAAACCATGACGGTTGTGCAGGAAGGAAAAGGGCGCATGGAGGTTCACTGTACCGGGTGCGATTACTCAACGGCGATCGACGGCACGCTGTTGCCGCAAGGCGGCATGGAAGGGCTCTGTCCCCGCTGCCGAGCCAGCATACCCCTGGGAGGCTGGATGGCGCCCGCCCCGGCTCCGGAGGCGGCGGCGCCCGAAATTCCGCCTTCGGCGCCAACAGCTGCGGAGATGGAAGATCTCCCCGAAGAGGGGCAGGTAAGCCTCATCAATATCATTGCCCTCATTACCCTCGTGGACTCGACCCTTTCCCTAATCGGCCGCGTGCCGGGACTCGGCGCCGCTCTTGGCGACGGCACCGGCCTCACCTTTCACCAGCAGGCCAAGTATCTTTACGACACCCTCATGGCCACCGGCTTCTTCGTTTCGGTTTTCGGGCTCATGGCGCGGAAGAACTGGGCGCGAAAATTGATTGTCTGTCTTTTCGGGCTGGGCTTTGCGGAGGGGGTCTACTTCCTTCTTTACCAGCAGGCTGCAATCGCCGAGCTGGAACGCAACATGCACGAGAGTTTTGGCGAATTAAGACGGCAACAGTACGCAAAACTCGTCGGTTGTGCGTTGTATGCATTCTTCATCGTCAAGCTCGAATCCCGCACCACCAAGGCACGATTCCGTTAACCGTCAGGCAACCGCTACGGCGTTGCACAGACTAAAAGGGAGGAAAAAGAAGGCTGAGGGGTCGGAAGGCTGAGGTGGCCGGTGTTAGTGAGACAACCTGAGGGTTGAAATAAGCAATTCCACGATGTTGTCATGGTTATTGGCTTCAGGCAGCCGCTTTCAGTTTATCAAGTCCTTGAGAATAAGCCTCATCAGGCGTTCTTTTGTCAAGTGATGAATGCTTTCTCTCCTTGTTGTATTGAGTGAACCACCATGTCAGGTCTTTGAAAAGTTCAGCCCCGGTTTCGTAAGTTCTCAGATAGATTCGTTCGTATTTCAGGGTACGCCAGAGTCGTTCGATGAAAATGTTGTCCTTGAACCGTCCTTTGCCGTCCATGCTGATTCTGACGTTCCAGGCTTTAAGGACCGATGTGAATGCTTCGCTGGTAAACTGGCACCCCTGGTCGGAATTGAAGATTTCCGGGGCGCCGTATTTGAACAGCGCTTCTTTGAGTGCCTCGACGCAGAACCGGGTATAAAGCGTATTGGAAAGCCGCCAGGAAAGCACCTTCCTGGTTGCCCAGTCCATGATCGCTATCAGGTACATGAACCCCTTTTGCATGGGAATGTACGTGATGTCGGTCGCCCAGACCTGGTTGGGTCTGTCAATGGGCATTCCCCGCAGCAGGTAGGGGTAGACCGGATGCTTTGGCTGTCGTTTGCTGGTGCCCGGTTTTGGCGCCAGGGACTCGATCCCCATGATGAGCATCAGAC
>CALMOE010000043.1 GCA_937871715.1 uncultured Geobacter sp. | reverse complement strand
TGGCGCGCTTGATGTATTTTTCCAGTTCAGGGGTGAGGAGCGGTTCTCCCACACCGTTCAGCACCAGGGCATCCAGCCTTGGGATAACGGGCTCCAGCGCCCGGAAGGTCTGCCAGGAGATGTCGCCGTCCTGATACCCCCCACCGCCGCTCTGCTTCATGCACATGAAGCAGCTCAGGTTGCAGCGGCTGGTGGTCTCAACGAAGAGGCGGGATGGGTGGTCCCTCATGGCTGCGGCGGAGACGCTTTTCATTGCACCGCGCTCCTGATCCCCAAGGCGACAACCTCGGCAATGTCGTAGACCTTCACATCGGTGGCCTCCTTGTCTTTGAGGCCGTCCTCGAACATTGTCAGGCAGTAGGGGCAGGATACGCAGATGGTGTCCGGTTTCGAACTGAGCGCCTCCGTTACCCGCTCGCGGTTGATCCGCTCGCCTTCATGCTCCTCCAGCCACATCCTCCCTCCGCCTGCACCGCAGCAGAAGGAATTTTGCAGGTTGCGTGCCATCTCCATGGGCACGCTGCCGGTGGCGGCGGCCAGTACCTGGCGCGGAGCCTCGTAAACGTCGTTGTGCCTCCCCAGGTAGCAGGAGTCGTGGAAAAAGGTGGCGCCGGTCCGGTCACCGATGTTTTCCGGTTGCAGCCGCCCCTGGGCGATGAGGTCGCGTATCAGTTCACTGTGATGGATGACTTCGACTTCCAGGCCGAACTGGCGGTAGTCATTCTTCAGCACGGAGAAGCAGTGTGGGCAGTGGGTTACTATCTTCCTGACACCACGCTCCCTCAGCAGGGCCACATTCTCCCTGGCCAGCTGGTCGAAGAGGTATTCATTGCCGAGCCTGCGGACGCTGTCGCCGCAGCACTTCTCCTCCCGGCCGAGAACCCCCCAGGAGACCCCGGCGGCGTCGAGGATACGGGCAACTGCGCTGGTAACCTGCTTGTTGCGAGAGTCGAATGCGCCGGCGCAGCCGACGTAGAAGAGATACTCCGTCTCCCCCTGGAGATAGGGGCGCGCCTCCATGTTGGCGGCCCATTTGGTCCGTTCGCCCGGGGCAATTCCCCACGGGTTGGCGCGATTCTCCACATTTTCGAAGAAGCCGAGCAACTCCTCGGGGAAGCTGCTCTTCATCTGCACCAGGTGGCGGCGGAGTTCGACGATCTTGGGCATCTGCTCGATGCAGACCGGGCAGGCCGCCATGCAGGCGCCGCAGGTAGTGCAACCCCAGATGGCCTTTTCGTCCAGGGTGGCCTCTGCCGGGTCGCCGACTAGCGGCAGTTCGGGCCTGCCGCCAAGCCTGAGGGAGTCGGCATTGGCCATGAGGTTGCACTTGATGGCGTGGATGACCTGGCGGGGGTTGAGGCTCTTGCCGGTAACCCTTGCCGGGCATGCCTCCTGGCAGCGGCCGCACTCTGTGCAGGCGAAGGAGTCCAGCAGGTCCTTCCAGCTGAAATCGTTGACAGCGGCGACGCCGTAGCTGGCTCCCGGGGTGAACTCCCCCTTCTTCTGGGTGTTGGCCCGGCCAAGGGTGCGGAAGAAGCAGTTGGGGATGGCCGTCAGAACATGCATGTGCTTGCTGGCCGGGAGGTAGCAGAGGAAGGCGAGCAGCACAAGGGCATGGAGCCACCAGCAAATCGAGGCGAGAGGTTCGAGGAACGAGGTCCGGGGAAGAGTTGACAGCAGTCCGGCCAGCGCGTTGGATACCGGCATCCAGCCTGCCGAGGACTCCCGTCCGAGGGCGATCTCGCTTGCGTGCAGGCCCAAATAGGCGAGCATGAGAACGGCTATTGCCCCCAGGATGAGGAATGCATCACTGCTCCGTCCGGAGACATAGTCGCCCTCAAGGCAGGATGGACGGATCAATGTTCGCCTGAAGGTGGCGGTAGCCACTGCCAGCAGGACCAGCAGGGAAACCACGTCAAAACAGGCCAGAAGCGCGTGATGCATCTGGGAGGGGAGAAACTCTCCCAGGCTGAAGCCGGGGAACAGCCCTTGTACGATGAATTCGCCGTTGGCAAGGCCAAGGAGCAAAAAAGACCAGAAGATGACCAGGTGATTGAAGCCGAAGGGACGGCTTATGACCCTGCGTTGCCCTATGGCGTCGAGAAGCACGGCTTTCAGGCGCTTTAGTGGTCGATCGAAGCGGTTTTCCGCCCGGCCGATGGAGAGGAGGGTGAGCCGGCTCCAGGCAAGCCAGGTGAAGATGGCCAGTGCAAAAGTCAGGAGGAGGGCGAAGGGGATTTGGATCGTATTCATTTCAGTGCCTCTCTTGCGTACTTTTCTGCCTCAGGTTGCGCAGCTCTTCCGTAAGGGCCGGGACCACCTGGAAGAGGTCGCCGACGATGCCGTAGGTCGCCACTTCGAAGATGGGTGCCTCGTGGTCGCGGTTTATGGCGATGACCGTGTCCGAGTCCTGCATCCCGACCAGGTGCTGGATGGCGCCTGAGATGCCGCAGGCGATGTAGATTCTCGGCCGAACCGTCCTGCCTGTCTGGCCAACCTGCCGCTCTGCAGGGAGCCAGCCAGCGTCGATGGCGCTGCGGGAGCCGGCTACCACCCCGCCCAACTCGTCGGCAAGTTCCTGGAGGATGGAGAAGTTGTCCTTGGCCATGAGCCCCCGGCCGCCGGAGACTATGAACTCGGCGCCGGTTATGTCCACGGCCCCGTCCCCTTTGCGGTCATGGATAATCTCCAGCACCCTGGTGAAGATGTCGTTTTCGCTAACCCTGAAACTGCTGCGGATTATGGGGCCGTCCGCTACGGGACGCCTCTCAGGCATGGGCATTACCTGGGGGCGTACCGTGGCCATCTGAGGGCGGTACCGGTCGCACATGATGGTTGCCATGATGTTGCCGCCGAAGGCGGGGCGGGTCTGCATCAGGTTGCGCCGCTCGTCAATTCCCAGGCCGGTGCAGTCGGCTGTCAGCCCAGTGCCGACCCGGGTGGCAACGGCCCCGGCCAAGTCCCTCCCCATGCCAGTGGCACCCATGAGGACGATCTCCGGCTTGTGCTTTTCTATCAGGTGGCAGAGGGCTTCCAGGTAAGGTTCGGTGCGGTAGTGGAGGTACACCGGCGAGTCAAGCAGGTATGCCTGGTCCGCTCCGTAGGCGAAGGCTTCATTGCAGAGCCGCTCCACATTGCTGCCGATGACAACAGCCGAGAGGGGGACCTCTAGCTTTGCCGCCAGCTCCTTGCCGGCACCGAGCAGCTCCCATGAGACCCTTGCCGGCTCACCTTCGGTCTGCTCGATGAAGACCCATACTCCCCTGTAGGCAGCCAGCTTCTCCCTGAGAAGCATCTCCTCCTCGTCCACCTGCTCGTCGGCAAGCCCGGCGGTATGCTCCATCTCCGCCAGGATCGCCAGCTCCTCCGGGGTGTAGAATATCTCCAGGGCGCTTCCCGGGCAGGCTTTGACACACTTGACGCAGCCGATGCACTTGGGGATGTCGATGTACGGCTCGCCGGCCTCGTTCATCTCGATCCCGTTCACCGGGCAGATGCTCTGGCAGCGGGCCCCGCAGGCGATGCACTTACCCGGAATCAGGCGAACCTTGCCGCGGGGTTTCTTCTGTTTCTTTATCTCGGTCATGGAATCCTCTCGGGAGGTTCGAGGATCGAGGTTCGAGGTCAGAGGTTAACCTCGCTCCTCGTTCCTAGTATCTCGTTCCTATAATATCCTTCGCCACCAGCTTCTCGATCAACTGCTTCGCCGCCCCCCTAGGTTCCTCCAGGCCGTTGCCGAGGATCTTCCCCTTTTCCCGCTGGGGGGAGAATATCCGGCTTACCCAAGTGGGGGAGCCCTTCAGGCCGATGCTGCCGGGATCCAGCCCCAGGACAGAGTTGTCCCAGACCTGCACCTTTGACCCTGCAGCGGCCATGCGCATCGGCACCGTCGGGTAGCGGGGGCGGTTCAACTCACGGACAACCGTGATCATGACCGGCAGGTGGGCTTCGACGATTTCGTAGCGACCCTCCAGCTTCCGCCTGACCCTGATGCGGTGACGGGTTATGTCCAGCTCTTCAATCCGGTCCACCAGGGTAAGCTGGGTGAAACCCAGTCGCACCGCTACCCCCGGGCCGACCTGGGCGGTGTCTCCGTCGATGGTCTGCTTGCCGCAGAATACGATGGCCACCTCCTCCTGTTTATGGAGTCTGCGAATGGCGGTTGCCAGGACATTGCTGGTCGCCAGGGTGTCGGCGCCGCCGAAGGCCCGGTCGGAGAGGAGGATCGCCTCGTCCACCCCTTGACAGAGTGCCTTGCGCAGGGTTGCCTCCGCATTGGGTGGGCCCATGGAGAGTGCCACGGCCTTGAAACGGTAACGGTCCTTGAGGCGTAGTGACTCCTCCAGGGCATGGCCGTCGTAGGGGTTTATTATGAAGGGGATGTTGTCACGGATCAGGGTGTTGGTGACCGGGTCTATCTGTACCTGGGTAGTATCCGGGACCTGCTTGATGCAGCTGATTACTTGCACTTGTACTCTCCTTTTGTCAGGCCGGCGAAGTATTGAGTGTCGTTGCAAACTCCGATTTGAAAAGGAGGAATGCGTCGCGCATCAGCTGCGAAGCACCCTTGTTGGTCAAGCGCATCAGTTCATGGATATGCTCCATTTCGTCGTCGGAGATGCGCATGGAGACAACATACGGCTTATGGGGGATCTTGTACTTCCCCTTGGGTTTCCCGGCACGGTTGCTCTTGGTCGTCTTCTCCGGGATGACTATGGAGATTCGGTCGCCTGCCTTGATCTCCCCGCCATGGAGTACTGTCGCGAAGATACCCTCCTTGGGCATGACGCAGTCACCTGCCTGGTGGTAGATGGCGCAGCGGCTATGGCACTCCTTGCCGATCTGGGTCACCTCAAGGATAGCCGCGCCGATCGACAGGCGGGTACCCACGGCCAGTGAGGTCAGATCTATGCCGCTGGTGGTGATGTTTTCGGCAAAGTCTCCGGCGGATACGGATAGGCCCATTGCGCGCATCTTCTCGATGCTCTCCTGCGCCAGGAGGCTTACCTGGCGGTGCCATGCCCCTGCATGGGCATCGTTACAGACGCCGTGATCCCGCTGCAGGGTAATCCATGGTACCGGACGCTTCCTTTCTCCCTTTGATTCGCTGATACAGACCGCAACAATTTTCCCTTCCATATGCTTCTCCTTTGTATTCATCCGCCGATGCCCGACATGGCAAAGGGCGATCGATCATCGTGCTCTTCCCTGAGGCGGTGGCCCATGGGTTTACCGGAGACGATTTCCAGCAGGGATCGGCGCAGATATCCATCTTTCCCCGATCGTAGCGCCGGTTTCAGGTCGATGCTGCCACCGCTGAAGAGACAGCCATGGGCCATTCCACGGGATGAGACCCTGATCCGGTTGCAGCTGTCGCAGAAGTGTCCAGAGATAGGTGTGATGATGCCGATGCTGCCTGCTCCACCCTCTATCTTGAAGTTTTTCGCAGGTCCTGCACTCTCCGTGCTGACGAGTGGGATCAAGCGATATGCCCTTCCGATCCTCTCCAGCAGTTCGGTTCCGGGGATGCACCGTTTCTGCCAGTCGACCTCCTTCAGTGTGGGCATGTATTCGATAAAGCGGACCGTGAAGGAGTGCTCAACGGTGAGTCGGGCAAAATCAAGTACTTCATCGTCATTGATGCCTGCCATCATCACCATGTTGATCTTCGGCGGAGGGAAGCCGGCCGCCATGGCGGCTTTGATGCCTGCCAGAACCCGCCACAGATCACCCCCCCTGGTGATGGCGGAGAACCGCTCCGCTTTCAGAGAGTCGAGGCTGATGTTGAGTCTTTTCACCCCTGCCTTGCGGAGGGGGGCGGCCATCTCGGGGAGGAGGGTGCCGTTGGTGGTCAGGACAAGCTCCTTAAGACCACGGAGCGAGGCAAGCCGTTCGCAGAAAGGTATCAACCCCTTGCGCAGCAGCGGTTCCCCGCCGGTAAGCCTTATCTTGTCAATGCCGAGCAGTACTGCCTCCTCGGCCACCATGTGCAACTCCTCAAGAGAGAGAATCTCGTTGTGGTGGAGTTTTTCAACCCCATCCGCAGGCATGCAGTAATGGCAGCGGAGGTTGCAGCGGTCGGTGAGCGACAGCCTCAGGTAGCTAATCCGTCTGCCGTATCGGTCAAGAATTTTCATCTGCCACCCTTTCAGCTGAATGAGTTCTTCTCGGAGGTTAAGGCAAATTCGGTACCAGATTTGATCATGCCCATGGCGTGGCGTGACGGATGGGGATGCAAATCCGCATGGGAACAGTGATTACGGAAAAATGAGATGGTTTTTTGTGCTGGCCGAAATGTCCGTATCTGCTGTGAGGTTGTTCATGGCGGGGCGTTCCGAAATGAGGCGGACGTTCCATTTCGGGGCGGAATGCGTGTTCCAGTTTGGAACTGCGGGTTTTGCTCGGTTAGGGCGGTTGTTGTGTTGGGTTGTCTAACATGCTGATATTGGCTGCAAAATATCGGGTCGGGTGCCGGGCTGGAGACGCTCGCAGAAGTTGGTACGCCCTTTGCCATATCGTAGAAAAATGTTTTACGAAACCGTATGCACTGCCCGAGTCCATACTGTTGCAAACAAGGGTCAATCGACCCAATACAAAAAGAGGAGGAAGTAAAAATGGCACTTGCAGATCAAACATTCGGATTTTTCATCCCCACCGTATCTCTCATGGGTGTAGGCTGCTCCAAGGAGACAGGCGCACAGGCCAAGGCCCTCGGCGCCACCAAGCTGCTCATCGTCACCGATGCAGGGCTTTCCAAGATGGGTGTTGCCGCTCAGATCAAGGAGCAGCTGGAAGCTGCCGGCCTCCAGGCAGTGATCTTCGATGGCGCCGAGCCGAACCCGACCGACCTCAACGTCCATGACGGCGTCAAGGTCTACCAGGAGAACAAGTGTGACGGCATCGTCTCCCTGGGTGGCGGTTCCTCCCACGACTGCGCCAAGGGGGTAGGCCTGGTGATCGGCAACGGCGGCCATATCCGCGACTTCGAAGGTGTTAACAAGTCCACCAAGCCGATGCCGCCGTTTTTGGCCATCAACACCACCGCTGGCACCGCCTCCGAAATGACCCGCTTCTGCATCATCACCAACACCGACACCCATGTGAAGATGGCAATCGTCGACTGGCGCTGCACTCCGAACATCGCCATCAACGACCCGGTCCTCATGGTCGGCAAGCCGGCAGCCCTGACTGCCGCCACCGGCATGGACGCACTGACCCACGCGGTTGAGGCTTATGTATCCATCATCGCCACCCCCATCACCGATGCCTGCGCCATCAAGGCCATCGAGCTGATCGCCAAGAACCTCTCCGCTGCCGTTGCCAACGGCGAGAACCTTGAGGCACGTGACCGTATGGCCTACGCCGAGTACCTGGCCGGCATGGCATTCAACAACGCTAGCCTCGGCTACGTCCACTCCATGGCTCACCAGCTCGGCGGTTTCTACAACCTCCCCCACGGCGTCTGCAACGCCATCCTCCTGCCGGCGGTCTGCGAGTTCAACCTGATCGCCTGCCCTGAGCGTTTCGCCGACATCGCCGTTGCCCTGGGCGAGAACATTGCCGGTCTCTCCGTGACCGAGGCAGCCGAGAAGGCAATAGCTTCCATCCGCAAGCTCTCCAGGTCCATCGGCATCCCCGCCGGCCTGAAGGAGCTCGGCGTTAAGGAAGAGGACCTGAAGGTGATGGCAGAGAACGCCAAGAAGGACGCATGCCAGCTGACCAACCCGCGCAAGGCGAGCCTGGAGCAGGTTGTCGACATCTTCAAGGCTGCAATGTAATTGATTCCCCCCCTCCCTTGATGGGAGGGGGCGAGGGGGATGTGAGCTTTAACCCCCTCTCCCCAGCCCTCTCCCACAAGGGGAGAGGGAGAGAACGATTCGTTACAATATTCTCCGAGCCTCACAGCCTAAAAGGAACCACCTCATGGCTCACAGGCCAGTGGGTGCCGCCGGAAACGGCGGCGCCTCCCTTTCGAAAAGGAGATCTTATGGAAACATCACACCAAGAAAGGGAGTAGTTGCACATGGACAAAATCATTCGCATCAACATGACCGATCTGACCAGCAAGGTCGAGGAAGTGCCTGCCGTCTGGGCCGGCCTCGGTGGCCGCGGTCTCACCTCCACCATTGTCGCCGCCGAAGTTCCCCCCACCTGTCACCCCCTCGGACCCTATAACAAGCTGGTGTTCGCCCCGGGCCTCCTCACCGGCACTCCTGCAGCCAACTCCGGCCGACTCTCCGCCGGTGCCAAGAGCCCCCTGACCGGGACCATCAAGGAGTCCAACGCCGGCGGCACCGCGGCCCAGATGCTGGCCCGCATGGGTATCAAGGCCCTGATCATCGAGGGGCAGCCCGCCGGTAACTCCTGGTATCACCTGCACCTCACCATGGACGGTGTTACCATCAGCGAAGAGAAGGAGCTGGTGGGGAAGGGTAACTTCGCCGTCATCGACGCCATGGAGGCCCGCCTCGGCAAGAAGACCGGCGTACTGACCATCGGCCCGGCCGGCGAATTCAAGATGACCGCCGCCAATATCTCGGTGAAGGACCCGGACAGCAAGATCCGCAGCCACGGCCGTGGCGGACTTGGTGCGGTCATGGGGTCGAAGATGATCAAGGTTATCACCATCGACGATGCCGGTGCACCGAAGGTGGAGATCGCCGACCCGGAGAAGTTCAAGACAGCTGCTCGCGCCTTTGCCAAGGCACTGCTGGATCACCCGGTCAGCGGCGAGGGGCTTCCCACCTACGGCACCAACGTGCTGGTGAACATCCTCAACGAGGCAGGCGGCCTGCCGACCAAGAACTTCTCCATCGGCCAGTTCGAGGGTCACGAGAAGATCTGCGGCGAGACCATGCATGACACCATCGCCGCCCGGGGCGGCAAGACCAAGCACGGTTGCCACGCCGGCTGCATCATCCAGTGCTCCCAGGTTTACAATGATAAGGACGGCAAGTACCTTACCTCCGGTTTCGAGTACGAGACCATCTGGGGCTTGGGCGCCGACTGCTGCATCGATAACCTGGACGACATCGCCA
>CALMOE010000042.1 GCA_937871715.1 uncultured Geobacter sp. | reverse complement strand
ATGCCCGAAGGGGTTGACTTCACGGCCGGCACTCTGCCGAAGCTGGAGCCGCTCACGGCCATCGAGTCGGAAGAGCTGGCAAGGCTGGAGGCCATGACCCCGGCCGAGCGCTGGGCCTTCTGGAGGTCGCATCTCTCCCGCTGCATCCGCTGCCTGGCCTGCCGCCAGGTCTGCCCGTTCTGCTACTGCGAGCAGTGCCTGTGCGACAGGAACCGCCCCCAGGGGGTGGAGTCGACCCCCAGGCCGGCGGGGAACATGGGGTGGCACATCGTCCGCGCCATGCACCTGGCGGGGCGCTGCGCAGGCTGCGCCGAGTGCGAGCGCTCCTGCCCGATGGACATCCCCCTGAACCTGCTCAACCGCAAGATGGCCCGGGAGCTGAAGGAGCTCTACGGCCAGGAGGCGGGGATGGAGCCCCAGGAGAAGGGGCCGCTGACCCAGTACAAGGAAGACGACGACCAGAGTTTTATAAAATAAAATCGGCTCAGGGCTGAGGGCTCGGGGCTGGGGGGAAAGGCTTTTGATTCTGCCTTTGCCCCGAGCCCCTTTGCCCCGAGCCCCGAGCCCGAGAGTTTTCATATGCCCAACACAATTACAGAAAACAATCTCCGCCTGCTTATCGACGCCCTGGTAGCCGAGGGGACCCGGGTGGTCGGCCCGAAGCAGGCCGATGCCATGACCCTCTACGAGCCCCTCTCCTCCGGTGCCGAGCTGGTGCTGGGGGCGCTCCCCCGCAGGTCGGCCAAGGAGGCCTTCTTCCCCCTGTGCGAGGATATCCTCTCCTATGAGAAGAAGGAGGGGAAGATGACGGTGGAGGACATCGACCTCTCCCGCCTCCCCGATACGGTCCTCATGGGGGCGCTCCCCTGCGACGCGGCGGCACCGGGGATCCTGGACGCGGTCTTCTCCTGGGACTACAACGACGAGTTTTTCCTTACGAGAAGGAAGAGGACGACCATCATCGGCATGGCCTGCACCAAGGGGGACGACGCCTGCTTCTGCACGGCGGTGGGGTACTCCCCGGCAGAATCCCGGGGGTCGGACCTGTTCCTCATCCCCCTGGAGGGGGGGAAGCTGCGCTGCCAGGTGATCACCGACAAGGGGAACCTTTTGCTGGAGAAGCACAAGCCCCTCTTCAGCGACGAGGAGGGGGGGACGGCGCTCCCCCTGGCGAAGCCGGAGATGGAGAAGCTGGACCTGGCGAAGATCCGGGGGTGGCTGGAGAAGAACTTCGAGAGCGATTTCTGGAAGGAGATCGCCCAGAGATGCGTCGGCTGCGGCGCCTGCGCCTTCATCTGCCCGGCCTGCCACTGCTTCGACATAAGCGACGAGGGGAGCGAGGGGAAGGGGAAGCGGCGCAAGCACTGGGACGCCTGCGGCTTCGGCAAGTTCACCAACCACGCCTCCGGCCACAACCCGCGGGACGTGCAGCCCCAGAGGTACCGCAACCGGATCATGCACAAGTTCAAGTACTACGACGACAAGTTCGGCCAGACCCTCTGCACCGGCTGCGGCAGGTGCGTCCGCGCCTGCCCGGTGGGGATCGATATCGCTTCAATCGTGGAAGAAATCAATAACAAAGGATAAGAACAGGAACGAGGTGCGAGGCACGAGGCACGAGGACAATCTTTATCCTCAAGCTTTTATCCTCGGTCCTCGGTCCTCGTTCCTCGGACCTCAATTATGTGCATACCTGACAAGAACATCTACAAGCCATACCTCGCCACCATCGAGGAGATCGTCGACGAGACCCCGGACATCCGCACCTTCAAGCTGGTGTTCCAGGACGAGCAGGTGAGGGACTCCTTCTCCTTCCGCTCGGGGCAGTTCGCCGAGTACTCGGCCTTCGGCTCCGGCGAGTCCACCTTCTGCATCGCCTCTTCCCCTACCCGCAAGGGGTACATCGAGTGCTGCTACCGGGCCGTGGGGAGGGTGACCGACGCCCTGCGCCGCCTTGAGGTGGGGGACACCGTCGGCGTGCGCGGCCCCTACGGCAACTCCTTCCCCATCGAGCAGTTCTTCGGCAAGAACCTGGTCTTCGTTGCCGGCGGCATTGCCCTCCCCCCCCTGCGCACCCTGATCTGGAACGCCCTGGACCAGCGGGAGAAGTTCGGCGACATCACCATCGTCTACGGCGCAAGGACAGAAAGCGACCTGGTCTACAAGCGGGAGCTGAAGGAGTGGCAGGAGCGGCCGGACGTGAACCTGGTGAAGACCGTCGACCCGGGAGGGAACTCCCCGGAGTGGGACGGCAAGGTGGGGTTCGTGCCGACGATCCTGGAGGAGGCGGCCCCCAGCGCGGAGAACACCATCGCCCTGGTCTGCGGCCCCCCCATCATGATCAAGTTCACCCTGCCGGTGCTGGAGAAGCTCGGCTTTACGGACGAGCAGATCTACACCACCCTGGAGAACCGGATGAAGTGCGGCCTGGGGAAGTGCGGCCGCTGCAACGTGGGCAACGTCTACGTCTGCAAGGACGGCCCGGTCTTCACCGCCGGACAGGTGAAAGCCATGCCACAGGAGTTCTAG
>CALMOE010000041.1 GCA_937871715.1 uncultured Geobacter sp. | reverse complement strand
GCAGCGCCCTGCGCCCCTCTTCGGGGAGTGACGCCACGTACTCCCCCATCCCCTTCATGGTGTTGCCCACGAAGTAGCGCTCCCGCGCGCGGATGTCCGCGGGGAGGAGCCCGACGTTGCGGTAGCACGGATCCTTCTCCAGCAGCCTGGCAATCAGCGCCTCCTCACGGGTCTCCTCCGGCTCGCCTGCTACCTCGGCGACGCAGCGGACCCAGATGAGGAGCTGCTGCCGGGCTATCTGCAGGTGCTCCACCCCTCTATCAACCATGCCGTAGTGGGCGAAGACCAGCCGTTTTGGCCCCAGGGCGATCATCCGCTCGATGGAGTCCATGGCCACTTCGAGGATGAAGCGGGGGGGGGTGGCGGGGCGGATGAAGATTGCGTCTCCGGGGAGCTCGCAGCGAACCCCGGCAACCTCGCCGGCGAAGAGGAGGTCCCCCACCAGATAGCAGCAGTGGTGCTGGGCATGGCCGGGTGTGAGGAAGGCGCGGATATCCCCTTCGCCCATCTCCTCGCTGAAAAGGATGCTCTCCGCCGGGACCGGCACGATCTCGCCGTAGGTCTCGGCCAGGCTCCCCAGTACCTTGCGGGACCCCTCCCAGAGCTTCCCGGGGGCGATCATGTGGCGCACCCCCTCCGGGTGGCAGATTACCATTGCCCCGGGGAACTCCCGCAGCAGGGCGCCGCTGCCGCCGGCATGGTCGATGTGTATGTGGGTGAGGAGGATGTAGTCGAGTCGCTCCACCCCGTGGCGGCGCAGCTCGGCCACCAGGCGGGGGATGGTGGAGAGGGGCCCGGGGTCGACCACCATGGTGCAGTTGTCGGTGACGCAGAGCCATGAGCTGATGAACTGGCGAAAACCCTCCAGCCCGGCCTGATCCAGGTCTATGCAGACCAGCTTGTTGATTGCCATGGGAACTCCTGAAAAATATCGGTTATGGGCGTATACGAGCAGCGACCGCTTGACACAATAGCCTAAAAATCAGTACATTTCATCAATTATCCCAGATCAGGCAGATGGGCTGTGACCGGGTTGGCGTAATGGCCCTCTCTGCGTCGTTGGCAAACTGCCTGATCATGGCTCATTCGGCAGGCTGTCTCCGCCCAGATCCGACGGGATCGGCAGCCGAACTCCCCGGAAAAAAGGACATATCTATCATGAATTACCCCGGCAGAGCTATTTTCCGCGGCTACACCAACCGCATCCTGGCAATCGACCTCGACAAAGGCGGCATCACCACTCCGGAGCTTGAGCCCGGGGTACGCGATTACTTCACCGGCGGCCGCAGCCTCGGCCTCTACCTCCTCCACAAGGCCATCACCCCTGATACCGACCCGGCCGAACCGGCCAACCCACTCATCCTTGCCAACGGCCCCCTGGGGGGGATACCCCAGTTCCCGGGCACCGCCAAGGCCATGGCAGTTGCCCTCTCGCCCCTTACCGGCGTCCCCGGTGTCTCCAACTTCGGCGGCTACTTCGGAGCCTTTCTCAAGTACGCCGGTTTCGATGCCCTGCAGGTGACGGGGAAGGGCGAAAAGGAGACGATGATCGTCATCAACGGCTTCACCCGGGAGATCACCGTGGAGGATGCTCCGCGGGACGAGGAGGCCTTCGACCTGGAGCAGCATATCGCCGAGCGCTTCACTGAACTGGGGTACCGGAAGAGGAACATCGCCTTCATGTCCACCGGCACCGGGGCGAAGTACACCCGCTACGGCTGCATCAACAGCCACTACTTCGATGTCACCAAGCCGGCGAAAGACGGCGGCAAGGGGGTCTGGCGGACCAAGCAGGCCGGCCGCACCGGCATCGGCTCGGTGATGCGGGGCAAGAACATCCTGGCCATCGTCGTCCTGGCCGACTACCCCCACGGTGACAACCCCTACGGCGCCGCCGACTGGGCCAAGGTTGTGGATGCCGGCCGCCGGCTCCACGCCATCGTCAAGGAGATCGACCCCAACCAGCTGCAGATGGCCCGCAAGGGGAGCGCCGGCCTGATCACCTTCATGAGCAAGGACGATTACCAGTCCCTGCCGGTCAACAACTTCCAGTCCGGCTCCGACCCCCGCGCCCCGCAAATCTGCGGCAAGCACTACGCCGAGAAGCTCTTCGAGCACCGCGGCATGGACGGCTGCTTCCCCGGCTGCAACCTGCAGTGCACCAAGGGGGGATGGGTGACCCTGGTCTCCGGCAGCCACAAGGGTCAGAAGGTCTGGGTCGACGGCCCGGAGTACGAGACCGCCGCCGGCTTCGGCTCAAACCTGGGGATCTGGAGCGCCGAGTTCATCATGGAGGCCAACTGGCACTGCGACAACTACGCCTACGACACCATCTCCGCCGCCACCATCATGGCCTTCCTTATGGAGTGCTTCCAGCGGGGGTACCTCACCCTGGAGGAGTCTGACGGCCTCTCCCTAACCTGGGGGAACGAGGCGGCTGCCCTGGAGTTCCTCCACCAGCTTGCCCACGGCAGGACCGAGATGGCCAGGGTCGCCGGCAGGGGGATGACCGCCACTGCCGAGTGGGTCGCCCAGCGCTACCAGGCCCGCAGCGGCAAAGAGTGCCGGGAAGAGCTGGCCCTGTTCGCCATGCAGACCAAGGGGCTCCCCTTCTCCTTCTACCGCACCCACCGCTCCCTCTCCATGCAGGGCTCCTACGCCGCGGCCAGCGACATCGGCGCCCACCATGCCGCCGCCTGGCTGATCAAGGCCGACCTGCTGGGGGCCTTCCCCACCTTCCAGGACAAGGCACGGGCGCTGATGACCTACCCCAGGGTCCGGCTGGGGAACGACAACCTGGGGGTCTGCAAGCTCCCCTGGGTGGACGTGTTCAACCCCGAGTCGGCCAAGCGGATGAACGAGGACGTCTACATCAACCCCGCCTCCCAGGATATCTACGCCGACTTCTACAACGGCATGCTAGGCACCGACCTGGGCTGGGAGGAGATCTTCGCCCGCACCGACCGGGACATCAACCTGCAGCGGGTGATGAACGCCATGAAGTACGGCGCGGATACGGCCAAATACGACTGGATCCCCGACCGGGCCATCGGCCCCACGGAGGACCGCCTCTACGAGCAGGAGGGGGCCTATCACGACGCCGAGGTGGAGCGGGTGACCGGGCAGAGCGTGGCCGGCATGAATACCGCGGAGAAGCGCCGCATCCTCATGGATAACCGCAAGGCCGAGCTGCGCCGGCTGGTATCGGTCTATTACCTGGAGCGGGGGTGGAGCGAAAACGGCATCCCCAGGGTCGAGACCCTGAAGAATCTGGGGCTGTGGGACTATCTGGGTGAAGCGACCAGGGAGAGAATCTCGGGTTTGCAGCCAGGAAAGGAGTAGACAAGATGAACATTCTCGACGGAAAGAAGTGTGCTGACAGCCTGATCGCGGAGATCGGCAAGAAGGTCTCCGGCTACGTGCAAGGCGGGCTGCGCAAGCCCCACATGACCATCATCCTCGTGGGGGAGCACGCCCCCAGCGAGTCCTACGTAAAGTCGAAGATCACCACCAGCGGCCTCTCCGGCTTTGAAAGCGAGTTGATCCGCCTCCCCGAGTCGATCCGCGAAGAGGAGCTTTTGGCCAGGATCAGGGAGATAAACGAGGACCACACCACCGACGGCCTGATCGTGCAGCTGCCGCTCCCCAAGCACATCAATCCGCAGAACATCATCAATGCCATCGATCCGGCCAAGGACATCGACGGCTTCCACCCCACCAACTTCGGCAAGATGACCCTGGGGCAGAAGGCGTTCCGCCCGGCGACGGCCTACGGCATCTGCAAGCTGCTGCAGTACTACAGCATCCCGACCAAGGCAAAGCATGTGGTGGTAATAGGCCGCTCCAACATCGTCGGCAAGCCGATCTCCATCATGCTGGCCAACGACTTCGACATCGGCAACGCCACAGTCACCCTGACCCACATCGAAACGCCGCGGGAGCTGCTGCTGGAGATGACCCGGGTGGCGGACATCGTCATCGTCGCCGTGGGTATCCCCGGCTTTGTCACCCCGGACATGGTCAAGGAGGGGGCTGTTCTCATCGACGTGGGGATCAACCGTCTGGAGAGCGGCAAGCTCGTCGGCGACGTGGATTTCGATGCCGTGGCACCGAAATGCTCCTGGATCACCCCGGTACCCGGCGGGGTGGGACGGATGACCGTCGCCGCACTGATGATCAATACCCTAAACGCCTACCAGAACAACTTCAACCTCGTCTGATTTTGCCCACTTTATTGCTAACCCCTCCAACCTCCCCTTGTCAGGGGAGGCTTTACTCTTCCCCCCTGGCAAGGGGGGATTGAGGGGGGTTGCCTTCGGTTCCCCCTCCCCTTGCTTTTTCCCCCTGCTCCGCTACACTTTTCTGACGCAAAATTGAACATTCCCAGGAGGAGACAATGCAAGAACGTAGCGGCATCATCACTTTCAAGGGGAACCCTTTCACCCTGCTCGGCCCGGAGCTCAAGGTCGGCGACAAGGCCCCCGACTTCGCCGTGGTGGATAACGGCCTCGCCCCCGTAAGCCTGGCCAGCCATGCCGGCAAAATCAGGATCATCAGCTCCGTCCCCTCCCTGGACACCCCGGTGTGCGACACCGAGACACGGCGGTTCAACCAGGAGGCAGCCTCCCTGCCTGACAACGTGGTGGTCCTGACGATCAGCCTCGACCTCCCCTTTGCCCAGAAACGCTGGTGCGGCGCCGCCGGCATCGACCGGGTCACCACCCTCTCCGATTACCAGGAGAGATCCTTCGCCTCGGCCTACGGCATGCTCATCAAGGAGTTGAAGCTCCTCGCCCGTGCCGTGTTCGTCATCGATGCCCAGGACACCATCCGCTATATGCAGATAGTTCCGGAAGTGACATCCGAGCCGGATTACGCAGCGGTCATCGCCGCGGCAAAGTCCCTGCTCTAGACGGACCATTAGCGACATACTGCATATTCACTCTCCCCCTCCCTCGATGGGAGGGGGCTGGGGGGAGGGTGAACATATTGTTGTTTGAAATCCATCCCCCCTCTCCCCGACCCTCCCCCACCAGGGGGGGAGGGAGACGTTTCATCATTCAAGGCTTCTGCCAGTATCTATGAGGTGACGCCATGATCACCGGCCTGCTCGAAGGCAACAAGCGCTTCGTCACCGATGTTTTCCAGAAGGAGAAGGAGTATTTTGCCGATCTGGCCAAGGTGCAGCGCCCAACGGTCCTCTGGATCGGCTGCTCCGACTCCCGTGTGCCGGTCAACACCATCACCCAGACCAGGGCAGGGGAGATTTTCGTCCACCGCAATGTGGCCAACATCGTGGCCACCAACGACTGGAACCTTTCGGCGGTGCTGGAGTTCTCCATAAACCACCTGAGGATTCCCGACATCGTGGTCTGTGGCCATTACGGCTGCGGCGGGATCGTTGCCATGGACGATGTGAGCAGGGAGGACCGCTACATCCCCATCTGGCTTAACAACGCCTACAAGGCCAAGGAGCGGGTGGACGAGAAACTGGTCTCACTGCAGATGCAGATCGACCCGGAGCAGCGGCTGCGCCTCATTGTGGAGGAGAACGTCCGCCTGCAACTTGAGCACCTGCAGGAGTACCCCTTTGTCAGGGATGCCATGAAGGAGAGCAAGCTCTCCATCCACGGCTGGGTCTACGACATGACCAGCGGCGGCATCAAGGTGATGCAGAAAAACAGGGTGGCTTGCCGGGAGTGAGAAGATTGTCACTCCCCACACGATCGTGCCGCCCCGCGGACAAGCGGGGCGGTTTTTTATGCTCGTTGGCAAGGAAACAAGTGTAAAGGTTTAACCATTAACTTAAGTTCAGTTGACCATGAAGTGATCCTCTGCCATAATGCTTCCCCGCGGGAAATTTTCCCGGGGCAGATCACTTCCATCGTCTGAAAGGACATCCCATGAAAAAAGCGATTCTCTTGCTTCTCACCCTGGTCCTGGCCGGGCTGGCCACTGCCGCCATTGCCGCCGACGGCTCCTTCAAGCGGGTCAAGAGCGCCGGCAAGCTGGTCATCGGTCTGGACGACTCCTTCCCCCCCATGGGGTTCCGCAAGGAAGACGGCACCCTTAACGGCTTCGACATCGATGCCGCCGAAGAGTTGGGGAAACGTCTCGGCATCAAGATCGAGTGGCAGCCCACCGCCTGGGACGGGGTCATCCACTCCCTGAACGCCAAGAAGTTCGACTGCATCTGGAACGGCATGACCATCACCGACGAACGGGCCAAGCAGGTAGCCTTCACCAAGCCGTACATCATGGACGGCCAGGTGGCGGTGGTCCGCTTCGATGAGAAGCGCTTCAAGGACCTCAAGGGGCTGAAGAGCGTCAAGGTGGGGGCCCAGAAAGGCTCCTCGGCAATCAAGGCTGTGGAGAAGCTTCCGAGCAAGCCGGCCGAGCTCAAGGAGTACGAGGACAACCCCAAGGCACTCCTAGACCTTGAATCCAAGAGGATCGACGTGGTGGTTATCGACAACGTGACAGGCAGGGATTTCATCGCCAAGCGCCCCGGCAAATTCAAGATCCTCCCTGGCTTCATAAGCAAGGAGCCGTTCGGTGTCGCTTTCCGCAAGGAGGACAAGGAGCTGCTCTCCACGGTGCAGAAGACCCTGGACGCCATGGTCAAGGACGGCACCATGAAAAAGATCTCCAAGAAGTGGTTTGCGGAAGACATCACCAACCCGAAGAAATGGTAACCTGACCGGGGAACGTCAATGAAACGGATATGCAGCAGGGTCTTGACGGCCCTGCTTTTTTTATGGATCACGGCAGCGAGCCTCCTGGCCGCACAGGTCGACAGCGAGGAGCTTTTCCGCCAGGCAAACGAGCTGCAGGGTGGCGGAGATCTGGCGGCAGCGGTGCAGGTACTGGGCCGGGTACCTTCGCCTTCAGCAGGTGGCGACGAGGAGGATTTCGTCCGCAGCCGCATGCAGATCGCCCGGATCAAGTTCTCCATGGGGGAGTTTGACCAGGCGGAGGGGGCGGCGCAGGAGGTACTCAGGCTATTCCCTGCCAACAGCGAGGCCCTCAACTTCGTAGCCTCGGTGAAGACGGAGAAAAAGCCTCGCTATGTCACCTTCCTCGACGACTGCCGCCGCTTCCTCCCCCACCTCTTCAAGGGGGCGGGGATGACCCTCCTGCTGATGGTCTGCATCATGGCCATCTCCCCCCTGGGGGGGCTGCTCATCGCCCTGGGGAGGATCAGCCACTTCCCCCCCCTCTCCGCATGCTGCTGGTTCATCATCTGGCTTTTCCGCGGCACCCCGCTCCTGCTGCAGCTCTTCTTCATCTACTACGGGCTCCCCTCACTGGGGATCACCCTGAGGCCTTTCACGGCAGCGATCATCGGCCTGGGGCTTAACTACTCGGCATATCTGGGGGAGATCATCCGCGGTGCCATACTGAGCATCGACCATGGCCAGATGGAGGCTGCCAAGGCCCTGGGGATGACCTACGGCCAGGCGATGCGGCGGATCATCATCCCACAGACCTACAAACGACTCATGCCGCCGGTGGCCAACGAATTCATAGCCCTGATCAAGGACACCGCCCTGGTCTCCACCATCGCCATGGTTGAGCTGATGCGCGCCGCCGACCAGATGTTCAACACCTATTTCAACGTGACGGCCCTGATCCTGGCAGCGGTTATCTACCTGGCCTTCACGACCCTCTTCACCTTCATCTTTGAAAAAATCGAGTACCGGGCAGGTATCTATGAGCACCGCTAGCGCACCGCTCCTCCGGCTGGAGCAGATCACCAAACAGTTCAAGGGGGTGACCGCCGTTGACGGCGTCAGCCTGGATGTCCATCCGGGGGAGAAGCTGGTCATCATCGGCCCATCAGGTTCGGGTAAGTCCACCCTGCTACGGACCATCAATTTCCTGGAGGTGATCGACGAAGGGAGGATCTGGTTCGAAGGCCGGGAGACGGGTTATGTCCGGCGCCATGGCAAGCCCCACCTGGAGAGGCAGAATGTAATCTGCCCAGTTCGTGCGGAGATCGGTATGGTGTTCCAGCACTTCCACCTCTTCCCCCACCTGACGGTGCTGGGGAACGTGATGGAAGGGCCGCTGACAGTGCAGAAGAAGGGGAAGGATGAGGCGAGGGAGACCGCCCTGGCCATGCTGGCCAAGGTGGGGCTGTCGGAGAAGAAGGATGTCTACCCGGCAACCCTCTCCGGAGGGCAGAAGCAGCGGGTGGCCATCGCCCGCGCCCTGGCCATGCGCCCGAAGCTGATGCTCTTCGACGAGCCGACCTCGGCCCTCGACCCGGAGCTGGTGGGGGAGGTGTTCGACACCATCCACGGCCTGGCCGACGAGGGGATGACCATGGTCATCGTCACCCACCACATGGGGTTCGCCAGGGAACTGGCCGACCGGGTTATCTTCATGGAGGGGGGGCGTTTCGTGGTGGAGTCCACACCCGCAGAGTTCTTCTCAGAAAGGCTCGGCAACGAACGGATCCGCTCCTTCCTCAACCGCCTCATCTGACAGACCGCAACTCCCCCCCTAATCCAGCGGCAGGGTAAAGCTGACCCTGGTCCCCTCCCCGGGACGACTCTTCAGGCTGACCTCCCCGCCGTGGGCCTCGACTATCTCCCTCACAATGCAGAGCCCCATGCCGAGCCCACCCGGCGCGGTGTCGGATGAGTTCGCCCGGTAGAACTTGTCAAAGGCGCGGCGGGTCTCTTCCTCGCCCATGCCGATCCCCTCGTCACTGACGGAGAGACGGAGATTTTCACCGCTCCTTTCCGCCTGAACGGTGACAGTGCTTTGCGGCCCGGAGTACTTGATGGCGTTGCCGATCAGGTTCTCCAGAACCTGGCTCAGCCTCCCCTGGTCACATCTGACCAGTTCGGGGAGATCCCCATCCAGGTGTAGCTCGATCAGGTACCCCCTGGCGCTGCGTCGATAATGGGCTACAACCCGCTGCAGCATCGGAGCTATGGCAACTTGCTGCTTGACAATCGCCAGCCCCCTCCCTATCTGGATGAGACTCACATCCAGCAGGTCGTCGATGAGCCGCGTCAAGGCATCCCCGTGGCGAGATATCTCTTCGGTGTACTCCCGCCGCGCCTGAACGTCCCCCTCCTCCAGGAGCAGCTCGGCATACCCCATGATGGCGGTCAGCGGGGTGCGCAGCTCATGGGCGGCAATGGAGATGAATTCGTCCTTTGCCCTGTCCAGGTCGCGCAGCACCTGCTGGTTTTTCTTGTAGGAGATGGCGATGGCGGTCAGGGAGGCCGCCGATGCGATCAGCTCCAGCTCCTCGAGGTGCGGTTCACGAGGGGTGTCGTAGTAGATGGCGAAACTCCCCAGGGCGCTGCCGTCGTTGGCGATGATCGGCTCGGACCAGCAGGCTCTCATCGGGGTGCGGGAGACGAGGCGCCTCGCCCTTTCCCAGTAGGGGTGGCTGAGGACGTCGGCCACGATCACCCTCTCGCGGCGGTAAACGGCGGTGCCGCAGGAGCCGACCCCCTCGCCGATGCGCATCCCCTCGATTGCCTGGCTGTAGAAATCCGGGATACTGGGAGCTGCTGCCTTGTGCAGTGTGCCGCGCTCGCTGTGCAGGACCTGGATGGAGCAGCGCATCCCTTCTCCGAGGGACTCGATCTGGCGGACAATGGCCAGACAGATCTCTTCGAGGCTCTGTTCCCGGTAGAGCAGCTCCAGCACATGGGCGCGCCCCTTGTGCAGCTGCTGCTCCAACTGGTCGCGGGTCTTGTCCAGGACCTGGAGGAGGAAATCATCCCGGTCGCCCGAACCCAACTGCAGCGGCAGGATGCAAACATCCCCCCAGAGTGTCTGGCCATCACTGGCGCGGAAACGGAGCAGCCCCTGCTTCTCCGGGGGTGGGAGGTGGGTGTCGGGGTGCAGCAGCTCTGCCAGGGGGAGTCCCTGAAGCTGCTGCGCCGAATAGCGGCTGAATCGCGCAAAGGCGGCATTCGCCTCGCGGATAAAGCCGGCCGCATCCACGACCGCCTGGCCGAGAAGGGGGGCATGAAAGAGCCTGTCAAGCGTCAGTTGGTCCGGCATGTATAAGGACCTCCTCAACTGGTGCTTCCAATTTGATTAAAACACGGTTTGCCTGCTAATTAGAAGCAAACTACGTGCCGGAATCGCACAATCACCCTTTACCCATGCTGGCCGACAAAGCCACACTGTTCACCCAAATGGCTTATGCAGGTATCAATTCATGCAACCGATGGCTATACTGTAAGCAGCGCATCATGGCGATGAGCTTTGGAGAGGAGATGGCTGGACGCCTGCAGCCACCGCGCAAATGGAGGGAAAGATGAACCCTGAGAAAGGAAAGGATACTCTCCTCGTTGCCCTGGGGGGGAATGCCCTCATACGACCAGGGGAGGAGGGGACCATCAAGCAGCAGTTCGCCAACCTGCGGGTGCCTATGGGGCAGATTGCCCAACTTGCCAGGAATCACCGGATCGTCATCACCCACGGCAACGGCCCCCAGGTAGGCAATCTCCTTCTGCAGCAGGAGAGCTGCCGGGAGATCCCCCGGCTCCCCCTGGAGATCCTGGTTGCCCAGACCCAGGGGCAGATCGGCTACATGATCGAGTCGACCCTGGACGGCGAACTGGCCTGGGCAGGAGAAGCCGGCCGGCGGCTGGTGAGCCTGATCAGCTACGTGGTGGTGGACGAGGAGGATCCCGCCTTCTCCGAGCCATCCAAGCCGGTGGGGCCGTTCTACTCCGAGGAGGAGGCCAGAGGGCTCCCCTGGCCGGTGCGCAGGAGCGGCAGGGGTTTCAGGAGGGTGGTCGCCTCGCCACGGCCGATCAGCATCGTGGAGAAGGGGGAGATCAAGGCGCTTTTGGATCTGGACTTCATCGTCATCTGCTGCGGCGGCGGCGGGATTCCGGTGGTCCGCGAGGGGAGGGCATTCCACGGCGTGGATGCGGTGATCGACAAGGACCTGGCCAGCGCCTGCCTGGCAACGGAGGTGGGGGTGGATATGCTCCTCATCGCCACCGATGTCCCCCGGGTCTGCCTGGGCTTCGGCACCCCCGGGGAACGCCCGGTGGAGCGGATGACCATTGCAGAGGCACGCCGTCACCTGGCGGATGGGGAGTTCCCCCCTGGCTCCATGGGCCCCAAGGTCGAGGCTGCAGTGCAGTTCATCGAGGGGGGTGGCAGGCGGGCGGTGATCACCGCCATCGACGCCATCGCCGAGGCGGTTGCCGGGAGAGGGGGGACGGAGATCGTCGCGGGTTGATTTCCTTCCCCTCCGCGACTGCCGCCTGTCAGGGGGTAGTGACGATCCTGGTGAAGAGGTAGTCATTGTCCGCCATCGGGGTGTGGCAGGCGAAGCATTCGCTGGCAAAACCGGCATCACTGCCGTAGGGTTTAAGCTCGTTCCCCACGAAACGGGCGAATCCCCACCCCCCTGTGTCCCGGTACTTCTTGCTCTCCTTGACCATGAACTCCACCTGGACGAACTCCCCCGGCTCGGTGGCCACCGGGAAGGATGGGTGCTTGCGCGCCTTCCAGGCGACCTTGGCGAGGACGCTGCCGTCGGGGAGCGGCCTGGTGCCGCGGCGCAATGCTGCCATGGCGGTCTCGTTGCCGGTGATGACGCGGATCTGCCCCCTGTCCTCCCGGTAGGAGGGGGCCACCACCTTCCACTCCAGGTAGTCAGGGAAAAGCCTGATCCCGTTTGGAGCTGTCGGCTGATCCTTGCCGTGGACAAGACCCGCCGCAAGCAGAAGCGTAATGCCGATCATGACCATTCTAGACATGCATTCCTCCTTCGACCAGTATTCGGCAGCAGAGCGCTGCCAATAAGATTATACCAGGAGTGAGCTTTTTGCATTTCCGGGGTTGCACCAGGAGAAGGCGTCAATCTCCGGCGAACAGCCAGTCGTTGCAACCCCATGCCCGAAATCTGGTATGCTTTCAGTCAGGGAGGTGATCCATGGTCGAAAAGGTACGCAACTACATCGACGGCAGGTGGCGCGACGCCATTGGTGGCAGAAGCTTCGCCAGCACCAATCCGGCCGATTGCCGCCAGATTCTGGCAACGGCTCCCCTTTCGGAGCCTGGCGACGTTGACCTGGCGGTGGCCGCGGCCGGCAGGGCCGCACCTGGCTGGCGCCGCACACCGCCCCCGCGCCGGGGGGAGATCCTCTTCCGCGCCGGTGAGCTCCTGCGTGCCCGCAAGCAGGAGCTGGGGGAGCTGGTCAGCCTGGAGATGGGGAAGGTGATCGCCGAGGGGCTGGGGGACGTGCAGGAGGCGATCGACATCGCCTTCTACATGGCCGGCGAGGGGCGCCGCCTGCAGGGGGAGACGGTCCCCTCCGAGCTGCCGGACAAGGATTGCAAGAGCCTGCGCGAGCCCCACG
>CALMOE010000040.1 GCA_937871715.1 uncultured Geobacter sp. | reverse complement strand
GCCGACAAGGCCCTCTACCGGGCAAAAAACAAGGGGCGCAACCAGGTCTGCTGCTGATCGAAACGACTGCACCTATAAATAACCTGTCATGGTTTGGATTTTCCACGCAGCAAATTGACCAGAATCACAGCCAAACGTGGGGGTTTCTCTGCCTGTCAATGGGGGATTGATACAAAAGGTCGGTCGCTTACATGTGACCCTCCTTGCCATGGTGCTCGCCGCTGTTACGCTAACCGTATACTGGCAGGTGGCAACCCATGAATTTGTCGATTATGACGACGGCCGATATATTACGGAGAACCCTCATGTTACAACTGGCCTGACAGGGCCTAACTTTCAATGGGCGTTCACCGCAGTGCACGCCTCCAACTGGCACCCGATCACCTGGCTCTCCCATATGGCGGACGTGCAGCTGTATGGCCTTAATCCCCAAGGGCATCACCTCACGAACGTCGGAATCCACGTCCTCTCCACCCTCCTTCTCTATGTCCTTCTCTTCCGACTTACCCGTCAAATCTGGCAGAGCGGCTTTGTGGCAGCACTCTTTGCCCTGCATCCGTTGCATGTGGAATCGGTGGCTTGGGCAGCGGAGCGCAAAGATGTTCTCAGCGCCATTTTCTGGTTTTCGACTCTCCTTTTGTATGCCGGCTACGCAAGAAAACGGAGCGTATCATCCTACCTGTGTGCCCTTGTCGCGTTTCTGCTGGGTCTCATGGCCAAGCCGATGCTTGTGACCCTCCCCATCGTCATGCTGTTGCTGGACTATTGGCCCCTGAACCGCTTCCGGGAAAACGGAAACACCCCAGCCATTGAGTGCCGCTCCCGTATGATAGCCCTTGTCCATGAAAAAATCCCCTTTATTGCCTGTTCACTCCTCTCCTCGCTGCTAACCGTCTATGCCCAGCACCAGGGCGGGGCGCTGAAAAGCCTGCAGACAATTCCTTTCTGGCCCCTTGTTGCCAACGCCTGTGTCGCCTACGCAACCTACCTCGCCAAAGCATTCTGGCCGGTGAATCTTGCAGTATTCTACCCCCTCCCCACTGCAATTCCCCTTTGGAACGTTATTGCATCCCTTTTTCTGCTGCTTCTGGTGTCGGTGGCAACCCTCGCAGCGGGGCGGCGCTATCCGTACCTGCCGGTCGGGTGGTTCTGGTTTCTTTTCACTCTCGTACCGGTTATCGGCATTGTCCAGGTGGGAGACCAGGCCCTGGCGGACCGTTACACCTACCTCCCCCTCATCGGCCTGTTCATCATGACGTCATGGGGGGTATCGGAACTCTTCCAACACCTGCCATACCACAAGGAGGTCAATGCCCTGCTGGCAACTGTTTCCCTGACTGCCTTGACTGTCCTGACCTGGCAGCAGATAGGTTATTGGCAGAATAGTCTCACCCTCTTCAGCCATGCTGCCCGCTCTGTCCCCACAAGTTATCTGGCCCGTTTCAACCTCGGATCGCTCTATGAAAAAAAAGGGAACTTCGCTGCCGCCGCCCGGGAATACGGGGAGGCCCTCGCCATTCACCCCTCTGATATAAAGACCCTGACCAACCTGGGGGCCGCCTTTGCCAAGAACAGGGAATTCGACGCGGCTATCGGGGTCTTTCGACAGATTCTCGCTCTGAATCCCGATGATGTCATGGCCCTTACCAACATGGGGAATGCTCTTGCCGAAAAGGGGGAGCTGGATGCCGCTGTCAGGGCGTACGGGGAAGCGATCAGCCGCGACTCTTCCTATGTCCCCGCCCATTCCAACTTGGCGATTGTACTTGTTAAAAGCGGCGACCTCGACAGGGCGATCGGGGAGTATGAGGCAGCTCTGAAACTCAAGCCAGGCGCCATCGATATTATGGCCAACCTGGCCCTCGCCAGGGAACAACAACAGCGACGTAAGAAGACAGGAAAGGAGTAATCCGGACGATGCCAGACACCGGGGACAAATCTCTGGGAAAATTCTGCCGCCACCTCGGGAGGGACACGTACTCACAACTGATCATTCTTTCCGGCGTAATCGTCATGCTTTGTCTGGCCGTCTACTGGCAGACGGGATCCCACGGCTTCTTTCTCTACGATGATGGCGAGTATCTGCTCAACAACCCCATGGTCAACGAAGGGGTCACCATCAACGGGATCAAGCTGGCATTCTCCAGCTTCCATAGTGGCAACTGGCACCCCCTCACCTGGCTCTCCCACATGGTTGATGTCCAGTTCTTCGGCCTGAAGCCCGCCGGTCACCACCTCGTCAACGTCGCCCTCCATACCGCCAACGCGCTGCTGCTCTTTCTCCTCCTGACCCGCATGACAGCAGAGGTCTGGCAAAGCTTTGCCGTGTCCATCCTCTTTGCCGTGCACCCCCAGCACGTCGAGTCGGTCGCCTGGATCGCGGAGCGCAAGGATTTGCTGAGCGGTCTCTTCTTCTTCCTCACCCTCCTTGCGTGGCAAGGCTATCTCCGAAACCCTTCACTATCCCGTTACCTCGGCACTCTCGCCCTTTTCGGACTCGGTCTCATGGCAAAGCCGATGCTCGTCACCTTGCCGTGTCTCCTGCTGCTCCTGGACTGGTGGCCTTTTGCCAGGTTCCGCTCCGGGAAAAACCTGACACATTTGTTCACGGAAAAGATCCCCTTCTTTCTCCTCTCCATCCTTTCAGCCATTATCACTTTTCTGGCCCAGAATCAGGCCGGTGCAGTTACCTCTTTCGTCAGGGTGCCACTATCCCTGCGCCTCGCAAACTCCGCTCTCTCCTCTGCCAGCTACATCAAGCAGATGATCTGGCCCCATGACCTGGCAGTTTTCTACCCTTTGCCGACTTCCATTCCATGGTGGCAACCCACCATCCTGGGCATGCTCTTCGCCAGCACACTATTGCTCCTGCTCCGCATGCGCACCCGATATCCCTACCTCATCGTCGGGTGGCTCTGGTACCTGGGAATGCTCGTACCGGTGATCGGCATCATTCAGGTAGGAGCCCAGTCAATGGCGGATCGTTATACCTATCTGCCCCACATCGGGCTCTCCATCATGCTTGCCTGGGGAACAGCAGAGTTCGCCACGACTTCAAGACGAAAGGCCGTTTTTGCCGTCTGCTTCACTTTGGCCGCCACTTTGCTCACCATCGCCGCATGGCGGCAGGCCGCTGCATGGAGAAGTAACGTCTTCCTGTTTTCCCGTGCACTGGAGGTAACGCCGGCCACCCCTCTTACCAAGGCCAATCTTGCCAAGGCCTACAACGCAGAAGCAATGGAGTTCAAGGAACGTTGGGATCTCAACAGGGCTCTGGAGCGCTTGCGCGTCGCAGCTTCACTCTCCGCCGGAACTCTTGCTGCAACCGTGCACAATAACATGGGACTTATCCTTGCCATGCAGGGGCATGATGGTGATGCAACTCGTGAATATGGGCTTGCAATTGAGCACGATCCAGGCTACTCGGACCCGTATCTCAATCTGGGGCTGCTCAGTCTTGACAATGGTCGCTACGGGGAGGCTATGGGGTACTTTAAAGAAGTTTTGCGTCTGAACCCGGCTGACGAAACAGCGTGCCGGTATTTACGGGAAGGGAATAGCGGCGCGAAGTAACCCTCTGTATCCCATGCCAACACTTACGGGAGGGGATTCGGGGGACAAACGCCGCGGTGCTGAAGGCGGCGGACAAGGCCTTCTACTGGGCAAAAAACAAGGGGCGCAACCAAGTCTGCTGCTGATTGCAGCCCGGTACGCCCCACGTGGAACCGAAGGTCATGCCGTTAACCGGCGGTCCGGGTCAGTTTCCAAAGATCCCCCGCAGGGTGTCGTTGAGCATCTTCCGTCCCGGGCCCTGCGTCTCCCCGTTCCCTTCG
>CALMOE010000039.1 GCA_937871715.1 uncultured Geobacter sp. | reverse complement strand
GATGCTTGTCTGCCGGTTCTAATTGTTTCTTGTAAGGGACAGTCAAGAACCTTATTTGAGGGGTGGACCATTTCGAAACAGCTCTGTCCCAGAACTTCCGACTCTTGCATCCCCAGGGATTCTAGAAAATTCGCATTGCATCCCAGAATCGAGTAATTTTTTGCATCAACAATGTAAATTGCGTCATTGATGCTGTCCATGACCGTTCTGGAAAATTCGGATGCTTTCCTTATCTCTTCAGCGGAGCGCATTCGCTCTGATATGTTGGAGATAAGACCGATGGCATAGCTTTCCCCGACAATCTCTACACGCCCAACCCCTCTGTTATGGGTCCATATCCATTTCCCGTCTTTTTTGCAGAGACGGGAGTCGACGTCAAAATCTTTGCCATGGGTCAGAACCTCTTCAAATGCCTTCCTTACCATCTCCCGATCATCTGGATGGGTAATATCCAGCCAAAAGCGATAACCTCCACTCGAGATCTCTTCAATAGGGTGACCGAGCATTCGCTCCACTGCGTTGCTTATGAAGTCAAAATTACCATTCTTGTCGATGGTCCAGGTGGCATCAGGAATATTATCCACAAGCAAACGGTACATATGCTCACTACCCTTAACTCTGTCGCTGAGCTCTCCGATGGATCGCTCCAAGCTCCTGACTACTCCCGTGGGAAACCTGTACATGACAATGGCGAGAGTTAATCCTGCAGATGAGCTGAAACAGAAGAGAATGATGGTTGTCTGTAAAAGATATATGTCGGAGACGAAAAGCTCGACTGTGCCGATCTGGCGGTTGTCGGTAACAATGGCAGCTCTCCCCAAGGTGGATTTGATCTCCTCATTTAACGAAATGCTGCTGTTGTTCGTTACAGGACAATTTCCGTATTCATATCCCTCGATATGATTGCCTTTATTATCAAGAATGCAGATACCTGTAACCACCAGATGGCGCCGGGAATTTTCTATGGTGCCCTTGAATTTGTCTGTTTGATACTGCAGTATTTCCGGTTTTTCCAAGGGGAGAGACTGGAGCATTAAAGCCATATTCTCTGCAGATAACGTTGTCAGGTGTTGAAGAGTATTGTGCGCCAGTATCATGTAGATTGACGGGGCACACAAGCTGATGAGCAGGCCGACGACAATCGAAAGGGGAAGCAGTTTGCGTGAGAGCTGATGGCTTATGCTGACCCTGACTCTTCTATTAACCATACCCTTGTCCCCAGTAACAGCACTTCAGAATTCAAGATATATTGGGCAATGTTAATCATACATGGTGCTTAATGACCTGCAAGTTGCTTTTGGAATATTCAGGTGGAATGTTCAAGTATCGGAATTTCATGGAGGAAATTGGCAGGGAATATGGAGAATTGTGTAGAAAACAAAAAGGCCTTGATTACTCAAGGCCTTTACGCCGGATCACTCCGGAAATGAAATGGTCGGTGCGACTGGATTCGAACCAGCGACCACCAGACCCCCAGTCTGGTGCGCTACCAGGCTGCGCTACGCACCGATATCGGTTGACCATTCATCTTTATAGATTGTTACGTATTTCGTGCAGTTCTTCTTTTAAAAGTATAAGCAATTTTTTCAAATCGTTTGGTTTTTCAGCTTCTGATCTACTTGAAAGCTTAATTCTTGATTTTGCTCCGGCTATTGTCAGTTTTTCTTTGTAAAGAAGATTATGTATTAACTTTACAAGTTCCAGATCCTGTCTGGAGTAGAGTCTCTGACCGGTTTTCGTTTTCTGTGGGGTCAACTGTTCGAACTGAGTTTCCCAGAAACGAAGTACCGATGTATTGATTTTCAGTTGTTCTGCAACTTCACCTATTCGATAGTAAAGCTTATCGGAAGTTGTCAAGCTCACTTCCTTGATCCGATTACTTATTTATGGACGCTTTTAAAACCTGGCTGGGTTTGAATGTAAGTATCCGTCTGGCAGTAATGGTGATTTCTTCGCCAGTTTGCGGGTTCCTACCTCGACGATCTGCTTTCTCTTTGACTACAAAATTACCAAAGCCGGCAATTTTGATCTTGTCACTCTTCTCAAGGGTGCTTTTCATGATATCAAAGACAAGTTCAACGAGTTCCGCAGACTCTTTTTTGGAAAAGCCAACTTTCTCATATATCTTTTCTACAATATCAGCCTTCGTCATAGCATCCTCAAGTTATTGTAATCCGCTACTAGTAGTGCATCAATAGCGGATATGCTTTATAACACACGGGGTTTGGATTGGCAATCAAATTTTAACAATAGTAACAAAAAGTATCTTTTGCCAGTGAAACGGTTGACGGTCACCTGATTGTTACGTTCATTTTAGCTGTCAAGTTGGCTATTACTTTCTGGTGTATCCTGTTGACCTCTTCATCCGTCAGGGTATTGTCGAATGAACCATAACGCACCCTGACGGCAATGCTCTTTTGTCCAGCAGGGATTTTATCTCCGGAGTAGATGTCAAATATCTCAATGGAGCGCAACTTGTCCAATTTGCAGTTATTTATGCATTCCACGATGGACGCTGCTGTTGTTTCATTGCCAGCCAACATTGCAATGTCCCTGTATGTGTCCGGGAAGCGGGATGGCGTTACGATCACTCCTGTTTCTTTGCCAAGTTCCACCAGTTTCGTGAAATCAAGCTCGAAGCAGCATACCGCCCTGTCAAGCTCGAAAGCCTCCTGTACATCCGGATGGATTTCGCCAATTGTGCCGATAAGCGTATCGTTGCAAATAATCGCCGCTGCCTTGCCTGGGTGGTAGTAAGGTTCAACTCCGCCCTGAACAAAAGTCAGTTCTGGTAGCTTGAAAAGCTCTGCTATCGCCTCAACTACCCCTTTTGCATCATAGAAATCGGCTGTTTCCTTCGTCTGGTTCCACCCTTCCGGATTGCGCAGGCCTGTAATTACTCCTGCCAAATGTAACGGCTCATCAGGCAGCTCCTCTCCTGGCTTGAACCAGTAGACTCGCCTCATTTCAAAGAGGCGCAGGTTGAAATTTCTTAAGCTGAAATTGCGTGCGGTTGTCTGCAGCAGCGCAGGCAACAGTGTTGTACGCATCACAGCGTGCTCATCCACCAGGGGGTTGAGTAGGGCCACGGCTGCAGATCTCTTGTCACCCTCTGGAAGGTTTAACTTGGTAAGGTCTGCATGGGAGGCGAAGCTGAAGTTAATTACCTCGTTGAACCCCTCCCCCACAAGTACGTTTCTTAACTCCCTTTCCATTCGTTGTCTGAGTGGCACCCTGTCGGAGAAAACCTGGGCAACAGGCATGGACATGGGGATATTTTCGAAACCATAGACCCTGGCAACTTCTTCAACCAGATCTATTTCACGCTCGATATCAACCCGGTATGAAGGTATGGCAACGCGCAGCACTCCTGCTTCAACAGTTTCCACGTTGAATTCGAGGTTCTTGAAAATGGTGGAGACGGTTGATTCCTCCATTTCCAGGCCAAGGATTTCGTATATTCGCCTGATGCGAACATTTACGCTCTTTTCAGGCAGTATTTCAGGGTATGCGTCTATTACACCCTTTGCCACCTTGCCTCCTGCCAGTTCGGCAATTAGCGATGCTGCACGGTCTAGGGCAACTGTTAGGATATTTATGTCTGTACCACGCTCGAAACGGTGGGATGATTCTGTATGCAGGCCAAGCCGCTTGCTTGTGAGACGTATGGTCGAAGGGTTGAAATAGGCACTCTCAAGGAGAATGTCAGTTGTGTCAGGAGCGATCTCCGAATTCTCACCCCCCATGATACCGGCGAGGGCCACAGCCCGCTCACCATCCCTGATTGTCAGGTCACTCGAATTGAGAATCCTCTCCTGGCTGTCTAGTGTTTTGAAAGTCTCCCCTTCCTCGCTGCGTTTGACAATGATTTTGCCTCCGGCAAGCTGGCGGAAATCGAAGGCGTGCAGAGGATGGCCGTATTCGAGGAGTACGTAGTTGGTAATATCGACAACATTGTTGATCGTCCTTTGTCCAAGAGCCTGCAGTCTGTTTACCAGCCATTGGGGCGAAGGGGCGATCTTGCAGCCGCTTATGTAGCGGGCTGTGTATCGTGGGCATAGGTCTGCCGCTTTGATTGTCACAGAGGCAATGCTGTTGATATCAACGGCTGTCTCCTCAACAATTGGATTTTGATATTTGAGTTTTTTGTCAAGTTTTGCCGCAATCTCTCTGGCTACACCAATTATGCTGAGGCAATCCGCTCTGTTAGGAGTTAGACCAATCTCGAAGATTGTATCTTTAAGTCTAAGAGCTTCAAATACCGGCGTGCCAAGTGCCAAGTCCTCACTGAGGACCATGATCCCCGCCGATTCATCAGCCAAGCCCAGCTCCTTCTCCGAACAGAGCATGCCGAACGACTCCTCGCCGCGAATTTTAGACCGTTTGATTTTGAAATCGCCAGGGAGAAGCGCACCAATCTGGGCAAGGGCGACCTTGTCTCCGGATTTGAAATTCTGCGCGCCGCATACAATATTCAGAATCTCTTTGCCGTTGTTCACGCGGCAGAGGGATAGCTTGTCGGCGTTGGGATGTTGGGCTCGCTCCTCTACCTTGGCTACTATGACACTGTCCAGCCCATCTCCAATGTTTTCGATGGAGTCCACCTCAAGACCGAGCATCGTGAGCATGTGGGCGAGTTCGTTTGGTGCAATGTCAAAGTCGACGAATTCCTTTAGCCAGTTATAACTTACTTTCATATGTTCACACTTCCCCGCTGTCCGATACAAACATGTTTGGACATGACATGAGTTACGTAATCCCTGTGGTCAATGACTAAAACTGTGACAGAAAACGGACATCGTTTTCGAATAGCAGTCGCATGTCGTTAATTCCGTATTTCAGCATGGCAACCCGCTCGATCCCCATGCCAAAGGCAAATCCATTTACGTTTTCGGCGTCGTAACCAACATGGCGGAAAACCTCAGGATCCACCATTCCGGCACCAAGTATCTCAAGCCAGCCGCTGTTCTTGCATACTCTGCATCCTTTGCCGCGACAGATGACACAGGCAATGTCCACTTCGGCGCTCGGTTCGGTGAAAGGGAAAAAGCTGGGCCTGAGGCGGACGCCGATATCATTGCCGAACATCTGATTAGTAAAGACAGTGAGTATTCCTTTCAAGTCGCCAAAGGTAATGCCTTTGTCTACCATCAATCCTTCTATCTGGTGAAACATCGGTGAATGCGTCGCATCATAGTCGCACCTGTAGACTGTACCCGGAGCTATGATCCTCACTGGAGGCTTTTGCTGCAGCATTGTCCTTATCTGCACTGGCGAGGTATGGGTGCGAAGCAGCATGTTGTCCTGTACAAAGAACGTATCCTGCATGTCTCTTGCCGGGTGATCCTTTGGAAAGTTCAGGGCCTCGAAGTTGTAATAATCAAGCTCTATTTCCGGACCCTCGGCAACAAGAAAACCGAGACCTGCGAAAATATCGCATATCTCCTCTATGACAAGAGTTACCGGGTGTTTGGTTCCTTTGCTAGTTCTCCTCCCTGGCAGGGTGACATCTATGCGCTCATTCTGTAGTCTTGTATTTTTTGAAGATAACTTCAGTGATGCCAGGCAGTTGGTAAAGCTATCTTCAAGCCGGTCGCGCACTGCGTTGACTATTTGGCCGATTGCAGGCCTTTCCTCGGCGGAGAGAGCCCCAATCCCTTTCATTATGGATGTGAGTTCCCCCTTTTTGCCGAGATACCTTACTTTAAGGGTTTGTAACTGGTCCTCTGATGTGACGCCAGCAATTGCCGCCAAGGCTTCATTCTGCATCTGTTCAAGCTTGTCTCTCATACAAATGGTCCTTAAAAAAAAAGAAATGGAATGCATGACATTCCATTTCTTTTTTCTGTGATGAGTTTTGGTTATGCGCCAGCCTTGGCCATCCCCGCAATCTGTGCGAATCCGGCCGGATCCGACACAGCCAAGTCAGCGAGTACCTTACGGTCAATCTCCACTCTGGCTTGCTTCAATCCATGGATGAGCTTGCTGTAGGTAATGCCGTTTATACGTGCTGCGGCATTAATACGCACAATCCAGAGTGCACGAAAATCACGTTTCTTGACGCGACGATCGCGGAAAGCGTAATTAAGGGCGCGGTCAACCGCTTCTGTCGCACTCCTGAAGAGTTTGCTTCTTGCACCGCGGTAACCCTTGGCCAGTTTCAGTACCTTGTTTCTTCTCTGTCTCGCTTTAAATCCTCTTTTTACGCGTGGCATCTACTACTCCTTGTTTTTATTTCACCGGATCCGCAAGGGGAGACGATTTCCTCACGGTTCACAGTAATCTGACTACATCATATAATTCTGTATTACATGTAAGGGATCAGTTTTGCAATATTCTTCTGGTCAACGGCGGCAACCAGGCCCCCATGGCGAAGATTACGCTTTCTCTTGCGAGTTTTGCTGGTCAGTATGTGGCTGGTAAAAGCGCAGCTTCTCTTGATCTTTCCGGAACCGGTTTTTTTGAAGCGTTTGGCTGCGCCGCTGTTAGTTTTGATTTTAGGCATCTGCTTCTCCTTCTGTGCTCTTAGTAAGAATTTTATTTTTTCGGGGCGACTATCATGAACATGCTGCGCCCCTCCATCTTGGGTTTAACTTCTATTATTGCAACATCTTCCAGGTCCTGTGCGAAGCGATCAAGTGCTTTCTGGCCATACTCCATGTGTGTAATTTCACGTCCACGGAAAACCAAAGTTATCTTTGCCTTGTTTCCCTCTTCGAGGAAGCGACGTACATGCTTTATCTTGAATAGAAGATCGTGCTCATCAGTCTTTGGCCTGAGTTTGACCTCTTTCAGTTGAACTTGTACCTGCTTCTTCTTCGCCTCCTGCAACTTCTTGCTCTGTTGATATTTAAATTTGCCGTAATCCATTATACGGCAGACCGGAGGGACAGCGGTCGGTGAAACTTCAACCAGGTCAAGATGTTGACTTTCCGCCATGGAGAGAGCTTCTTGGATCGATATTACGCCTATCTGCTCACCTTCGGGGCCAATTACCCGAACCTCTCTGGACCTGATTGCCTGATTGATGTTAACCGTTGCTTTAGCTATGACGCCACCTCCTAGTGGTAATCCGCGCTTTCTCTTGATATAAAGCCGATAAATTCGTCAACTGACATCGGATCGAGGTTCTTACCGTCGCGGTAGCGTGGGGTTAGAGTCCCTGTTGCCACCTCCTTGTCTCCGATGATCAGCATGTATGGAACCTTTTGCAGTTGAGCCTCCCTGATCTTGAAGCTCAACTTTTCGTTGCGCAGGTCTTTTTGCACCCTGACACCAGCCTGGCGCAACTTTTCGTAAAGATCGCCTGCGTATTCAGCCTGGGCATCGGTAACTGTTACCAGAACTGCCTGTACCGGTGAGAGCCATAGGGGGAAGTTGCCGGCGAAATGCTCAATAAGAACACCAATGAACCTTTCGATGGAGCCGAGAATCACCCTGTGAACCATTACAGGTCGTTTCTTTTCGCCGTTACTGTCGATGTAAGTAAGGTCGAAGCGCTCTGGAAGCGTAAAATCGCACTGGATTGTAGCACACTGCCATTTCCTGTCAAGGCAGTCACGCAGCTTGATGTCTATTTTAGGACCGTAAAATGCGCCATCCCCTTCGTTGATTTCGAATGGACGTCCCGAGTCTTTCAGGGCGCCGAGAAGAGCGCCAGTTGCCCTCTCCCAGTCATCGTCCGAGCCGATTGATTTCTCGGGCCTCGTGGAAAGCTCCATATCAAAGTCGAAGCCGAACTTCCCCATTACCTCGGTAACGAAGGATATTACACCTTTTATTTCTCCATCAAGTTGCTCCGGTGTGCAGAGAATATGGGCATCGTCCTGGGTAAAGCAACGAACACGCAGTAGCCCGTGGAGAACTCCTGCCCTTTCGTGGCGATGTACGGTACCTAGTTCAAAAAAGCGAAGAGGTAGATCTCTGTAGCTGCGAAGATGGGATTTGTAAATCATCATGTGAGAGAGGCAGTTCATTGGCTTTATTCCAAAGCCCTGCTCGTCCACTTCTGTGAAGTACATGTTTTCGCGATAGTTTTCATAATGGCCGGAACGTTGCCAGAGTTCTGATTTTAGAATCTGGGGGCCGACGACTAAGTCATAACCACGCTTGATATGTTCTTTGCGCTCGAAGTCCTCCAGTATTGTTCTGAGCATGGCACCTTTCGGATGCCAGATGGCAAATCCCGCACCCACCTCATCACTGAAGGAAAAGAGGTCTAGTTCACGTCCCAATTTCCGGTGGTCACGTCGCTTTGCCTCTTCGATGCGCTCAAGGTAGGATTCAAGATCTTTCTTGTCAGCAAAAGCTGTTCCATAAACCCGTTGCAGCATCTTGCGTTTCTCGTCACCTCTCCAGTATGCTCCAGCAATGGAGGTAAGTTTGAACGCCTTGCAAAATGCTGTTGTCGGCAGATGAGGGCCTCTGCATAAATCAATGAAGTCCCCCTGGCGGTACAGTGAAACCGTATCTACTCCAAGGTCTTCGATCAATTCGATCTTGTAATCCTCGCCATGGTCGCTGAATAGCTTCAAGGCATCGGTACTGGAAAGAACTTCTCGAACAATTGGTAAGGAAGCCTTGGCCAATTCCCGCATTTTTTCTTCAATTTTGACAAGATCCTCTGGTGTAAAGGGGTGATTAACATCAAAATCGTAGTAGAAACCGGTATCTATAGCCGGGCCAATGGTCACTTTTGCCTGCGGGAACAGAGACTTGACAGCCTGTGCCATCAGATGGGATGTGGAGTGACGTACAATCTCCAGCGCTTCTGGACTTTTTTCTGTAATGATTGCTACGGAGGATCCGTTTGGAATCGTTGAGGTCAGGTCGACAAGATCGCCGTTTATTTTTCCGGCGATAGCTGCTTTGGCCAATCCCGCACCTATGGAAGCCGCCAGGTCACGTACCGTAGCTCCAGATGGCAGGGTTCTATTTGAGCCGTCAGGCAGATAAACAGTAATGTCGCTCATTGGTGGCCCCTTAATAGAAAAGGCATCGAAATCGATGCCTCACACGTTTGTCTGCTTCTGTAAAGCATTTGGTAGGCGCGGGCGGTCTCGAACCGCCGACCTCTACCGTGTCAAGGTAGCGCTCTCCCCCTGAGCTACGCGCCTGCAAACAAAGGACTTACTGTTTAACAAGTGGAGCAGATATTGTCAAGAGTATTTTATATATTTTTCTCGTTGGAAGTAGGCAGATGTTTCATAACGGATTCAATAACCATTTCAACTTCTATTGATGAGAGGCATGGCACTCCTCTCTTACATCTGGGGGTAGTGCCGAATCTTGTGCACGGTGAGCAGTCAAGATTCATGTTGAGTACAGTATGTCGGTCACCGCGGGGTGCCCATTTAGAAACAATACCAGGTCCGAAGAGGGAGACGGTTGAGGCTCCAACCCCCACACCTATGTGTAGAACTCCTGAGTCGCCTGAAAGAAGTAATCTTGTTGAAGAGATGATGGCAGCTGTTACAGCAAGGGAAGTTTTACCTGCCAGGTTTATGGATCTTGTGCCGGTGATTATCGCTTCACCATGTTCGACATCTTCATTGCTGCCAACAATGACGCCTCTTATGCCTCTAGATTCCAACCCGTTCAATACCTCAGCGAATCTTTCGCTCCCCCATTTTCGCTCGTTTATGCTTGCCCCGGGGAATATGGTAACAATGGGGTAGTTTTTCAGGGGTGCAAGCAGTTCAGCCGCAGTCTGGAAAGTCTTTGGGGGCGGGAATAAAAATGGGGGATTAATGTCAAACTTCTGAACGCTAAATAGGGGTGACAGCAGATGGAGGAAGCTATCAGCTTCGTAATCATCATGACAATATGGCAATAAGTCGGTGAACATTCGCCGCCGATCATTTGTGTCAAATCCTATTATTATTGGTGCATTTGTCAGTCTGGCAATCAGGGCTGACAGCCTGTGCCACTGTTCCGTATCTATTACAAGATCATATCTGGCCCGTAGTGATTCAAAAAGTCCTGACGGTGTATCGTAAAGAAATGTCTTGTCAATCCCTGGAATCAACTCAAATATGCCGCAGTTACGCCTCTCGGCCAGGACGTGAATTTTAGCTGATGGAAAATATCTTGTAAGTGCGAGAATGGTCGGCGCAAGCAACACCGCATCGCCTATTCCACCGGGGCGGATGAGTAGTATGGAATTTATATCCCGTGTTGTCTCCCGATGCTTAGGGGGGGGGAGCAGATGGATTGCAACCCGGCCTGCAATCTTGTCAATGCTTTTTAGTTGTTCTGGACCAGCAAGTCGAAGTAAACGTTTCAATCGATCTCCACGCCATGTTTAGAGAGTTTGTACCGGAAAGAGCGGAAGGTCATCCCCAGAAGCTCTGCGGCGTGCTTACGGACACCTCCTGATCTTTCCAGTGCCATGAGAAGATACTTTCTCTCTATTTCATCAAGGTACTTCTCCAAGTCCAATCCGTCAGGCGGAATTTCGATCTGATCGCTGCACGGGGTGCATGGTTTACTGACGACATTGTGTGGTAATGAATCAGTTGTGATTTTCCTAGCGCCTAATGCAACCCCTCGCTCAACGATGTTTTCCAGCTCCCTCACATTACCAGGGAATCTGTAGTTCATGAGTATAGACAACGCTTCACCTGAAATAAAATCATGTGACTGCTGGATGCCGCTGTATTTCTTGTAAAAGTGCTCAAGTAACAGCGGGATATCCTCTTCTCTTTCCCTTAATGGTGGAATGGTTAATTGGATAACATTTAGTCTGTAGAACAGGTCTTCGCGGAAAAGTCCTTCCCTAACCTGTTTTTCCAGGTCCCTGTTGGTTGCAGTGATAATGCGTACATCAATTTTGCGTACATCTCCCCCCCCTACCCTGCGAACTTCTCTCTCTTGTAACACTCTTAAGAGTTTTGCCTGCAAAAGTAGTGGAACTTCACCTATTTCATCGAGGAAAAGCGTTCCGCCATTTGCCTGTTCAAAGAGTCCGGAACGGTCAGCAACTGCACCAGTGAATGAACCTTTGGCATGACCAAAAAACTCGCTCTCCATAAGGGTTTCCGGAATTGCGCCACAGTTAACGGCAATAAAAGGTTTATTGCAGCGGTCACTGTTGCAATGAATTGCCTTGGCTACCAGCTCCTTGCCAGTGCCACTTTCGCCACAGATCAATATGGTGGCTGAGCTCGTTGCCACCTTTTGAATTGTGGAAAACAGGTCGAGCATTTTACTGCTCTTGCCGACCAATCCCCCGCAGTAATGGCTATTATGCAGTTGTGATTTTAATCTATTGTTTTCCAGTATAAGCTGCTGCTTTTCCAAGGCATTTCTTACCAGCAGCTTTATCTCATCAACCTTGAATGGCTTGGAGATATAGTCGTATGCGCCGAACTTCATTGCCTCCACAGCCTGTTCTGTGGTTGAAAAAGCCGTGATCATCAGTACAGCAGTTTGGGTTGTGATTGATTTAATCTTTTCCAGAAGTCCCAAACCATTCAGCCCTGGCATGTTTATGTCGGAGATGACTAGGTCAAAATCTTGTTTCTCCAGCATCTTGATCGCATCGAAGCCGTTAGCGGCAGTCGATGGCGTGTATCCTTCACGTTCCAGGAGGATGCTTAGAAATTCGCGCATGCTGAGTTCATCGTCAACAATCAGAATTTGTGCGCTCATACTCTTTCTCTGGATATAGCATATCTATGATGAAAATATTTCATGACATACCCCCGATATTATGGGATTTCTGTTCTACAGGGATAATGAACTTGAAGCAAGTGCCGCCTGCCGGCATGTTTTTCACGGTTATGCTGCCGTTATTCGCTTCGATGATTCTGTGAACCATGGCAAGGCCGAGTCCACTTCCGCCTTGTTTGGTGGTGAAAAAAGGCTCGAAGATCATCTCCATGTTTTCTACGGAAATCCCAGTGCCTGAATCGATTACGGATATCTCCATGGCAGAATGAGGTGAAGGACCTATGTTCGTGTCCTCGATACAATGGCATTCGATTTCTACACTGCCCCCATCCGGCGTGGCTTCTGCCGAATTCAGTAGCAGATTCCATATGATTTGACGCATCTGCTCATTGTCCGCGAATATTTCTACGTCTGCTTGTGAGTGGTTTGTTATCTTCAATCCTGCAAAGCGTTTATCACAAGCAAGCAGATCTATCAACTCGTCGATCAGATCCTTGAGGCAGAACCAGCTTTTAATTGGAGGCATTGGTTTTGCGTAATTGAGGAAATCTCCGAGAAGATGGTCAAGTCGTTCTGTCTCGCGCACTACTATCTCCAATAGTTTCCTGTCGTTGCTGGGTATCTGCCCGGATTGGGAAATTAATTGCACCGATCCGCTGATTGATGCAAGGGGGTTCCGTATTTCATGTGCTATGCGGGCTGACAGCTCACCAATTGCTGCCAGTCGGTCTGCTTTCTTCAGTTTGACTTCGAGTTCTCTGACCTTGGTCACATCGAAAAAGTCGATAACGGCGCCACTAATGTTACCATCCTTGTCGTACAGTGGGGACGACTTGATGCTTAAAACCTGCGTGGCGGCGTTCGAGTTTTTATAGATGATGTCTTTTCTGTTGTTATTGCCAAAGAGAAAATCAAGAGGATGAATATCGTGGAGTATCTCATTTATCGGTCTGTCATAGGCCGAGATGCTGGATATACCGGTAATATTGGAAGCAGCACGGTTGAAAACACGGATATTGCCACTTTTGTTGATGGTGACAAGAGCGCTGTCCAGGTTGGAGACTATCAGACTGTTAAGACGTTTTAGCTCCTCGTAATCGATCTCTTTCTCACGCAGGGCTGATTCGCTGCTGCGCGATTTTTCAGCCAGATAGCCGGTTAATAGGGCCGTTAGGCAAAAGGCAACAAGGTTTGTCAGTATCAGCAGAATAAGATGGGTTTTGCCGTAATAATCGCCAACCTCCTGATAGAGGCCAAAGTTGTTCAGTTTGCCGAAGTAGTGAAAGTCTATGATTGCGCCGTATATTATACCGCACAGGCTGGCGGTATGGATAGCCTCGCGGCGCGCAAAAAGGAGGCCGGCATTAATGATGGCCAGATTGTAAAAGAACGCATAAGGTGATGCAATACCTCCCGTAAAGAGTACAAGCAATGAGGCAAAAATTATCTCCCACAATATCTGGGCATACGCCACAGCGGAAATGTATTTTGAGGGGAGTCCGAATGAGGTGAGGGTCAGGATTGAAAAGCAGTAGCTGACGATGATGAGACGGGTTACACCCCGCAGCATATCATCGGAGAAAAAGTCTGGTTGGCGAAAATTAAAAAGGGTAATTGTTACCAGGAATAGTGAAACTATAACCAACCTGGCAAGGATAAGCCATGCCAGGTTGTTTTTCCGATTATTCATCAGCCAACCGCGCCGGCAAGTTTGAAGATTGGCAGATACATGGCAACGACAAGACCACCGACAGTTGTTCCAAGAAACACCATCAGCAGTGGCTCCATCATGGCTGTCAGGTTCCCTACCGCATCATCAACTTCGTCATCGTAGAAGTCTGCTATCTTGTTGAGCATGGCATCCATTGCACCGGTGGCTTCACCAACGGAAATCATCTGTACTACCATTGGCGGAAAGACTCCGCTCTCGCCAAGCGGTTCAGCCATTGTCTTACCTTCTGATATGGCTTGTCTCACTTTGTATATAGATTCTTCGACGATCTTGTTGCCGGCTGTCTTGGCAACTATCTCTAGTCCATCCATGATCGGAACGCCGCTGCTGATCATGGTGCCTAGGGTCCTGGTGAATTTGGCTACAGCTACTTTGCGGATAAGGATGCCGATAACTGGGAGCTTGAGGAAAAAACGATCCATGTTTTTACGGCCAGAAGTGGTGGCATAGTATTTGCTGAATGCTACTTTAATTCCATAGAGGATGCCAATAATTACGAGTATGTATTTTTGTAGGAAATTACTCATTGAAATTACTATAAGAGTAGGTGTCGGCAGAGTACCGCCGAAGTCGGCGAACATCTTTGCAAAAGTTGGAATGACGAAGACTAGGATAACGCCGATAACAATGACCGCGATGGAAATGATGGTTGCAGGATAAACCATGGCGCCCTTTACTTGCTTTTTTAGCTTCATGGCCTTTTCTATGTAGGCGGCAAGACGGTTGAGGATTGTGTCCAGTATGCCGCCGATTTCGCCTGCTGCCACAAGGTTGACATATAGTTGGTCGAATATCTTCGGGTGTTTTCCCAGGGCATCGGCAAAGGTCGAACCGCTCTCCACGGACTCCTTGATGTTATAAAGGGCGGTTTTGAAAGTTTTGTTCTGCTGCTGGCTGGCAAGAATATCCAGGCATTGGACCAGCGGCAGTCCTGAGTCGATCATGGTGGCGAACTGACGTGTAAAGACAACCAGATCTTTAGTATCAACGCTTCCGCCACCCCCCTTGCCAAGAAAAGGTATGTTGATACCGGCTTTTTCACTCTTTATGACGATGCCGGTAAAGCCGAATTTCTTCAGTTGGGCTTCGACCATGGCTTCATTGGCTGCATCCATGACACCCTTTTGTTGGGCTCCTGCCTTAGATCTAGCTTCCCATGTGAATTTTGGCATTCCGAACTCCAGAGTAAGTATTATGATCACATCAGAGTAAAATGTTGGGCTTCAAACGTGCAAATATATGCTAGCGGTTCATTGGCCTTCGCGGCATACCCGAGCCCACGCCGGCATTTCCTAGCATCTGTCTGAGTTCGTCAGGGTCTGATGAACGCCCAATGGCATCGTCAAGTGAAATTTGTCTGCGTTGATAAAGGGTCAGGAGGCACTGGTTCATGGTCTGCATGCCGAACTTCTCCTGACCGACCTGCATCTGGGAATAAATCTGATGTATCTTGTCTTCCCTTATCAGGTTGCGAATCGCTGGGTTTGGCACCATTACTTCCAGGGCGAGTGCGCGGCCGGTTCCACTTGCCTTGGGAATAAGAATCTGGGAGAGGACGCCTTCCAGTACGAACGATAGCTGGGTTCTTACCTGGGTCTGCTGATAAGGCGGGAATACGTCGATGATACGGTTAATAGTCTGTGCGCATGAGTTTGTATGCAGGGTAGCAAAACAGAGGTGCCCTGTTTCAGCGAGAGTTAGTGCGGCCTCGATCGTTTCCAAATCCCTTAATTCGCCAACAAGGACAACATCTGGGTCCTGCCTAAGAACGTATTTTAGGGCATTTTTAAAGGCTTTGGTGTCTGCTCCAACCTCGCGTTGGTTAATCAGGCAGCCTTTGTGTGGATGAAGGTATTCAATCGGATCTTCGATGGTGACAATATGGTCATGACGCTCAGTATTGATTTTGTCGATCATCGATGCCAGAGTAGTGGATTTACCGCTACCGGTTGGCCCGGTTACGAGGATGAGTCCTCGGGATTTATTGCAGAGGTCTTTTACAACCGGCGGCAAACCGAGCTCTTCGAAACTCAGTATCTTGTATGGGATTACTCGGAATACGCCGGCAACAGCCCCCCTTTGCACGAAGATGTTCCCTCGAAATCTTGACAGCCCCTTGACTCCGAATGACAGGTCAAGTTCATTTTCTTCCTCGAATTTATGTTTTTGGGCTTCGGTCAAGACGCTGTAGCAGAGTTGCTTGGTCTCAACGGCTGTCATGGGTGGGAGGTTGGTCGGAGTTAACTCGCCGTCGATGCGCAGTTGTGGAGGCGAGTTGGTTGTTATGTGAAGGTCGGAACCGTTTCTGTCAACAAGCTCCTTCAGCAACTGATGTAGATTGACCATACTTTCTCCTAGTCGTCAGAGACTGTAACGCGCAAAACCTCTTCAAGGGAAGTGACACCTTCTTTAAGCTTAGTCAGTCCCGATTGGCGCATGGTTTTAATGCCGAGTCTCATGGATTCGCGCTTGATCTCAGCGGTGTTTGCACCGTTAAGAATAAGTTCCCGGAGAGGTTCCAGCATCGGCATGACCTGGTAGAACCCTACCCTCCCTTTGTATCCAGTGCCATTGCACACGGGACATCCTGCTCCTTTGTAACAGACGTAACTTGCAGCTTCTTCTTCTGGAACTCCTGCGTCAATGAGAGCCTTGACAGGAATGTCCTCGACTACCTTGCATTCACCGCAGTTGCGCCGAGCGAGTCTCTGGGCTGTAATTAGGTTGACGGCCGAGGCGACCAGAAATGGCTCGATTCCCATATTGAGAAGTCGGTTGATGGTTGATGGGGCGTCATTGGTATGCAGGGTGGATAAAACCAAGTGACCGGTCAGGGCAGCCTTGACACCGATTTCAGCTGTTTCGAAGTCCCGTATCTCACCGATCATGATTATATCCGGGTCTTGACGGAGAAAGGATCTGAGGGCTGCTGCGAAGTTAAGGCCGATGTCCTCGTGCATCTGGACCTGATTGATTCCAGCAAAATTGAATTCAACCGGATCTTCTGCTGTTGAGATGTTTTCCGTGGTTTTGTTCAGTTCGGAGAGGGCCGAGTAAAGGGAAACCGTCTTGCCGCTACCGGTGGGTCCGGTAACCAGGCACATGCCGAAAGGCTTATGAATCTCCTTCTGGAAACGTTCAAGGGCATCCGGCTCGTAGCCCAGCTTTGTCATGTCCAGCTGCAGGTTCGACTTGTCAAGAAGGCGCATGACTATCTTTTCGCCGAAAAGCGTTGGCAAGACCGAGACGCGATAGTCCATGTCCTTGCCGCCGCCCAGCTTGATCTTGATACGACCGTCCTGTGGAAGGCGTCTTTCGGCGATGTCAAGTTCTGCCATGATCTTGATACGCGAGGTGATGGCATTTTTCAGTTTCAAGGGGGGTTTCATCACCTCGTAAAGAACGCCGTCAATGCGGTATCGAACCCTGAACGTCCGCTCGTACGGTTCAATATGGATGTCGCTTGCCTTTTTCTTGATTGCATCGGTGAGAATGAGGTTGACAAGTTTTACGACCGGAGCGTCTTCCGTTGCCCTTTCCAGTGAAGAGACATCCACATCCTCATCGTCGCCGATGACTTCGAAATCCTCCATATCAAGGTCGCTCATTACATCGGCAAGGGAAGCGGATTGATCGTAGAACTTGTCTATAGACGCTTTTATTGCCGCTTCCGAGGCAACCACGACCTCCACGTTGTAGCCGGTCATGAACTTGATGTCATCGACGGCAAAGATGTTTGAAGGATCGCTCATGGCGACTATCAGGGTTGAGCCTGCACGATTTACTGGGATGATCTGGTATTTCTGAGCTACCTCGGCTGGAATAATCTTGATTACAGCCTGATCCACCTCAAGCTCTGATAGGTTGATTGAAGGGACACCGTACTGTTTGGAAAGGAAGGATGTCAGGTCCTGCTCGCTGATATACCCATTCTTTATAAGAATGGTGCCCAGTTTCAGCTGCCCTCCCGACTCTTTTTGTTCCTCAAGGGATTTCGCCAGGTGCTCCCTTGTTATCAGGTTGTTGGCAACCAGGATTTCTCCCAGTCTGCTCATCTGCATACAATCCCCTTTAAATAGTTTACATCAGAATTTTGCCATACAAATTTGATACTACGTCCACCATCAGGCCTGTGTCAAGAGAGTATCTTGGTGGCAATTGTATCCCGTCATCGTACACCGTAGCGGGACAGTATCTGGGTTATCTCTGCGGTCAATTCGGGCGATATTTGCGCGGCAGTTCGCAGGCTCTGCAAACCGTCGCCGAGCCTCCCCTGTCTGAGGAGGTCTTCGCCTATCTCCAATTTGCTGTTGGCGTAGATCATGATTGCTTTGCCAGTGTCAAGATCGCGGAAAAACATCTCTTTCCCACCCAAGTCTCGCATGGCGTAAATGTCCCATACTGAAAGATTCGGTGCCTGACCCATTTTGGATCCATCCTCTATGAGTTGGTAGGTTATTCCGTGCTGTATGAGCTTGTAGCCACTGAATGGGACTGAATAGCGGGTTGAATAATCGATCAGAACAGGTCGCGTCGCATACTGTTCACCCGCTGCGAGCAGCAGCGCGTTTTCTGGGGAGAGCGATTCCAGAGGGATGCGCCTCAGGATGCTGTTGGTAAAGGTGCGCGGGAAGGCGTCAAGATACCAGTCGAAAATTAGGTGGGGGGTATGGAGGATGTCCAGATCCTCACGCATTCTTTCCACCCCCTGGATATACCAGATAGGGAATGCGCCACTGTCTCCCCATGTGTAGAGCGCTGCACCCTGAGGCGCGGAGCGTATTACATTGGTGCCGTAATCAAAGGCGATGTAGTTGAGATGCTGGTCGTTCTTCACATAGTTTAGCGAGCATACAGTTGTCGGCAACGCGAGGAGTAGTACGGTTGTTACGGTTTTCGCCATTTGGAGGTTAGGTATGAGCCGTAGCTTTTCGACTGTTTTCCCGGTCAAAAAAAATAATCCTATCCCCATGAAAACGGCAGAGAACAGGTACATTGGGGTAAAAAACTCCTCTGTCAGGAATATGGTCTCTTCAGGAGTATTAAAATAACCGGCGATCACCAGGAGAAATGTTGCCAGGGCAAGCAGGTAGGAGATCACCTCGTCGCGCCGTTTAATAACTATGAAGGCAAGACCTATGATCATGATGAAAAGCCCGACCGAAGTGAATTCGTGGGGGATATTGAATGCATTTATCTGCTTCCAGAGGAGCGTCCATCCCCGTTCAACGTGTTCGCCAGGGTACCCTTTGCGCAGGAAGTGCCAGAGGAATTGATCCCTGGTCTGGGGATTTGCCCAGTTTAGTAAAGGTGCCCTGGTTGCCCTGATTGGTAGATGCAGGTTGATGGCAAAGCCGAGAATGCCGAATATGGCTGCGACAACAAGGTCCCTGATCCTGAAGACGATCTGCCAGTTCATGGAGATGATCAGGTAAGCGAAGGCTGGGATCATTAAAATGATGGTCTGGTGGGTACCCGTTGCCAGGCCGCAAAGAAAGGAGGAGATGAATATGTAGGAGGGGCGTTCGGATCCCTCTCTGTAGGACTCTCGCCACTGCAGTATAAGATAGAGGATTATGGCGACGATGAATGCCAGAAGAGGATACGGCTTGTCATGGTTTGACTGCAGCCAAAGGCGTGGTGAAAAGGTGAAAGTCAGGCAAGCCGCTAATGCCGCGCCCTTGGCAAGAAGCTCGTTCAGGCTGTCATTGCCCGCCAGTCTCTCCTTACGAAGAATGCAGGTGGTGAGGAGGTAAACGCCGAAGCATGCCAGGGCACCTGATACTGCTGTGGCAAAGTTAACCTTGAAGGCTACGCTGCTCAGTGGAATCCAGGTGAAAGGTTTTGCGTAGTTGAGGAAGAATGGGTAGCCGGGAGAGTGGGCTGAGCCGAGGCATGCGGTGGCAGTGATGAATTCGCCGCTGTCAAAAAATGTGACGGATGGCGCCAGGGTAAGGAGGTAAACAGCTAGGGGGAAGATAACCGACAGGATTGCGAAAGCGTCTAGTCGCTTAATAAAAGGCATGGATATCGCTCCTCGGTTGCTAAGGCGTTAAATCGCTCTCGGCAATTCTTTAAAAGTTCTATCTGTCTGCGTATTTCCCAAGGGAGGAAAAGGAAATTCCTTCTCTCCAGAGAAAAAAGAAGCCCAGCAGGATGACCGGGAAAAAGTTCACAGCGTGGATAACCAGGGCGACACTTAGGGCCATTTCCCTGGAGACGTTGAACGCCATCAGACCGTACATGCAAGCGGCATGGTAGGTACCTATATAACCCGGTGATGAGGGGACCATGACGGCAAATACGAGGAAGACGAGGATGAACATTGCCGCCGTAAAAGGAAGATTCAATCCGAATGCCTTAAGTAGCAGGTCAACTGGCCAGGTAGCTGTTGCCCAGATTAGAGCCGATGTTATTATCAGTGCCAGAAGCTCGCCGGGTCTGGAACTGAGACGGAACCCGGATATGAAGGAGCCGAGAAGCGGGATTACTCTTTCTGAAAAGCTAGCCGGCAGTGGCTTGAGGAGTGTGCCGACAAATTTAAGGGTTGTGGCAGTGGACCTTTTCAGAAAGACCATGAATAGAATGACGACGATGTAAATCGAAAGGGTTACGTAGCCGCCGGTAACAAGTCCACTTTGCACCTTTTCCATCCCTGGCGGAAGCTTGATAGTGAAAAATGTTATCAGCAGAATGACAAGCACAGAGAAGCCGTCGAAGAGGCGATCAAGCACCAGTGTGGCGAATACGGAGCTGGTCTCCAGTTGCTCCCTTTCCGCAAGGACATAGGCGCGTATGAATTCGCCCAATCTTGCAGGGAGAAGGTTGTTTGCCATGTAGCAGATGATTGTTGCCGCAAGGAGGTTGCGGGGGGAGGCTTTCTTCTGGGGGAGGACAAGGTAATGCCAACGGACTGCTCTCAGGCAGTAGCTGACGAAAGTTATAAATACTGCCAGGGCGAGATAGCCGTAGTGGAGGGTTCGGAAGGCCGAAGCCAACTGCCGGAAATCGATCTTGCTGAATAAAAAAGCCATAAGGAGTAGGCTGATTCCTATCCCGGCAAGAAGTCTCTTGTCCAAGCGCCCGATGTTATTCATATCCCCCCAAGATATTCACTGTAGACCACCAGTGGTGTTTTTGCCAGGATCCTTCTGCACTCTGCCACATCTTTGCTTATGGCCTCTTTGAGTTCCTCCGCTGATGAGAACCTGATCTCACCCCGAAGTCTCTGGATAAAGTAGATGCGCAACTCCTGGTCGTAAAGTTCACCGTTGAAGTCGAAAATGAATGCTTCTATGGAGATCTCCGCAGCGCCGAAGGTAGGGTTGTTGCCTATGTTGCATGCACCGTCGTAGATAATGTCGTTGATCTTGACCTTTACGGCATAGACTCCGTCAAGGGGAATCAGTTCCTTGTCTGTGCTTATGTTGGCTGTGGGGAATCCCAGAGCCTTGCCGCGGTGTGCTCCATGAACCACCCTCCCCCCCAGGGAATAGTGACGGCCGAGGAATTTTACTACTTCGGCAACCCTGCCTTCCGAGATCATGCTGCGGATAAGTGAGCTGCTGTAGATCGTCTCGCCACAGTTGATCGGTGCAAGCTCCTCAACTGAAAAGTCCAATCTTTCTCCGAAGCTGCACAGCATGCTGAAATTACCTTCACGGTTACGGCCGAAAGCATAATCATAACCGATGATCAGCTTCTTCACGCCGACGATCCCCACAAGGTATTTTTCGATGAATTCCCTCGATGGTATGGAGGCAAACCCCGTATCAAAGGGGATGATGATCAAATAATCTATCCCTGAAGCCTCTATCAGGGTGATTTTTTCCTCAAGGGTGTTGATAAGGCGGAGTTCACGCGTTGATCTTACCACTCTTAGCGGATGAGGGTCGAAGGTGATTACAACCGAAACCCCGCCAATGTCCCTGGCTGCCTGCTTGACACGGCGGAAGATTTCCCTGTGGCCGAGATGAACGCCGTCGAAATTGCCGATGGTAACGACAGGGGCGCGCAGAGGAGCGCTGATCTCTTCAAAAGAACGGTAAATAATCATGATGGTTGTCCATCCTGCAGATTTGCGGTCAGTGCAACCACTTTCTTTTTCCCGAATATTAGGGCTACCCAGATACTGATTTCGTACATCAGGTAGAGCGGGATCATGATGACGAACATGGTGATAAGGTCGGCGTGGAACGCGGAGACTATTGAACTTGCCAGCAGGGCGTATTTGCGGTTCCTGGCGAGTAACCCGTAGTTTATCAGTCCCATTCTGGCGAGGAGGAGGGCTATTACCGGCAATTCGAAGATCAGGCCGAATACCAGGATCAGTCTCAAGCAGAAGTTAACGTAGGCGCTCAGGTTGAACCAGCTCTGCAGCCCCTCCATTTCATAGGAGAGGGAGAAGTTGATAATTACCGGCCAGATGACGATCAGGAAAAATAGTGCTCCAAGGCAGAAGGTCACTGTTGCTGAAGTTACGAACGGTACCACCATCCTCTTTTCCCGGAAGGTCATTGCCGGGGCAATGAATAGCCAGACCTGGTAAAAGATGATGGGTAGGACGATGATGAAGCCGGCGATCAGGGAGATCTTGCACTGCACGAAGAATGGTTCCAGGGGCGCGCTGTAGTTCAACCTGCGCTCCTTGGAATTTTCTGTAATTTCCCTGTCTAGTTTGTAGTGGTTGTAGAGAGCAGGGAAGCGTACCTTGACCTCTGCATAGACGTTTTTCTTTATCTCTGTAAGATAGGTCTTTCCGGTGAGCGGTTTTTCTATGAAAGAGAGTACATCTGTGCTGTAGTTCCATGAGATGCCCATGCCGACTACAAGGGCTATGAAAATTATGATCAGCCTCTTGCGCAGCTCGACAAGATGTTCGATGAATGGCAGTACTTTTTCTTGGGTCATGTCAGGTCCTGATAAGTGAAATCGTATATAGATAACATAGCAAAAAGGCGTGGTGCAACAGGTTTGCACTCGCTGTCAATGCTATGCGGCGTATACGGGAAATTGCTTAGCTTAATCAATGGGTACGAATGTCAACCAAAAGCAAAAGCATGGTTGACAATGCGGCCGGGTCATGTCATTACTTTAGGTGCCGCAGCGCTAAAATATATCAGTTTCAATTTGGAGGAGTCATGGGGCAGATAACCTTGGATCTTGCCGAGCGGATAATCGACGGAGAGGCGTTGTCTGAAAACGAAGCTCTTGAGTTGATGCAGCTGAAGGGGAATGAGAGGTTTGCGCTTTTTCTTGCCGCAAGCAGAGTAAAGGAGCATTTCGTGGGCAACCACGTCTCCCTCTGTTCCATAATTAATGCTAAATCTGGCCGCTGCCCGGAAAATTGTGCCTTCTGCGCCCAGTCGGCGCATCATTCGAGCGATGTGCCGATCTATCCGCTGGTTGACGAGGAGAGTCTTGTTTCCGGAGCCCATGCCGCCGAGGAAAGCGGCTCCATATGCTACGGCATCGTAACTAGCGGTACGACTATCAGCAAGGGGGATGAGCTCGACCGTATCTGCCGGGCTCTCGGGAGGATAAGACGGGAGACTGGTATTGATCCGTCCTGTTCCCTGGGGCTGCTTGACGAGGAAACAGCCATGCTCCTCAAGGAGGCCGGTGCGGTCACCTATCACCACAACCTGGAGACGGCGCGAAGCTTTTTCCCCAGCATATGCACCACCCATGACTATGAGGAGGACGTACGTACAGTCCGTGCAGCAAAGAGTGCAGGGATGAAGGTCTGCTCAGGCGGCATATTCGGACTCGGTGAAACAGCTGCCCAGCGGGTGGAGATGGCCCTCACACTCAGGGAGCTGGAAGTGGACTCAGTTCCTCTCAACTTCCTCAATCCCATAGAAGGTACACGCCTGGAGGGATCAAATCTCATAACGCCCCAGGAGTGCCTTGTTACCATAGCTGTCTACCGTCTGCTCTTGCCTGCGAAGATGATCACTGTTTGCGGCGGGAGGGAGAAAAATCTGCGTGATCTGCAGTCGTGGATGTTCTTTGCCGGTGCAAGCGGCACGATGATCGGCAATTATCTGACGACGACTGGTCGCAATACGGCCGATGACTGGCAGATGTTGCACGATCTGGAGTTGGAGACGGAGGGGTGTTGTGGCTAACGGTATTTTTGTTACCGGAACAGACACAGGTGTGGGGAAAACCATTGTCTCCACGGCCCTGGCGATCCTGCTGCGCCAGAAGGGGGTTCGTGTCGGTGTGATGAAGCCGGTTACCAGCGGTTGTCCACTGGTCGACGGGGCATTGGTTTCCGAGGATGCGCAGCTGCTGGCCGCAGGCGCAGGGGTGGATCTCAGTAACGAAGTAGCCCCCTATCTGTTGCACGAGCCGGTTGCCCCTTCGGTAGCCGCCGAGAAAGACGGGGTGAGAATCGAATTCTCACGTATTCTTGCTGCTTATCATCGTCTTGCCGAGAGTCATGATTTCATCATTGTTGAAGGAGCGGGCGGCCTGATGGTTCCTTTGAGCGGCGGACTTCTTGTCGCCGACCTGGTGAAGCTTCTCGACCTACCCCTCCTGGTTATTGCCAGGCCGTCCCTAGGTACGGTAAATCATACCATTCTCACCTGCTTTACCGCCAGGCAGCTGGGGCTGGACGTGCGCGGGGTGGTTGTAAACGGTTTTCCCGAATCTCCGGGTCTGGCAGAATCATCCGCTCCCCACTTGATAGACTCCCTCTCAGGAGTCCCGCTTTTAGGCAGGTTGCCACACATCACCGCAGGAACTCAACTAGGGGAGGCCCAAGGTTTGGCGGCCTGGATGGCGGTTCAGCCGTCGACACGAATTCTCTTTAGGGAGATCGGCTTTGAGTGATTTTACAACGGAAATACTGCGCGATTATGACAGGCGTTTCGTCTGGCATCCATTCACCCAGATGCGCGACTGGGAGGCTGAGGAGCAGATAGTAATAACCAGAGGCGAGGGGGCTTGGCTCATAGATAGTGACGGTAAGCGCTACCTGGACGGGGTCGCCGCCATCTGGACGAACGTCCACGGCCACTGCAGGCGTGAGATTAACGATGCGATTAAGGTGCAGGTTGACCGTCTGGAACACTCCACCCTCTTGGGGCTTGCGAGTGAACAGCCGGCAATCCTGGCAAAGAGGTTGATAGACATCGCCCCTGAAGGGCTGTCCCGGGTGTTCTACTCGGACAACGGCTCAACAGCGATGGAGATCGCCATCAAGATGGCTTTCCAGTACTGGATCCACAAGGGGAAGCCGGAGAAGAACAGATTCATCTCCTTCAGGAACGCCTATCACGGTGACACCATCGGTGCGGTCAGCGTCGGAGGTATCGACCTCTTCCACGAGGTGTTCCGCCCCCTGCTCTTTCCTACCATCCAGGCCCCATCCCCCTACTGCTACCGGTGCGAGCTCTCAACGGAGCGCTGCAGTGACCGCTGCGATCGCCAATGTCTGGCAAAGCTGGAGGAGATACTCCAGTTGCATGCCCATGAAGCAGCTGCAGTGGTCATCGAGCCACTTCTGCAGGGGGCAGGAGGCATGATCGTGCAGCCGCAGGGGTTCCTCCGCAGGGTTCGGGAGCTATGCGACCAACACGGGGTGCTGCTCATCGCAGACGAGGTGGCAGTAGGCTTCGGACGAACCGGCACCATGTTCGCCAGCCAGCAAGAAGGTGTAACCCCGGATATCATGGCACTCTCCAAGGGTATTACGGCCGGTTATCTCCCCCTGGCTGCCACGGTTACCACCGAGGAGGTTTATGCTGCCTTTCTTGGCGAATACCGTGAGCTGAAGACATTTTTTCACGGGCATACATTCACCGGTAATCCCATTGCCTGTGCCGCGGCCATTGCAAGCCTGGATCTGTTCGACTCGGATAGCCTTTTAGAAAGTCTTGCGCTTAAAATAGAGTATTTGAGGGAAAGAGCTCAAGCAATGCTGCAACTCCCCCATGTCGGGGATGTCCGTCATTGTGGCATGGTGGCGGGGATAGAGCTGGTCAGGGACAAGGATAGCCGCGAGCCTTATCACTGGGAGGAGCGGGTCGGCGTCAATGTCTGCATGGAAGCTAGGAAGCACGGGCTGTTTCTCAGGCCCCTCGGTAACGTTATCGTTGTCTTCCCGCCCCTGGCCAGCTCCTTGGATGAGCTGAGATTCCTTATGGATGGCATAGAAAAATCGATCGTAGCCGTAACCGCGTAATGGAAAAGGGGGCTTAGGCCCCCTTTTCAGTCAGTTCTCAGCTATTTTATCAGTTGGATGCTTAAAAAGTGCCGTGGAGAAGATCAGCCTTCACTGCCAGAACGATCTGCCCCTTTGCAGTTTCATGGAAATCTGGAATAACCTTGGGTACGGCCAGCTTAAGTTTGCCGTTTTCATACTCCACCATGGCGCGGTTTATGTTTGTGGCCACGCCTACACCAGCGCCGGCGATCACCCCTACGGCAGCTCCGTAACCGATGTTCTCCAGGTGGTCTGAAGGGTGCTTGGTGAATGCCAGTGTTGCTGCACCGACTAAGGTTCCTACCAAGCCGCCGTACAAGCTGTCTTCGAATACGACTTTTAAGGAGCTTTCCGCAGCATGCAGCGGCATGGAAAGTGAGGTTGTCAGTAGCAGAGTTGTTACGGCGATGACTGTTTTCCTAAACCTTGGCATCTGCTTCCCCCTATCTGTTTTCTTCTTGTTATTATGCAATATAGAAGCCAAAGATGTTACTTTTGTTAGTTGTCAAGAGCAACATGCTTATTATGCCATGTTTTAGGCAAAAACAGTTAGTAAATACTAATTGCAGAGTGTGCAGTCTGATTGATCTCCGCCATATACCATCAAACTGCTTTATTAGGCGGAATCTTAGTCAACAGATCCGCCGCCATGGCGAGCTCCTCCTCACGGCTTGAAACTATCCCGTCCAGGCGTGCATCAAGAACTTTGTCAAGTATCTGGCGATAGGCCGGACCTCGGGGAACCCCGAGACGTTTCAGGTCATTGCCGTTAATTGCCGTGCGCATGTCGCAAAGCTGGGTAACGTAAACGGAAATGTATCGCCTTATCTCCGCCTGTCTGCTCCTGGCCATCATGTGCAGCAGGGTCTCCACGGGCATTTCGTGTAAATAGCGGTAGAGTTCGCTCTTACTAATGACTCTACCCTTCTTATGCCTCTGTCGCAGATCCTCCAGAATGGATAGGGCCATTTGACGGCTCTGGCAGAGCAGCTGGCGGTAATGAGCGCTGATTGCCAGGCGGGCGCAGGTGTCTCTAAACTCCTCGTTTTCCAGATCCGTGCAGACAGCCAGGAGATATACAGCCCAGCGTTCGAACGGTCGCTGTAGATAGAGTAGCTCGTACCATGTCATTACTTGGCTGCTCTCCTCAAGCAGTGCATGAACATCCTGAGTGTACTTCAAGGCGGGATTTATGTAGCGCAGCAGACCGAGGGATGTCATCCGCTCCACTGCCTGCTGGGGTTCCTTCTCCCTGAAGATGTTGACCAGTTCCGCCAGAAGACGCTTGCCACCCAGTCGGTCGAGGAACTCCATCTTTACCGCATTGCGTATGAGGTTTTCGGTGTGGGAGGCAATGTGAAAGCCGAGCCGCTGCTCGAATCTGATGGCGCGGAACACACGGGTAGGATCTTCGACAAAAGAGAGATTGTGCAGCACCCTGATGCTCTTCTCCTTGAGGTCCCGCTGTGCGCCGAAAAAGTCGATCAGTCTGCCGAATTCATCGTTTCTCAAGCTTATTGCCAGGGTATTGATGGTGAAATCGCGTCGGTAAAGATCCATCTTCAGCGACGATCTCTCCACGGTTGGTAATACCCCTGGCGCTTCATAGTACTCCATGCGCGTGCTGGCAACATCGACCTTGAGATCATCTGGCATAAGGATCACAGCAGTGCCGAATTTCTCGTGGCTCTTGAAACGGCAGTCGTGGAGGGATGCAAAGATTTCGGCGAAACGTATCCCATCCCCCTCCACTGTTATGTCAATATCCAGGTTCTCCTCGCCGAGGAGGAGGTCACGCACGAAACCTCCAACTGCATATGTGCGGTAGCCTAGTCCGTCTGCCACACTGCCAAGATCGCGCAGCAGGCGGTAGATGCGTGGAGAGAGTGAGCGCTTCATCCTGGCATCAATCTCACGGCTCTGTGGGGGGGCATCGCTTGTCAGATCGGTAAGCCTGTCTCCTGAGTGCATGTATCTGAGAAGATCGGTTCTGGTGACGACGCCGACCAGATGGTCTTCGCTGAATACAGGCACGAAGCGGCGGTTGTGGCCGGCAAGGTACTCGCGCAGCTTGAGGATGGGGGTGTCGGGGGTGGCGCGGAGAAACTCGGTGTTCATGTATTCGCTGACCGGTAGATTCCCCAGATCGTGATATATGGCTTTTTCCACTATCTGCCTGGAGATCAAGCCTATCATCACTTCCCCCTGCAGGACCGGCATGGCATTGACGTTGTAGCGGGTAAGGAGGTCCCTTGCCACTGTCAGGGGGGTGGCGGCGGGCATGGATTTGACCGGAGAGGACATTATGGCGGCAACAGTGTGTCGTGTCCTGATGCTGTTTAGTAATATCTCTTCGAGGCGGTCGAGAACCTGGATGAGGGTCAGTTCCTTGACGGTCGCCGATGCCGCAGTTGCGTGGCCGCCGCCGCCGAACTCTCGCAGGATTTCGCCTACATTGACTTCGGTGGAACGGCTCCGCGCCACCAGATAGACCCTGCTCCCCATGCCGACAACCAGGAAGAGGACCTCCATGTTTTCCATGTCGCGCATCATGTGGGCAAGTGCGGCGATGTCGCTTACATACTGCTCAAGGCTGGCATGGGCGATGTTGATTTCAATGCCGTTGCAACTGATTCTCCTGAGGGAGTGGAGCAGGTCGTTGAGCAGGGAAACCTGCTCGCTGGTCAACTCCTGCGAGACGAAGTCGGCAACGGTATTGAGCTGGGCGCCCTGCTGCAGGAGCCAGGAGGCAACAGTGAAGTCCTCTACAGTTGTCCCCGGGAATGTTAGTCGCCCCGTGTCCTCGTATATGCCGAGCATCATCAGCGTTGCCTCGGCCTCGGAGAGCCCGATACCATCTTTCATGAGGATGCTTGCCAGGATGGTGGTGGATGAACCGCTGGTCCGTACCTCGCCGCCACTGGGGATAATGCTCCCCTCCGCATCTGGATGATGGTCGAAGATATGTATCTCCACTTGCGGGCGGTCAAGGAGAGCGGCAAAGGGACCGATGCGTGCGGCGTGCTGACAGTCGACTAGGACAAGGCGTGATACCTGTTCCATGTCGATATCCTTCAGGCGGGTGAAAAATGTGGCGTATTCAGGGAATTTGAGAAAAAGGTCGCGTACGCTCTTCTCCTGGGATCCGGAGAAGACCAGTAGCGCCCCGGGGTATAGCCTGGCAGCGGCAACCATCCCCCCGAGGCAGTCGAAGTCGGCATTCATGTGGGTGGTGATTACATCCATCCATCCAACCTACTCATCCGGCAGAGGGAGCGGCACCTGCTCTGCATCGCTCCCACCTTCGGCCAACTCCTGAATTTCCCGCAGCGTCGGCAGGCTGGCCAGATCCTTCAGGTTGAAAGTCTCCATGAACTCCCTCGATGTGCCGTAGATAAGGGGCTTGCCAGGTATGTCCTTCTTGCCCAGAATGCGGACCAGTTTTTTGTCCAGAAGATTTTTCAGTACACCACCGGAGTCGACGCCGCGGAGGTACTCGATCTCCGCCCTGGTGACAGGCTGGCGATAGGCGATGATTGCCAGGGTCTCCAGGGAAGAAGGGCTGAAGCGTACGGGCTTTACCCGCTTCAGTCTCCTGATGTAATCGGCATATTCATGTCTGCTGCGCAGTTGGTAGCCGCCGGCGACTGTCACCAGTTCCACCCCCCTACCCTCGGCGTTGCACTCTTCGCCAATGGCGGCAATGGCCTTTTTAATGTCGTCCCGCTCAAACTCTTCCAGCAGGGTGGAGATGCGGTCCAGGGAGAGAGTGGTTTCGGAGACGAAGAGAAGGCTCTCTATTAGTCCTTTAAGCATAATCTGTGTCAATGTGCAACTCCGTTGACTGCCCCTCCTCAGGGAGGACGGCACTTCTTATCCAGATGTCGCTGTAGTTCTCCACCTGGGTGAGCTTGATCATCTTCAGGCGGCAGAGTTCCAGCACCGCCAGAAAAGTGGCTACTATGAACTCCCTTGTCAGATTGCCGAGGAACAGCTCTTCGAAGGAGACCAACTCCTTTCCCTGGATAAAATCGAGGATGTCGCTGATCCGGTCGGCAATGCTGATGTTCTCAGAGCCCACCTCGTGAAAACTCTCCTTGGGGGCTCTTGAAAGAATACGCCTGAAGGCGTCTACCAGGTCGAAGATTTCAACTTCGGCAAAAGACTCTTCCGGTTCAAGCGCTTCCAAGTCAGGCGAAGCAAAGTTACGGGCAAAGACATCCCTGTCGAGCAGTTGGCGGGAAGACAGCTCCTGGGCAGCATGGCGGTACTTTTCATACTCCAGCAGTCGCCTGACCAGTTCTGCCCGGGGATCTTCCCCCTGCTCCTCCTCGCTGCCAGTCTCAACAGGGTTTGGGAGAAGCATCTGCGATTTTATCTGGATGAGTGTGGATGCCATTACCAGGAACTCGCCGGCGATATCCAGATTGAGTTCGCGCATAACCTCCAGATAGTCAAGATACTGTCTGGAGATCTCGGCAATGGGGATGTTGTAGATATCCACCTCGTTCTTCCTGATGAGGTGGAGAAGCAGGTCTAGTGGTCCCTCGAAAGCCTCAGTCCTGACTAGACAGGCTATGGATGATTCATCGCCAAAGAGGGTGCTTTGCTCCTGGGAGTTTGACAGCATCAGACCCTGATGGCCCCCCTGACCTGCTGCATGGTTTCTGCCGCCGAAAGGGCTGCGCGACGGCTGCCGTCGGCAAGGATGTCGTCAACCATTGTAGGGTTAGAGGTGAGCTCATCACGGCGGCAACGGAAAGGTTCGAGGGCTGTGACCAGCGCCTCTGCCTGGATCTTCTTGCACTCTACGCAGCCGATCTGTGCACCCCTGCAGGCAACCCCGATCTCCTCCTTCTGGTCATTGCTCAGGTATGTATTGTTCAGGGAGTAGGCTACGCAGCGCTCCGGATCACCTGGGTCGCTTTTTCTCACCCTCTGGGTGTCCGTGACCATGGACATCACCTTCTTGCGTGTCTCATCTGCTGATTCTGAAAGGAAGATCGCATTGCCGTAGGATTTGCTCATCTTGCGCCCGTCGAGACCTAAGACCTTCGGGGATTCGGTGAGGAGCGCCTCCGGTTCGGGGAATACTTCGCCGTAAAGGTAGTTGAAGCGACGGGCTATCTCCCTGGTTATCTCCAGGTGGGGGAGCTGGTCATGGCCGACCGGAACCCTTGCAGACTTGTAGAGAATTATGTCGGCAGCCATCAGTACCGGATAACCGAGAAAGCCGAAGGTTGACAGATCCTTTGCTGCAAGATTCTCCTGCATCTCCTTGTAGGTTGGATTGCGCTCCAGCCAGGATACAGGGGTGATCATAGAGAGGATGAGGTTTAGCTCGGCGTGCTGCGGTACGGCGCTCTGGCAGAAAATCACGCTCTGTTGCGGGTCTATGCCGAAGGCGAGCCAGTCCAGTACCATGTCACGGATGCTATCGGCGATACCTTCCGTGTTGTTGTACTCAGTTGTCAGGGAGTGCCAGTCCGCGGCAAAGAAAAAACAGTCGTACTCCTGCTGCAGCTGCAGCCAGTTGGCCAGTACGCCGTGGAAGTGTCCAAGGTGAAGCTTGCCAGTCGGCCTCATGCCGCTGACAACCCGTCTGTTATGCATAATGCAAACTCCTTATCGCATCAAATATTGGGTGACTGCAAAGACAAGCCTGCTCTGTGGCCCTGCCAGAAGGTGTATCCCCAGGGCGAGAAATGGGAGAATGATATGACTGAAAAGGTCGGTGAAGAAAACCAGGGCAATGATGATGATCATGCCGTATGGCTCGATCCTGGCCAGTGCGGCGGCCTGCCGGTATGGGAGCAGCCCAACCAGGACCCTGCCACCATCCAGGGGTGGTAGGGGGATCAGGTTGAAGATGGCCAGAAGCAGGTTGATATAAACCGAAAATGCCAGCATCTGCACCACCGGGTCGATGAAAAACTGCAGCCAGGAGCCGTCGGAAAGGGGTGCGGACAGGTTTGTCAAAAGACGCAGCAGGGCTGCTGAAAGGGCTGCGAGGATGGTGTTAGTCAGCGGACCTGCCGCGGCCACCCAGATCATGTCCCGCTTCGGGTTGCGCAGGTTGCCGAAGTTGACCGGAACAGGCTTGGCCCAGCCTATGCCGACGATTATCACCATTAACGTGCCGATGATGTCCAGGTGCTTGAGGGGGTTCAGGGTCAGGCGACCCAGGGAGCGGGCAGTAGGATCACCAAACCGGTTGGCGATGAATCCGTGTGACACCTCATGACAGGTAATGGCCATGAGCCCCGGCACGAGCATTATGGATAATTTTAGGAGAAAGTTTTCCATCGGTCAATGTCCGGGAGCGGGTGCTGAATGTTGGGGAGGGTTTCCACCCTGCCCCTCCTTGGGCTGGTTTATGCCGGTCCCCATGAGCTCCTTGTTCCCCTTCTGCAGGGTATTGTAAAAAGTCAGCGGCATCTGTGCCCCCTTGTCGGCTGGAGGAGTGGCGCCCGACGGTTGCTGGGGCTGTGTGCTCTGCTGAGCCTGTGGTGGAGAAGACTGGGCGGCTGTTGCTCCTTGACTGGGGGGGGCGGCAGGTTTGGCTGCTGCTGCCTCGGGTTTTTGTTCTGTTTTGTAGAATCTGCCCCCCGGCCGTAGCAGGTACCAGCCTGTGGCTATGCCGAGGAGGTAGGCTACTGTGAGCATGGAAAGAATGAGGAGGATGTAAGGCCAGACAGAAGGCCTTTGCGGGCGAACCGGCTGCACACGCTTTGACTGGCGGCGCTCGCTGTAGTCTATGACCATGGTCTACATTCTCTCCGGTGCCGTGACCCCAAGCATTGCCAAGGCGTTGGCAATTGTCTGCCTGACCCTGTCCAGCAGGTAAAGCCGGGCAGCAGTCAGATCCTTGTCCTCGCCGAGTACACGGTGCTTATTGTAGAAGGCGTGCAGCTCACCAGCCAGGTCATGGAGATACGAGGCGATGCGGTGGGGTTCGAAGTTGTCTGCAGCTCCTTGAACGGTTTCCGGGAATGCTGCCAGCATGCGGATGATGTTTAGCTCCTCAGCTGTGCCGAGTAGTTCCAATTGGGGTGATGACAGGTCGGGCATGCTCCCACCTTCGGCAGCGCTCTCGAAGATACGGCAGATCCTGGCATGTGCATACTGGATGTAGTAGACCGGGTTGTCCGAGGAGTGCTGTTTCGCCAGGTCAATATCGAAGACCAGCTGGGAGTCGGGTTTGCGCATGATGAAGAAGTAGCGGGTGGCGTCCCTCCCCACCTCGTCTATGAGGTCTCTCAGGGTAACATAGCTGCCGGCCCTCTTGGAGATCTTCACCTCCTCGCCGCCACGCATGACAGTTACCATCTGATGGAGCACGTACTCGGGCCAACCCTTTGGTATCCCCGCATCGAGAGCCTGCAGACCTGCCCTGACCCGGGTTATGGTGCTGTGGTGATCTGCACCCTGCTCGTTGATCACCCTGACGAAACCGCGTTGCCACTTGTTGAGGTGATAGGCGACATCAGGGACGAAATAGGTGTACCCCCCCTCGGACTTGCGCATCACCCGATCCTTGTCGTCGCCGAAATCGGTTGTACGTAGCCAGAGGGCTCCGTCCTGCTCGTAGGTATGGCCGCTGCCGACAAGCCGTTGCACTGTCTGCTCAACCTGGCCTTCGGCATAGAGGCTGGATTCGAGGAAATAGTTGTCAAACCCCACATCGAATGCCTGAAGGTCCTGGTCCTGCTCACGGCGAAGGTATGCCACTGCGAAACGGCGGATCTCATCGATGTTTTCCGCGTCGGCTGCCGCGGTCACATGCTGGTCGCCGGCATGGACCGTCTCTCCGGCCAGATAGGCGCGGGCAACGTCCTTGATGTACTCACCCTGGTAACCGTCATTGGGCCAGCGCGGGTCATCAGGCTCTATTCCCAGGCAGCGGGCCTGAACGGATAGCGCCAGGTTGGATATCTGCTGCCCTGCATCGTTGTAGTAGAACTCCCTAGTCACATCCCAGCCTGTTGCCTTGAGGAGGCGACAGATGGTGTCGCCGATGGCCGCTCCCCGGCCGTGTCCGATGTGCAGCGGGCCGGTCGGGTTGGCGCTGACAAACTCCACCTGTGTCTTCTTCCCATTGCCGCTGTTGGAGCAGCCGTACTCTACACCGCTTGTTTCTATTTGCGGTAACAACTGCTGCCATGCGCTCTTTTTCAGGGTGAAATTGATGAATCCTGGCCCCGCGATCTCAATATTCTCGAAGAGGTCCGACGATGCAGTGATGGCTGCCATGATCGCTTCTGCTACACCTCTGGGAGCTCTGCGCTCGGCCTTGGCCAGCTGCATGGCAGCATTGGTGGCAAAGTCGCCATGCTCCCTGTTGGCCGGGGTTTCTATGACTATTGACGGTATCTCTCCGGAACTCAGGCTGCCGGATGCGTAGCACTCCTCCAGCCCTTTTCTGACTAATTCGCGGACGATTTCTCTGATGGTCACGACTGCTCCTTCTCTTTGCAAACTGTTTACTTGTCAAGGTGGGGTTTTGCCGCTGCTGATTACGGCGTCTTTTCCACTTCCACCTGTTTCTGCTGCTGGGGCGGGAATTGGTAGATAACTTCATTCCTGCGCACCATGCCAAAATCCCTCCTGGCAATACTCTCAAGGTAGCGACGGTCGTTTTTCAAGGCATCAACCTCCCGGATCAGCTTCATGTTCTCTGCCTTGATTGACTCAAGGCGCTGCTGAACCAGCTGCTTCTCCTTGTTCAGGTGGTAGATGCGCAGGAGCCCCCTTTCACCGAAAATGGTGAAGTAGAGGATGAAGGTGACCGCCAGTCCTGGGATGATGTACATCCTTTTCTGCATTGCTTAAAAGAAGCTCCTTGCTTTAGTTGAGCTTTCCCCTGAAGTAGTCGATGGTCCTCTTCAGGCCCTCTTCAACCGGAATCTGTGGCCGCCAGCCGAGCATTTCGCCTGCAAGGGTTATGTCAGGCTGGCGCTGCTTGGGGTCGTCTGCCGGTAGTTCTTTGAAGACTATTCTGGATCCGCTCCCGGTTAGGGAGATGATCCTTTCGGCGAACTCCAGAATGGTAGTCTCCGCAGGATTCCCCAGATTGACGGGGCCTGTGAATCCGTCCCTGCCCATCATGGCAATGAGGCCGCTGACCAGGTCTTCGACGTAGCAGAATGATCTGGTCTGGCTGCCGTCGCCGTAAACGGTTATGTCCTCACCCTTTAGAGCCTGGATGATGAAGTTGGAAACCACCCTGCCGTCGTTCAGTGCCATGCGCGGTCCATAGGTGTTGAAGATTCTCACGATGCGCACGTCGACACCGTTTTGACGGTGATAGTCCATCATCAGCGTTTCGGCTACACGTTTCCCCTCGTCGTAGCAGCTTCTGATACCGATGGGGTTGACGTTCCCCCAGTACTCCTCCCTTTGTGGGTGAACCTGGGGGTCTCCGTATACTTCTGAAGTGGAGGCCTGGAGGATGCGGGCTTTTACCCGCTTGGCCATGCCGAGCATGTTTATGGTGCCCATCACACTGGTCTTCACCGTCTTCACCGGGTTGTACTGGTAGTGTACCGGAGAGGCTGGGCAGGCGAGGTTGTAGATCCTGTCCACCTCTAGGAGGATCGGTTCGATGATGTCGTGACGGATCAGTTCGAAGCGGTTGTTGCCCAGGAGATGGCCGATGTTCGCCTTGCTGCCGGTGAAGAAGTTGTCGAGGCAGATCACCTCGTCTCCATTGTCGAGAAGGCGCTGGCAGAGATGGGAACCGATAAAGCCTGCTCCACCGGTAACAAGAGTACGCATCAATTATCACCTCCGCTGGCAACGGTGGTGTTGCCGTTACGTCCTAGGGGTACATAGGTGAAGCCAGCTTCCTTCATCCTCTCCGGTCTGTAGAGGTTGCGGCCGTCTATGACCAGTGGGCTCTTAAGCTCGGAGGCGATCCGGTCGAAATCCGGGTTGCGGTACTCGTTCCAGTCGGTGATTATCACCAGGGCGTCGGCTTCTGTGAGTATTTCGTACTGGTTGTGGCTGTAGCTGATCCTATCGCCGAAATACTTCTGCGCCTCCCTGATCGCCTCCGGGTCATGGGCAAGGACCTGGGCCCCATGGGCAAGGAGGGTGTCTATGATCGTCAGTGATGGGGCCTCGCGCATGTCGTCGGTGCGCGGCTTGAAAGATAGACCCCAACAGGCGATACGCTTGCCAGCAAGGGATCTTTGCTCCCCTTCGCCGAGAAGAGCCAGGACCTTGCGCGAAAGCACCTGCTTCTGCCGCTCGTTGACCTCCTCCACCGCCTTGAGGAGAAGGAAGTCGTAAGAGCACTCCTCCGCCGTCTTGATCAATGCTTTGACATCCTTTGGAAAACAGGAACCGCCGTAACCCGGGCCTGGAAAGAGGAAATCGTAGCCAATGCGGGAGTCTGAACCAATCCCTTCGCGCACCGCAGCCACATCTGCTCCCATCCTTTCGCACAGGTTGGCGATCTGGTTCATGAAGGAGATGCGGGTTGCCAGCATGGCATTGGCCGCATACTTGGTCATCTCGGCGCTGCGGATGTCCATGACGATCATCCGGTTATTCTTGCGCATGAACGGTTCGTACAGCTCCTTCATGATTTCGGCGGTGCGCACGTTGTCGGTGCCGATGACCACACGGTCGGGTTTCATGAAGTCGTCGATAGCCGCCCCCTCCTTGAGGAATTCGGGATTGGAGACAACGTCGAATTCGAAGCTGACCCCGCGCTTGTCCAGCTCTTCCTGGATGGCGGCTTTTACCTTGTCGGCCGTGCCAACCGGAACGGTGGACTTATCGACTACTATCTTGTACCCCTGCATGTTGCGGCCGATGTTGCTGGCGACGCCTATGACGTACTGAAGGTCCGCAGAACCGTCCTCTCCCGGGGGGGTCCCAACTGCGATGAAGTTGATCAGCGACGCTTTGACTGCAGCTTCGATGTCGGTTGTAAAGCTTAGACGCCCCTCGGCGCTGTTGCGCAGCACCATCTCCTTCAGGCCCGGCTCGTATATGGGGATGTTCCCCTGCTTGAGACCATCGATCTTGGCCTCGTCTATATCCACGCAGATGACGCTGTTGCCGCTTTCGGCAAAGCAGGCTCCTGCAACCAGGCCTACATAGCCGCTGCCGATGACAGAAATCTTCATTAAATTACTCCACTGGTTGGATGATTGCAGAATTGGTTATATAGCACAGTAAAGCGGGGAGGTTCCACTATTTTCAGGTTGATCCCTTTGCCGCCAGAATCCCCCTTGTCAGGGTGGCAAACTCCTCCAGGGAGAGGGTTTCCCCACGTCGACCAGGATCTATTGCGCAGGTTGACATTACTTTTGCCAGCTGTTCGCTCCCATCAAGCAGATTGGCAGACCTGAGGCAGTTCCACAGGGTTTTTCGACGCTGGTTGAAGGCCGCCTTGACAACCCTCCTGAAGAGCAGCTCATCTCCAACATCAGCTCTAGGTTTCGTAAGAGGCCTGAAGCTGAGAACGGCCGAGTCGACCTTGGGGACCGGGTGGAATGCCCCCGGTTTGACGATGAACTCCCGACAAACGTCGAAATGAAGGCGGCTGAAGAGTGTGAGAATTCCATACTCCTTGCATGCCGGCGGGGCAGCAAGCCTGTCCCCAACCTCCTTTTGCAGCATCAGCACCAGGTGGGAGAAGAGTTGCGGTGTGTCGAGGAATTTTAGGAGTACCTGGGAAGAGATGTTGTAGGGCAGATTGGCGGCCACCTTCCAGGGGGAGCCGCTACTGCTGCCGAGAAGTTCTGCAAGGTCAGTGTCGAGGATGTCAGCCTCGATGACCGTGAAGTTGTCATTTCCCGCAAATTCGTTTGCCAAAAGCGGCGCCAGGCGACGGTCAAGCTCCACGGCCACAACATTGGCACCGGAGGCTACCAGTTCGCGGGTCATTGCACCCTGCCCAGGGCCTATCTCCAGGATGTTATCCCCTGGCGAAGGGGCAACCAGCTCTACGATACGGCTGACCACGCTTCGGTCGACGAGGAAGTTCTGCCCCAGCATCTTTATTGCTCTTATCTTGCTCACTTCATAAGCTCCGGTAAGGCACCGATGGCATCCAGGGGCCAGTTCGGTACTGCGTCGAAATCAAGGGAGCCAAGCCCCCTTGTCAGGTAGAAATCCCCAGGTACGCCTAGCATGGCTGCGTTGTCAGCGCAGAGATGCGGAGAGGGGAAGAAGACGCTTACCCCCCTTTTCCTGGAGAGCTCCTGCACTGCGCTCCGCAGTCCTCCGTTGCAGGCGACCCCTCCGGCAACCACCAGGCGGTTGAAACCGGTGAGATCCAGTGCGTGCGCAGCCTTCTCCGTAAGAACCTGGCAGACCGCCTCCTGGAATGAGGCGCACAGGTCGGGAAGGAGTGATTCTTCGGTGTATTGGGGATTGCGTCGCAGGTGGGTCATGACCGCGGTCTTCAGCCCGCTGAAACTGAAATTGAGGGTACCGTCGTGGAGAAGCGGACGGGGAAACGGGATGGCGCGAGGGTTCCCCTGGCGTGCCAGCTTGTCGATGACAGCACCTCCGGGATATGGGATCCCCAGCAGTTTGCCGACCTTATCGAAGGCTTCGCCTGCGGCGTCGTCGATGGTCTGCCCTAGGGTCCGATAGCTGCCGATCCCCTTGACTTCGTATAGGTGGGTATGCCCACCGGATACCACCAGTGCGAGGAAGGGGAACTCCACCTCTTGCTCAAGAAGTATTGCCAGGAGGTGTGCCTCTATGTGGTTAACGGCTGCAATTGGTATGTTGCGGCCGATTGCCACCCCCTTGGCGGCACATACTCCCACCAGGAGGGCACCGATGAGCCCGGGGCCTCTGGTTACAACTACCCCTTCGACGTCGTTAATTCCTATTTCTGCCTTGGCAAGGGCATGGTCTATAACGAGATCGATGCTCTCCAGATGTTTGCGAGAGGCTATTTCAGGTACAACACCGCCGTATTCGGCATGGATTTTTACTTGGGAGGCGACGATGCTGGAGAGGATTGTCCGTCCGTCCCGTACCACCGCGGCCGCGGTTTCGTCACAAGATGTTTCTATGCAGAGTGAAAGCATTAAGTATGTACCGAATTGATCGATTTGGTTGTTGCTAGAAAATAGAGGAGAACCCGCTCCATTCTCAAGGAGGTGACTTACAACAGGTTTGCGGCCAGTTCCGCCAGTTCAGACCGCTCCCCTTTCGACATCGTCACATGCCCTGTAATGTCCAGGTTCTTTAGACGCTCCACCAGGTAGGTCAAGCCGTTGCTGGAGGAGTCCACATATGGGTTGTCGATCTGGTACGGGTCTCCGGTGAGGACGATCTTTGTCCCCTCCCCTGCCCTGGTTATGATGGTCTTGATCTCATGGGGGGTGAGATTCTGGGCCTCGTCTACTATCATGAACTGGTTGGGAATGGATCGGCCGCGGATGTAAGTCAGCGGCTCGATCTCCATGATACCCATGGCGACCAGCTCCTTGTAACCCTTGCTGTGGCGTTTCTCAGCCTCGTGGCCGGAGAGGAGCAACTCCACATTGTCGAAGATCGGCTGCATCCACGGTGCCAGCTTCTCCTCGATGTCACCAGGGAGAAAACCGATATCCCTACCCATGGGGAAGACGGGCCTGGACACCAGCAGGCGGTTATAGACATTCTCCTCCGCAACCTTGTGCAGTCCTGCGGCGATTGCAAGGAGTGTCTTGCCGGTGCCGGCCTTTCCAACCAGGGTGACCAGCTTGACGGAGTCGTCGAGGAGGACATCGAAGGCGTAGCTCTGTTCACGGTTGCGCGGGGTGATGCTCCATATGCCGTCCTTACCAAATTTGCGCAGGGGAACGATCCTCTCACTGCTCCTATCGTAGCGGCCGGTGGCGTGGTGGTCAGGGTTGGTGCTGTCGGTCATATGAATGAACTGGTTGGGGAGGATGTTTTCCACGGGAGGTAGCCATCCCTGTCCATGAAAGGTGTCGAGGGTCACCGGTTCGACCTTGACTTCTGTCATGCCGCTATAGAGGTCCTCTATATCCACCTTGTCCGACTCGTAATCCTCCGCAGCCAGGCCGAGGGCATCAGCCTTGATCCGCAGGTTGGTGTCCTTCGAGACCAGGATGACCGGGTGTTTCTCTTTGTGCATGACGTCCATGGCTACTGCGAGAATTCTGTTGTCGGCCCGGTCAAGCCTGAGTTCCGGAGGGAGCTTGCCCACAACCTTGTCCTCGAAAATCTCCACCATTAGCTTGCCACCGGAAGGGAGGGAAACCCCTTTGGACAGAGAGCCGCCGATACGGAAATCGTCTAGCAGTCTTGAGACTTGACGGGCGTTTCTGCCGGTTTCGTTCATATCCTTCTTGAACTTGTCGATCTCCTCGATAACCGTAATGGGGATGATGATGTTATTCTCCTGAAAGCGGTAGAGGGCATAGGGATCGTAAAGAAGGACGTTGGTATCTATTACAAATGTTTTCATCATTAACCTTTCACTTACTTGGCGTAGAGACGTATCTTCAGTCCTGTACTTGTGGCCAATAGCTTTATGTAGTATTCGTCTCCTGCACGGGATTTACCCTCCAAAACCGCCTCCCCCTCGCGATTCAGCGTTGCCAGTACGCTCTCGGGAGAGTCCTTGATTGCGAAATCGCTGAAGATGTTTGTCTTGTACAGATCGTGTCTGGTCAACGGTTTTTCCGGGGGGATCGAACAACCCAGTAACATGGTTACGGTTAGTATGGCTATTACCTGCAAGATGTTTTTCATGACCGTTCTCCTGGTGTTTTCCCGGGCTCAGGTGTGCATCGAGGAAATTGCTCCTAGGGCGAAAATCAGCCGATCTATGTCCGAGGCTGTATTGAACAGTGCAGGGCTTATCCTGACTGTCCCTTCCGGGTAGGTGCCGATGGTCTTATGGGCAAGGGGGGCGCAGTGCAACCCGACGCGAACGGAGATGCCGTATTCATGCTCCAGTAAAAAACCTATAGTGGCTGAATCCTTCTTCTCCATAGTCAGTGAGGTGACGGCACATTTTGGTTTTTTACTCGCTGCATTATAAACAGTTACCCCCTGAATACCGCAAATCCCCTTTTCCAGACGCTCCAACAAATCCATTTCATAGGCGTGGATCGAATCGATCCCCCTTTGGGCAACGAACTCTACTCCGGCGAGGAGTCCGGCAATCGCCGGGGTATTCATTGTACCGCTCTCATGGCGTTCGGGTAGAGTTTGCGGCTGGTTCAGTTCCGAAGAGCCGCTGCCTGTTCCGCCGTGGATAAGGGGGTGCAGGTCGATTCCAGGCGCAACATAGAGAAAACCGGTGCCGGGTGGCCCGTAAAGCCCCTTATGACCCGGTGCGGCGAACAGATCGATACACATGGTAGAGATGTCAATGGGATAGCAGCCGCAACTCTGGGCACCGTCTACCAGGAAGAGAATGCCGCGACTGCGGAGCAGAGGACCGATCTCTTCCACCGGGTTGACTGACCCGGTCACATTGGAGCAGTGGGTCATGGCAACCATCTTTGTCTCAGGCCTGAGGGCGGCCTCAATCTGCGCCCTTGTCACGTAGCCGTCTGCATCGGCCTGCACCCAGGTGATTTCGGCGCCGGATGACGCGGCGTTATGCAGTGGCCTGGCCATGGAGTTGTGTTCCATGGTCGTGGTAACCACATGGTCACCCGGCTTGATGGCCCCCTTGATGGCCAGGTTGATGGCTTCAGTCGCGCTGTGGGTGAAGATTATCCGGCTAGAATCGCCTATGCCGAGTAGGTCTGCCAGCAGCTCCCTTGTGCGGAACACTACTCTTGCCGCCTCCATGGAACGGGCGTGGCCTCCCCGTCCAGGGGCAACCCCAATGCTTCTCAAGGTCAGGTCTACTGCCTTGTAGACCTCTTCCGGCTTTGGGTATGTTGTGGCGGCGTTATCTAGATATATTTGGTTTATCGATGACATGCCGATTTGCCGACTCTATCCTTGTAGATTAAGGCTCATTTGCCGCTGTATGGGTTGGCTTTCAGCAGAGGTTCGATCCTGACCATTACAGGTTTTTTGCTAAAGACGCTCAGCTCGCTTTTATCCCGATCCTCTTCTCCGAACCAGTTCCCGCCTGCATGGAACGGCTCATCTCCCAGATAGAGAATATTATAACTTCTGTTGTTGATTAATGCATTATCCCAGAGTGCCGGGAGGTGGTCGGCACTCTGAATGCCAACCCTGTTTCCGCTGAAGATGTTGCCACTGAGCCTTAGCCGCGATGCGCTCAGCACCAGTCCCGATTCCCTGTTGTCTTTGAACGCCGAGCTGCTTATTGACCCTTCTACCGTTGTCAGGCAGGCTCCGTTTTCACTTGTTGTGACACTGAAACGCTCAAGTTTCAGCTGGGAGCCGTCGGCACTCAGGCCGCAGCCGTCGTTACCTCTCATTGTCACGTCAGTGCCCATGAGGGCTGATTTGCCAATGGTAATTCCGGCGCGGTTTCTCTCCAGGTTGATGGAGTTGATGGTAAGTTCGCTATTGTCCGCTATTATGCCGCTGCTGTTCTCTGCTATCACTCCGTCACTCAGGGTGGCCACACTATCCTGCAGTCGGATGCCGCTTTTGCACCGGCTTACGGAGAGCCACCCGGAGGTGAAGTTTGAAAAACGTGCCTGGATGCCGGTCTCGGCCCCTTCAATTACAACGTTTTCTAGCATGTTCTTCTTCTCGGTGGCAGTGAAGATGATGCCTCGCCACCCCCCGGGAGCGGTGTTGTGGGCCAGGGAGGAGATGAGCACCGGCATTTCGGCTGTTCCCTTGATGACAATCCTTCCCTGGATATTAATCCCTTTGCCGGGTGCGACTCGAACCGTTGTCCCGGGGGAGATGGTCAGAGTTGCCTGGGGGGCAACCGTTACCCAACCGTCAAGTTGAAGTTTCCCTTCCCAGAGAGTGTCTTGCGTGTAAAAAGTTTCTGGCACTCTCCGGGCATCTGCAAAAGGCGCCAGCTTGCCTGATGTCTCGACAATCTGCTCCTCCTTGCTGGTAGGCTGCCCTGACTGACTATGGATTTCCTGGATGGGTGATACGGGCTCTGCATCTTTACCTAGCGTAGGTGGGGGGGGCACATCTGCTCCCTGCCGGGTCTCAATGAGGGGGATGCGAGTGACTGCTGCTGGCTCAGTAGGCGAGGATGATGTGGCCCGCGGCATTTCGTCACCCTCTGTCCTGCTGACTTCAATTGACGGGCTCTTCAACTCCGACATGTCATGGTAGAAGGGAAAATTCCAGTTCCAGGCTCCGTGCAGGTCGGAAGATATGAGAAGTAGTAAAACAGCCAGGGTGCAGACCAGTGGCCGTAGAGATGGGGAGGACAAAGCTTGCACCTGTCTTTCTTAAGGGGTTATGGCTGAGTGGTAGACGCGGTTTTTCCCCATGGTTTTCGCTTTGTAGAGGAAGCTGTCCATGAGGGAAAAGAGATCTTCCCTGCTGGTGCCGTTGTCCGGATAGGTTGCGACACCGGCACTCACGGTAATTGGTATACCACCTGATTCTTCAACACTGGGTCCAGCCTCCTCGGCTATCTTCTGTCTCAGGCGGTCGGCGGTCATGACGGAATTTTCCTGGGATGTTTCCGGCAGGATTATGACGAATTCCTCCCCACCGTACCGGAAGGCGAAGTCCACCTTGCGCAGGGAGCGGGTGATGATGTCCCCTATGGCGATGAGCACCTTGTCGCCAACCGCGTGACCGAACCTGTCATTGAATGACTTGAAGTTGTCCACGTCGAGGATGATCATCGACATTACCTTGTTGTAGCGCCGAGCTCTCCCCAACTCCTGATTGAATATCTGCTGGAAGTAGCGGTGATTGTGCAGACCGGTAAGGTAGTCGGTAATGGCCATCAGCTTGGTGCGGTTGTGCAGCCTGGCATTGTGAATCGCCAATGCGGCAAAGGAGGAGAGGATTGATAACAGCTCCAGCCTGCCACGGTCGAACTGGCGCGGGACGAAATCATCCAGATAGAGGATGCCCACGATCTCGTCCTGGAATATCAGGGGAACACAGATGAGGGAGCGGATCCCCTCCTTGACTGCCAGTGGATTATTGAAAAAAGGGCTCTCTAGGGTGTCGGAGACGATGAAAGTCTCCCCTGAGTTGAGGATTTGCTCGGTGAGCCCACCCTGGTGCACCTGCCAGCGTTCCACCTGTACGAATTCGGATGACAGTCCGCGGTGCACATGTAGGGACAACTCCTTGTTGCGGGCATCGTAAAGGGCAACGCTGCCCGCCGGGGTTTCGGCATAATGCATGGCGCTTATCATGATTGCCTGCAGCAGGGTATCAAGATCCAGGGTGGATACCACCGTCTTTGCTACTTCTATGAGATCCCTGAGGGCATCTATCTGTTTCTGCAGCCCTTCGCTGGTGGACTCATTTATACTTAGCATTTCTTTTCTCCATTAAAATAATCCTCTCTTGATTATCACACTAGCCCCTTTTTGTAAATTATAACACTTGTGCATACGGGTATTTTTTCAAGTTTACCTTACAGGAATATGCAGAGGGATTGTGGCATTGATTTACATTAATTATCTGTCCCGAGTACGTATTGCCCGGATTATCAATGGTTTATGAATTTAATGCAAAACCTCTTGACACCCCCATATATCTTGTGGTTAATTCCGCATCACTGCACTAAATCTAGGATATTGCCTCTTTATCATAAATCAAGGAGTTATCACCATGGCGAACAAGACACCCAACAACTTCCCCCCGGCCCTCTCACCCAACGCAGTTACGGTTCTGGAGAAACGTTACCTGAAGAGGGATACAAGCGGCAAGCCGCTGGAGGCGCCGGCCGATCTTTTCCGCAGGGTTGCTGACTCCATTGCCGCAGCAGATGCGGTATTCGACAAGAAGGCAGACGTCAAGGCCCGTTCCGACCAGTTCTACTCGATCATGGCCAACATGGAGTTTCTCCCCAACTCCCCCACCCTGATGAACGCCGGCCGCGAACTGGGGCAGCTCTCGGCCTGCTTCGTCCTCCCGGTCGGGGACTCCATGGACGAGATCTTCGATGCCGTCAAGTACACCGCCCTGATCCACAAGTCTGGGGGCGGCACCGGCTTCTCCTTCTCCCGCCTCCGCCCGGCCAATGACGTGGTCATGTCCACCACCGGCATCTCCTCCGGCCCCCTCTCCTTCATGCGGGTCTTCGATGTGGCCACTGAGACCATCAAGCAGGGTGGTACCCGCCGCGGCGCCAACATGGGGATCCTGAGGGTAGATCACCCGAACATCATGGATTTCATCATGTGCAAGGCCGACCAGAAGCAGCTCAACAACTTCAATATCTCCGTGGGGATCACCGAAAAGTTCATGGAGGCTGTGGAAAAGGACCAGGAGTACAACCTGATCAACCCGCGCAGCAAGGAGGTATGCGGCTCCCTCAACGCCCGCAAGGTTTTCCACCGTATCGTCAAGCAGGCATGGGAGAATGGCGAGCCGGGGATCATCTTCCTCGATCGCCTCAACAGGGACAACCCAACCCCCCACATCGGCGAGATCGAGTCCACCAACCCCTGCGGTGAGCAGCCCCTCCTCCCCTATGAGTCGTGCAACCTGGGCTCAATCAACCTTGGGAAGATGGTCAAGGGTGGTGACGTTGACTGGAGCAAGCTGAAGGAGACAGTCCGCTTGGCAGTTCACTTCCTCGATAACGTCATAGAAGTCAACAACTACCCCCTAGAGCAGATCGACAAGATGACCCGCTCCAACCGCAAGATAGGCCTTGGGGTCATGGGGTGGGCAGATATGCTCATCCTCCTGGGTATCCCCTACTCCTCATCGGAGGCCTGCAACCTAGGTGAGAAGGTGATGAAGTTCATCAACGACGAGGGGCACGCCTACTCCCGCGATCTGGCCAAGGTGCGTGGTGCATTCCCCAACTTCAAGGGTTCCATCTACGACAAACCGGGGCTGGAGCCTATAAGGAACGCAACGGTAACCACCATCGCCCCCACCGGCACCATCTCCATCATCGCCAATGCCTCTTCCGGAGTGGAGCCACTCTTCGCCGTCTCCTTCGTCAAGAACGTCATGGACGGCACCAAGCTGTTCGAGGTCAATCCGATATTCGAGAAGCTCGCCAAGGATCAGGGGTTCCTCTCCCAGGAGCTCCTGGAGAAGATCGCCGAGCACGGCACCGTGCACGACATTCACGAGGTGCCGCCGGCACTGCGGGACGTGTTCGTCACCGCCCATGACATAACTCCGGAAGAGCATATCGCCATGCAGGCAGCCTTCCAGAAATTTACGGACAACGCCGTCTCCAAGACTGTCAATTTCCCCAACTACGCCACCATGGATGATGTGGAGAAGGTCTACCGCCTCGCCTACCAGGCAGGCTGCAAAGGGGTAACCATCTACCGCGACGGCTCCCGCGACGAGCAGGTCCTCTCCACGGTGAAGAAGGAGGAGAAGGTCGAGGCTGTGGCAGCTCCGGTTCTGGAGGAGAAGCGCACAATCAAGCGGGAGCGCCCCAAGGCCCTCAAGGGTTGGACCTACCAGATGCAGACCGGCTGCGGCCCCCTGTACATCACGGTCAACGAGGACAAGTCCGGCCTGTTCGAGCTTTTCACCACCATGGGCAAGGCTGGCGGATGCGCCGCCTCCCAGGCCGAGGCCCTCGGCCGGATGGTCTCCCTTGCCTGGCGCAGCGGCGTACAGGCACGCCAGGTGGTGAAGCAGCTCCTGGGAATCTCCTGCCACTGTCCCGCCGGCTTCGGCGAGAGCAAGGTCCTCTCCTGCGCCGACGCGGTGGCCAAGGCGATCCAGGCCCACATGCACGCCGCCGGCTACGACACCGGCATTGAGAAGACCGCCGCGGCCCGGGGCGCCTGCCCCGAGTGCGGCGGCCCGGTGGAGCACGAAGGTGGCTGCTCGGTTTGCCACGTCTGCGGCTACAGCGAATGTGCTTAGAAGCTGAGAAATAGTAACCGACAAGGGGGAATCTGCCGACAGGCGGGTTCCCCCTTGTTTTGCCGCTTGTCACATCATCAACCGGAAGGGAGTCCTAAATGCCCCTCTACGACATCCCCGTAACCACCATCGACGGCACGGCAACAACCCTTGAAAGATACCGCGGCCAGGTGCTGCTGGTCGTCAACGTGGCCAGCAGGTGCGGCTTCACGCCGCAATACGCCGGTCTTGAGGCGCTCTACCGACGTCACAAGGAACAGGGGTTTGCCGTCCTCGGCTTCCCCTGCGACCAGTTCGCCCACCAGGAGCCGGGGGACGAGGCGGAGATCAGGAGCTTCTGCTCCCTAACCTACGACATAACCTTCCCCCTCTTTGCCAAGATCGAGGTCAACGGCAGCGGTACTCACCCCCTCTATGCCCTGCTGAAGAGGGCCAGGCCGGGGCTCCTGGGGAGCGAGGCGATCAAGTGGAACTTCACCAAGTTCCTGGTGGACCGGGACGGCAGCGTGGTCAGACGCTACGCCCCCACCGACACGCCGGAGTCGATCGAGGCTGACATCATTCGCCTCCTGGAGCGCACGGCTTGATCACCGGCCGGATGGTCATCTTTATTTACGCCTCAGCCAGCATCGTCACCCTGGGGGTCTATGCCCTGGACAAACTGGCGGCGCAGCGGGGTGGACGGAGGATCAGGGAGCGTACCCTGCACCTCCTCGCCCTGGCCGGCGGATGGCCGGGAGGGCTGGCGGGGCAACTCCTTTTGCGCCACAAATTCAGCAAACCATCCTTCCTCATCGGTTTCTGGTTGACGGTTCTGGCCAACGGTGCAATGCTGTTGTATCTCTTGAAGTTATTGTCTTAAATAATCGACTTAAATGGTTTTTACATGCAATTAGATCAGCTGGCAAACTGCCCTCCCACCCTAACGAGCATGCTCGGCGTGCTAAAGCTCTTCGTTATCCCCGTTGGCGGCGGCATCCCTGCCGGGGTGCTGCTGGCCAGGGACAGCGGCCTTGCCTGGCCGGTAACCGCCCTTCTCTATCTCGTCTCCGATATCCTCCTGGCCGTCGCCTTCGAGCCGGTACTCCGCCTCCTTGCTGCCTTAGCCTTAAGAGTCCCCTTTCTCGCCCGTTTTGGCGCCGCCATGAAGGTCGCCTCGGCCAGGAGCGCCGAGCGCCTTGTCGGCAGCGGCGCCGGCCCACTTGCCCTGGTCATGGTTGCCTTCGGCGTGGACCCCATGACCGGCAGGGCCACTGCCATGGCAGCCGGGCACGGTTTCGTCAGCGGCTGGGTCATCGCCATCAGCGGCGACATGCTTTACTTCGCCGTCATCGCCCTCTCCACCCTGCAGCTGAACGCCTTCATCAGGAACCCGAACGTCACCATGGCCATCGTCCTGGCGGCCATGTTTCTCGTCCCCCTCCTGGTGCGCTACTGCCGGGCGAGAGTGGGGGGTATCCGACTAGCAGGATGATCTGCCGGAAGTGCCTGGCGTTGTGTCTCTTGCTAGCTGGATACGGCAATAAGCTTGTTGAATGAATGCCGGATGTCATGTTAAAATGATTTAAATCGAATATTTGTCCTGTTTCCTGAAAAGCTAAACCCTTCGCGAGAGGGGGACAGAAAGCCACGGGTCTCAAGAGAAGATAGCCGGGCTGCCAAATGAATTTTCCATTGGCTAGCCCGGCTTTTTTTCAGAAAAACTTTCCGCTAAAGGAGGAAAGGCCATGAAAAAGCAGATCCCCATTTCAGTAGCGGTTGCAATCGTCCTTGCTCTCCTTGCTGTAATCCTTCGGGCAGGAGCAGCTTTTGCCTCAAGCGAGGTGCCGAGCGTGACCCTCTCGGTAGATTCCACATCTTTCGCGGCAGACATGCCAGTAACTGTCCATGTGACCATCGCCAACAACGGCAAACACCCCCTGAAAATCCTCAAGTGGTACACCCCGTTCGACGATGTGGAGGGTCCGCTCTTCTCCATACAGCGGGACTACGGTCTGCCTGTTGCATATACAGGGCCGCTCTACAAGCGCCCTAAACCTGCCCATGATGATTATCTCCATCTGAAGGGGGGAGAGAGCATCACACGCGATGTTGATTTAGCCATGTATTACGATCTTTCCAAATCGGGTCAATACAGCATCGTCTACGATGTATCCTCCACGGAGCTGTATGCGGAGAGGGGTAGCGCCAAGAAGGAACCTGAGCGCCTCACCTCCAACGAAATCAAGGTATGGATAGCCGGCAGGGAAGCAGGTAGTGTTGCGGATGCTGGAATTCCGGTCAAGACTTCAGGCACAACCGGCTTCAACAGGTGCACGACCACTCAGCAAGCTATCCTGGTAACCGCCCGCGCCAATGCCAGCAGCTACTCAGCCGATGCCTTGTCATACCTCAAGTCCCAGTCGCATCAGTATTCCCCGCGCTACATCACTTGGTTCGGCGCGCCGGACGCGGCACGATATGAGACTGTCACCACCCACTTCACCAGCATCAGCAGTGCCATGGACACCGCAGCGGTAACCTTCGACTGCGGATGCAAGAAGAGATACTATGCGTACGTCTATCCGACAAGGCCATACACCATCTACCTCTGTCGAATTTTCTGGCTTGCGCCCCAGACCGGGACAGACTCCCAGGCAGGCACCCTGATCCACGAAATGAGCCACTTCAACACCGTAGCCAGCACCAGCGATTATGTCTACGGCCAGCAGGGGGCGATGGACCTGGCCCTGACCGATCCTGCCAAGGCGGTCAATAATGCCGACAATCACGAGTACTTTGGCGAAAACAGCCCGCCTCTGCAATGAGTTATACAAATTCTCCGCCAGGTGCTGATACGGCCGGATCTCCTGATTTTGACCATCGTCGCAAGATCAAGGTCTGCACTCTGAGCTGAGGACGCTTGCATCTTAAGCTTCTGTCGGGGTACACTTGCGGCCGGTAAAATCAATGCACGAGGAGAATATCAATGAGCATACTCCCCGAAGGAGAAGAGCTGCACCGGGCTATCAAGTGGGTATCTAGCAACCTGCAGGAGGATGCTGGCCAACCACTTGGCCCACTGGTACAGGAGGCGATCTTCAAGTTCAATCTGTCACCCAAGGACTCGGAGTTTCTTATCGACTTCTACCGCAAGGCCAAAGAGAACCTGCCAGGATAGACCCCTACCTTTACATTTCTATCTCCCCTGTGCTACTCTGACTCAAAATTCAAGGTTCCGTCGTGCCGGGCCGTTGCAAGCAGCAGCGGCTCTTTTCATGTGGCGCGCATGGGGCCACAGGAGACATTTGATGAAACGCAAGGCTCTCGCCCTCCTCTCCGGCGGGCTTGATTCCACCCTGGCAGTCAAGTTGATGCTCGACCATGGGATAGATGTTGAGGCGCTCAACTTCACCTCACCCTTCTGCACATGCACCGGCAAGAACGCCGGCTGCAAGTCCGAGGCGCTCAGGGTTGCCGAGGAGTTCGGCATCCCCATCAAGGTCATGTCCAAGGGGATCGACTACTTGGAGGTGGTGCGCCGCCCCAGGTACGGTTACGGCAAGGGTATCAATCCGTGCATCGACTGCCGCATCTATCTCCTCAGCAGGGCACGGGAGTACATGGCTGAAAGCGGAGCGGACTTCGTCATCACCGGCGAAGTCCTTGGGCAGCGCCCCATGAGCCAGCGTCGTGCGACCCTGGAGATTATCGAGCGGGATAGCGGCCTTCAGGGGCTGCTGCTTCGCCCCCTGTCGGCAAAACATTTCCCTCCCACCATTGCAGAGGAGCGCGGCTGGGTTGACCGTGAGGCCCTGCTGGCGATCCAGGGTCGCTCCCGCAAGGAGCAGATGGAACTGGCCGACGAGCTGGAGGTGAACAACTACCCATGCCCTGCCGGTGGTTGCATGCTGACAGAACCGGCCTTTGCACCCAAGGTCAAGGATCTGTTCACCCACTGCACGGCCCTGAACCTGCGCGACTTCCGTCTCCTCAAGGTAGGGCGTCACTTCCGCATTGGCCCGGAAACCAAACTCCTGGTCGGTCGCAATGAGGCGGAAAACTCACTTCTCGAAGCCCAGCTGCAGGATGGGGAGTCCTCCCTTCGCTGGCTAGATGGCTCAAGCCCGTTCGGTCTCATAACCGGAGAGTATAACGAAGAGCAGTTGGTGGCGGCAGCCAGGATCCTCCTGCGCTATACCAAGGCCGAGCCGGGGAGTACCTGTAACCTGCGGGTAAACATCAAGGATAGCGGCGAGCACCCCTTTGCCTGCGGTAACGACTTCGGCGAAGCGGACATTGATCGCTATCGCATTGCCTGACAGCTCTCCATAGGGAAAGCGCCATGTGTCTCCTCGCCTTCGCCATTGACAGCCACCCCCGCTACAGCCTGGTGCTTGCCGCCAACAGGGACGAATTTCTCGACCGGGGTGCCGAGCCCGCCGCTTTCTGGGATGAGTCTCCCCATCTTCTTGCTGGACGTGACCTGCAGGCCGGGGGTACGTGGCTGGGGATAACCACCTCCGGCAGGCTGGCGGCAATCACCAACTACCGTGACCCGCGGCAACAGGTGGCCACCCCCCCATCCCGTGGCTCACTGGTGGCTGAGTACCTGCGTGACGACTCCATGACCACTATCGACATGCAAGCCCATCTGCAAAGAAGCGGAGAGCGCTACGACGGCTTCAACCTCATCTACGGCAGAGTAAACGAGCTTTACTACTTCACCAATCGCGGCGGCTCTTCCGGACCGATATCGCCAGGAGTGCATGGCCTCTCCAATCACCTTCTCGACAGCCGCTGGCCAAAGCTGGTGGAGGCGAGAAGGCGTCTTGAGGAGCTGCTGCAGAGGGACATGATCCAGCCGTCCGAACTCCTCCTGGCCATGGCTGACCCAAACCCCTTCGCCGACCACCTTCTGCCTGATACGGGCATAGGTCCTGAGTTCGAGCGTTTCCTCTCCCCCATCTTCATCGTCGGCGAGCGCTACGCAACACGCTCCACAAGCGTGATCATCGTCGAACGCAACGGCATGGTCAGTTTCACCGAAAAGAGCCATGGCCGGCCGGCCACTACTCCACTATCATTCAATTTCAGGCTGAAGGGGGGGGCTGGAGGATGAATTTTCTCTTCCACATGTACCTCTCCGGCACGGACGAAGAAATCCTGGTGGGAAACTTCATGGGGGACTTCGTCAAGGGGCCCCTTGACGGTCGCTTTACCCATCGGGTACGCCAGGGCGTCGAGCTGCACAGGAGGATCGACTCTTTCGCCGAGGGGCATCCGGCATTCAGGAGCAGCCGAAACCGTATCGCCAGCAGATACGGCCGCTTTCGCGGCATCATGGTCGACATGTTTTACGATCATCTGCTGCTAAATGACTGGGATAAATGGTCTGCAGAGCCCTGGACCCGTTTTACCCGTCGCTGCAGGGTGGCGGTACAGAGCCACAAAGCAATAATCCCCCAGGCAATGCAGCCTCTCCTGCCGGTAATTTTCGATGATCTCATCCCCTCCTATGCCAGCGTCTCGGGTATCGGCTCGGCCCTTGGCCGTCTTTCCAGGCGCATAGGGAGGCAAAATCCCCTAGCAGGTGGAGAGATTGAACTTGCAAGGCTTCACCCCGAGTTGCTCGCGGATTTCCGCTCTTTCGCAGCGGATATCACCGTCTATGCCGAAGAGCTGAGGGGGTGTTATTCCTGCTCGGAGAGAACCTTTGCCAGGGGGGATGCATGACCACGCGACAAACCCTGAAGAGCGTTTTCGGCTACGACTCCTTCCGTCTTCATCAGGAGGAGATCATCGAAAGCCTCATCGCCGGCCGGGACTCCTTCGTCCTCATGCCAACCGGCGGCGGCAAGTCCCTCTGCTACCAGATACCCGCCCTGCACCGGGACGGCGTGGCCATCGTCGTATCCCCCCTCATATCCCTGATGAAAGACCAGGTGGACGCGCTCCTTGCCAACGGTGTTGCCGCGGCATGCTACAACTCCTCCCTGGGGGAGTCGGAGTCCCGCCGGGTACTTGCCGATCTCCACTCAGGCAGGCTGAAACTCCTCTACGTCGCCCCTGAACGCCTGATGAGCGAACCGTTCCTGGAGCGGCTGGCAGGGCTTGCCATCTCACTCTTTGCCATCGACGAGGCCCACTGCATATCCCAGTGGGGTCATGATTTCCGTCCCGAATATGTCCAACTCGGCAGGCTTAGGCGCCTCTTCCCATCCGTACCGCTGATTGCCCTCACCGCCACTGCCGACCCTCAGACCAGGGAGGACATCATTGGCCGTCTCGGCTTGGGCAGCGCCCCCTGTTTCTATTCGGGGTTCGATCGCCCCAACATCAGCTACACGGTTATCCCCAAACAGAAACCTGCCCAGCAGCTGGCAAGCTTCCTCGCTTCACGCCGTGACCGTGCCGGAATAGTCTACGCCCTGTCGCGCAAGAGGGTCGAGGAGATCGCCGCCCGCCTGATTGCCGCCGGTTTCAGGGCTTCCCCGTACCACGCCGGTCTGGCGGACAGGGCTAGGCAGAGGGTTCAGGAGGCGTTTCTGCGCGACGAAATCGACATTGTCGTGGCAACGGTAGCCTTCGGCATGGGGATCGACAAGCCGAATGTTCGCTTCGTTGTCCACTACGATCTGCCGCGCAATATCGAAAGCTACTACCAGGAGACAGGACGTGCCGGCCGTGACGGGCTTCCGGCAGAGGCGCTGCTCCTCTTCGGCTACGGCGACATAGCCGTTGCCAGGTCGCTGATCGAATCGGGTGGAAACAGGGAACAGGTACGCATAGACCTGCACAAGCTGAATGCCATGGTCGGCTATGCCGAGGCCAGAAGCTGCCGCAGGCGGGTGCTCCTTGGCTATTTCGGCGATGATCTCCATGCTGATTGCGGCAACTGCGACACATGTCTCGACCCGCCACAGCTGTACGATGCAACTGTCGACGCCCAGAAGGCTCTCTCCTGCGTATTCCGCACCGGCCAGCGCTTCGGTGTCGGGCATCTCGTCGAGGTTCTGCGCGGTGCCGATGGTGAGAGGATCCGCGGCCTGGGCCACGACAAACTCTCAACCTACGGCATCGGCAGTCACCTTTCACGCCAGGCGTGGACCGGCATATTTCGCCAACTCCTCCATCTCGGCTACCTGAACCAGGATATGGGTAACTACTCCGTGCTGCGCCTGACTGAGAAGTCACGGCCGCTGCTTAAAGGGGAGGAGACGCTCTTCCTCGCGATGCATGCGGAGCGCCCGCAAAAGGAGAAGCAGGCAGGGAGGCGTAAGGGGGAGGTGCAGGAGTACGACGAGGGGCTGTTCCAGGAGCTTCGCGCTCTGCGCAGGCGTCTGGCAGCGGAGGAGAATGTCCCCCCATTCGTCGTCTTCAGCGACGCAACCCTGGTGGCAATGGCCACGCTCCGCCCCGGGAGCGAGGAGGAGATGCTCATGGTTAGCGGCGTGGGAGAGCACAAGCTGCGTCGCTATGGCGCGGCTTTTCTCACAGCAATCAATGATTTCGGCGGATAGTTACCTGACCCTCTTGCCGCTTTACTCAGGGCAGAGGTTTTTCCAGAGGTTGACCATGAAGTCCTGGGCATTGGTGGTTATGGCCATGGCCTGAGCCGAGCCGCGGTTTGCCAGTTTGTCGGCTGCAAACTCAGAGATGTCAACCACGTGGAAGTATACTGGTCTTGGCTCACCGCTTGCCTGGAGATGATAGCTCGGCACCATGTTCCCCACGGCAATGGCATGGAGTTGGGTGGCAACGGCAATGACCGTGGTCGCTCTCCTGGCATGGAAACGCATGGCATCCTGGGCATTGCAGCTGTCGGTGATCACCTCTGGTAGCGGGCCGTCGTCCCTGATTGAGCCGGCAAGCACATAGGGGATGCCGCAGTGCAGGCAGGCCTTGATGATGCCGCTATCCAACCCCAGCGCCTGGGATGCGGCTGCCATGGAGCCGTGACGGCGGACCTCGTTGATGATGTCCAGATGATTGTAGTGCCCTCCGGGGACGTGTTCCCTGGTATATATGTCCTGCCCCAGGCCGGTGCCGAAATACCCTGCCTCCAGATCGTGGGTTGCCAGGGCGTTACCTGCCAGGAGCACATGGCAGTAGCCTGACTCGATCAGCCCTGCCATGGCGTCGCGGCTGTCCCTGTCGAAGGTCACAGCCGGCCCGAGCACCCAGAGGATGCGGCCGTTCTCCCGCTCGAATCTCAAAAGGTCATACAGCTCGTCGTAGGTGCGGGAAAAGGGGGTCTCGCGGGTCTCCCTAGTGCGAAAGGCGAACTTCTCCCCTCCCCCCCCTGTATGCTCGAAACCGCCGGCGTGCAGATAGATCCCGTTCTGTCTCTTATACACCTCTCCGAGCCCACGAGACAGGC
>CALMOE010000038.1 GCA_937871715.1 uncultured Geobacter sp. | reverse complement strand
AAGAGCGATCTTGCAGTTCGCCTTGCCGAGCGGATTGATGGTGAGGTAGTCAATGCCGACTCCATGCAGTTGTACCGCGGTATGGAGATTGGCACGGCGCGACCATCGCTGGAAATGATGTGCAGAGTGCCGCACCATCTCTTCGGCATAGTCGATCCGGATGTAAACTTCACGGCTGCCGACTACAGTTCTGCTGCTGATGTGGTTATTTCGGATATAAGTCGTCGTGGTAGGGTTCCGGTCATAGTCGGTGGTACTGGTCTTTACATCCGCGCACTGCTGCACGGGCTTGCCGAATCCCCTGCCGCTGATGACGACTTCAGGGAGGAGATGGAGCGTTTTACGGAAACCCATGGGGCTCAGGCTCTCCATGATCGCCTTGCCTCCATCGATCCAGAATCCGCTTCGAGATTGCATGTAAACGACCGTCTGCGAATAATACGTGCCCTAGAAGTGTATCACCAGACAGGTCGATCCATTTCCTCGTACCAGTCAAGCCATGGTTTCAATGAGAAGCGTTATCATTCGCTTGCAATCGGCCTAGATGTCCCGCGTAATATTCTTTACGAGCGAATCGGTGAACGGGTAGATGCAATGGTTTCTGCAGGGCTTGTTGGCGAAGTTGAGGGGCTGCTGGCCAAAGGTTACTCATCTGACCTGAAGGCACTTGGCTCCATCGGCTACCGTGAGATATGTCTCTATTTGCAGGGAGCTTATTCTCTTCCGCAGGCTCTTGAGGAAATAAAGCGAAACACAAGACGTTACGCAAAGCGACAAATTACATGGTTCAGGCGTGATCCTGAAATTATATGGTTTGATTATTCAGAATCTTTTGTTAATATTTGCCAAATTGCCTGTGATTTCATCAAGAGGAGAGGTTTATGACAAAAGCACCGTTCAATATCCAGGATCAGTTTCTTAACCAGTCCAGAAAGGAACGGATAAGGGTAATAGTGAAGCTCATGTCTGGAGAAAAGTTGGAAGGGCTGGTAAAGTCCTTTGATAACTTCTCTGTACTGATGGAGGTACAGGGGGATATCCTCATATACAAACATGCCATTGCCTCCATTACTTCTGCCGACGGTCTATTTCGTCTGCATCAGTAAACTGATGAACTTAGAATATATAACGACGGGGCCCCCTTTGGGAGGTCCCGTTCTTTTTTTGGGGTATTAATTGATGGAAGTTGAAGGTCTTCCCATAGAGTACGTGGCTCCTGACAGTCTAGCGGCGGAGCTTGACATAGAGGCAGGCGATACTCTCCTCATGATAAATGGCAATCCCTTGCGGGATATTATCGACTACAACTACCTTACCTGCGATGAGGAGTTGACATTTTTGCTGCGCAAGAAGGGTGGCGATCTGTGGGAGATAGAATTCGAAAAGGATGCAGATGAACCGCTAGGTATCTGTTTCCCGCCGCCCACTCCCGCATCCTGCGGCAACAGTTGCGTTTTCTGCTTCGTGCATCAGCTCCCCAGGGGGCTTCGTCCCCCCCTTTATGTGAAGGATGAGGATTACCGACTCTCCTTTCTCTACGGTAATTATGTAACCCTCAGCAATCTTCTCCCCGAAGAGCTGCAAAGAATCAAGGAGCAGCGGCTCTCGCCTCTGTACATTTCCGTTCATGCCACGGATCCCCATCTGCGCGAGCAGCTTCTTGGGCGAAGCCAACTTAGGCCGGTTTTGCAAATCATGCGTGAATTGGCCGAATCGGGGATAATCATGCATACCCAGGTGGTGCTCTGCCCCGGGCTTAACGACGGTGCTGCCCTGTTGAAAACGGTTTCCGACCTGGCAGAGATGCACCCTTTTGTGGCCTCGCTGGCAGTCGTCCCCCTGGGGTTGACCAGGCATCGAAAGGGGCTCCCGGATCTTCAGCCTGTATCAGCTGAATATGCGCGTGATTTCATATCCACATGGAAGCCGCGCCAGGAGGAGTTGCATCGCCGCCTGGGCGACCCTTTCCTTTTTCTGGCGGATGAATTTTTCATCAAGGGGGAGATTGAGTTCCCGCCCCTTGATGAATATGGAGACCTGCCTCAGCTGGAGAACGGGGTAGGGATGGTGCCCCTTTTTCTTGATCAGGCAACGGAGCTACTGTCTGATATCGAACCCCTGTCACCGGCAGCCGTTACCGTTGTAACTGGATGCTCTGCCAAAAAATACGTTGCAGATTTCACAGGCGAGTTGTCCTCCAGAACTGGTGTGGAGGTCAGGGTGGTGCCTGTGGAAAGCCGCCTCTTTGGCGAGCAGGTTACTGTATCCGGATTGGTGACAGGTGGCGATATCTGTGCTGCTCTCGATGGTAGGGGAATAGGTGATGCATTGCTGGTTCCGGATGTCATGCTCAAGGAGGGGGAGGGGGTCTTTCTGGATGACCTGAGCATTGAAGAGATGGCAACTCGTCTAGGGTGCCGGGTGGAAGTATTTGACGCTTCCCCCCGGGGATTTTATGAGTGTCTGCGTAGTCTGGGAAACAACTGATGCAAGCTGAATCCGCGCAAATAGCAGCTTATCGGTAACGGCCATGCAGCCGGAAGCGTGATGCGCATAGTCAACCCTCACAATCAGCCCACCTCGGCATACTCCCTCTCCCTGAAGTCAACGCCAAGGATTATGGCGAGCTGTTTCACCGCTGCCACATCCAGTCCGGGCACCGTTACCGCAGAGGCAGTGACCTGCGGTATGTATTTTTTTGCATCGCGCAGGAATTCGCAAACTGCTTGAAACCCGGCCTCTCCGAAAGGGGTGTTGCACAAGCGGACGTAGGTTGCGGCATCGGCGGCATTGAGGCTGACTGAGATGCTGTCGATCAGGCCGGCTAGTTCGGGGAGTATGTTGCGGCCATGGACAAGGTTGGCCTGCCCGTCGGTGTTGACCCTGGTACGCAAGCCTCTCCGTTTTAGTTCGATAGCCACCTCCTTTACAAGGTCGAGACGGATCAGGGGTTCGCCATAACCGCAGAATACGACCTCGTCGCAGGCACTCTCACTGTCTATGGCCTGCATGACCTCGGAGACGGACGGTTCCCGATCCAGGCGCAGGAAGTGCCCCTTGACGGTGAAATCATCAAACTTCGCACAGAAAGTGCAGCGATTGGAGCAACGGTTGGTTATGTTAAGGTAGAGAGAGTTGCGTATGCGGTAGGCGATCTTGGCCGACTGGTCGCTGCTGGCAATGCGGAACAGTCTCTCGCAGTTCAGGGTTGTTATGCGCGCAACATCCGTGAAGGAGAGCCCCTTCAACTCTGCTACCTTGGCGGCTGTCAGGCTGACGAAAGACGGCTCGTTACGCTTCCCCCTGTGGGGTATTGGAGAGAGGTAGGGGCAGTCCGTTTCCACCAGGAGATGTTCGATCTTGACCCCCCTCACCACTGCATGAAGCAGGTGGTTGTTGGCATAGGTCACGGTGCCGGGAATTGAAATATAAAAGCCCATGTCGATGCACTCCCTGGCCATGGCCAGGTCACCGGAGAAACAGTGCAGTACTCCACCGACTTCTCCCCCCTTTTCTTCGCGGAGGATGGTCATCACTCTTTCGTGGGCATCCCGGTCATGGATGATCAGCGGCAGGTTCAGTTCCCTTGCCATCCCTATGAAGCGGCGAAATACGGATTCCTGAATGTCACGGGGGGAGCGATCGCGGTAAAAGTCCAGGCCGACCTCGCCGATGGCGACAACCTTGCCGTTACTCTTTGTCATGTCGGCGATATTGGTGAAGGTCTCATCGCTGACACCAGCTGCATCGTGTGGATGAACGCCCACTGCACAGAATATATTCCCATAACGTGCGGCGAGCTCCACTGCAGCAACACTCGATTCTAGATCTGCGCCTACCGTGATGATTTTCTTAACCCCGGCATCTGCGGCTCGCTGCAGAATCTGTTCGATGTCGTCTCTGAACTCGTTGCCGTGGATATGGGCGTGGGAATCAATTAGTACTGCTTCGTCTTCTCTGGTCATTGCCATTTCCCGTAAAAAAACCCCGGAATCTCTTCCGGGGTGCTTGATCATCTACCTTTTCCGGTCAGTTTGACCAACGCTTCCATGTACTTCTCGCCGGTCTTGCGGATGATCTCCTCCGGCAGCGGGGGGGCAGGAGCGGTCTTGTTCCAGTCAAGGGTCTCCAGATAGTCGCGCAGGAACTGCTTGTCGAAGCTGGGTTGGGCTCCGCCCGGTTTATACTGATCCTTCGGCCAGAATCGGCTCGAATCCGGTGTAAGACACTCGTCGATGATGATCAGTTCTCCCTCATAGATACCGTATTCGAACTTTGTGTCGGCGATGATTATCCCCTTCGTATCCGCATAGTCACGGGCCTTGGAGTAGATCTTGATCGTTATGTCCCGCACCTGTTCTGCAAGCTCTCTGCCGCAGAGTTTGGCCATCTCATCGAATGAGATGTTCTCATCATGGGTTCCCAATTCTGCCTTGGTGGAAGGGGTAAAGATCGGCTCGGGCAGTTTGTCGGATTCCACCAGTTTTGCAGGGAGGGGGATGCCGCAGACGGAACCAGTTGCCTTGTAATCCTTCCACCCGGAGCCCGAAATATAGCCGCGGACTATGCACTCGGCTGGGAGTGGTTTTGCCTTTTTCACCAGCATGGAGCGCCCTTCCAGGTCTGCAGCATATTTATGACACTCTTTAGGATACTCATTGACATCGGTGGAGATGATATGGTTGGGGATTATCTCCTCCATCATCTTGAACCAGAAAGTCGATATCTGGTTAAGAACAAACCCCTTGTTGGGAATCCCTTCGTTCATGATGACATCAAAGGCGGAAATCCTGTCAGTAGTTACCAGCAGGAGATACTCTCCGAGATCATATATGTCGCGCACCTTGCCGCGTGCCATGAGTTTCAGGTCGGGAAAGTCAGTGCTGAGAACTAATTTGGTCATGTTTCTTATCTCCTTGAAAAAGGCCTATTTGTTGATGTTGTCATCTAATCCGCGATGAGTTGTTGGTTTATCTCGATCTTCGCTTTGGACTTGAGCTCCTTTGTCCATGCATCGACCGCCTCTTGCTGCTTCTTGGGAAGAATCTGTTTTTTCATCTCTTCCTTGGTCTTCTGGAATTCATCGTTGCTTGCTGCAGTTCGGCTCTTCAGTCGGAAAACTATCCACTTGTTCTCTATTTTTACGGCTGATTTGGGAAGTGGCGCAGCAGTTGTGAGGGCGAATGCCGCATCCATCAAATCTTTGGACATGCCGATGCCGGGGATGCTCCCCTGTTCGTTGAAAGTGAAGGGGGTAGTGCTCTGCATCTTTGCCGTGCCGGGATTTTTAGCAAGGCTTGCGATGGTCTCTTCCGCTTTCTTGGCGGCCAGCTCCTTTGCCTTTTCCAGTTTGGCCTTAACTTCGACTGTACTCTTAATTTGGGTTAGGGGGGGGACTTCGGCAGGCTTCCTCTCCTTGAGTTTGACAGCATAAATCCCTTTGCCGGTCTCTATAGGGCCGGCCATTTCCCCCTGCTTCAGCATGAAGGCCTTCTTCAGCAGAGCCTCTTCAGATGCAAGGTTGTCTGGCGGGTTCTTGGCTGTGAAAAGCTGAGTGTCGGTTATCTTGCTGCCGAGAGCTGATGCCACTGTCTGCAGGTTTGCCGATGAAATGTTCTTGTTTATGGTGTCAGCCGCGGTTTCATAGGCCTGCTTACCGGCATTTAACCTTAGGGCATCGGCCTTAACTTTTTCCTTTACTTCTGCCAGGGGGAGAATCCCCCCCTTCCCCTGGTAACGGTCTATATTTTTCTGGTAATAGTTCTGGATATCCTCGTCAGTGACACTGACCTTGGAGGTTAAGGTGGCAGGATCGAAGAGCACGTACTGAATGCTGACCTGCTCGGCACTCTTGAACTGATCCTGGTTCTTCTGCAGGTAGTCGTTTAGCTCCTGATCGGTCAGCTTAATTTCGGAGAGCACCGATTCGGGGGATATGGAGACGTATTGCAGTTCCAATCTGTCATTCTTCTTGTGATAATAGGATTCGGCATCACTGTCTGATACAGTTACCTTGTCCTGAATAGCCTTGCGCGCCTTCTTTATCATCAACTCGTTCTTCTGTGAGCTCTCGAAATCTGCAGTGGTTATTCTGTTCCCTCTAAGGGTCTGCTGGTACTGCTGGAAATCGAAAGCTCCGTTTTTCTGGAATGCGGGGATGGCTGCTATGGCTGTGGAGACCTCTGTATCACTCACGGATATGTTCATCTGTTTTGCCGCTTTGCGCATGAGTAGATTCTCAATTAGGTTGTCCATTGCCATTTTCTTGATGCCGAGCTGCTTCTCCATCTCAGGGGTGAGGGATTTCTGGTAGATCTGTTCGTAGATCCCCCGTAGCCTATAGTATGCCTGCTGGTAATCTTCCACCCCTATCTTTGTGGAGTCGACCTTGGCCGCATAACCCAATGACCTGTCGCTGCCATCGCTCCCTTTCCCCCAGACAAGAAATATTGTGCCAATGAAAGAGAGGACGATGACCACAAAAATAATCTTGATTACAATGGATTCCTTGTACTTGCGCATTATGCCGAGCATTTTGGGTTAGAGCTCCTTTTCGTCCACAGTGTTGTATAAGTCTGCACGCAAAATAAGTTAAAAATAATAGGATATATTGTTTGTAAAAGCAACAGGATGTTTCCCTGTAAACGTTCTGCCCGCAAGAAAGTAATTTGACGCCTCATTATGGTTATGCTAGTTTTTACAGGATTGTATTGCAGGTTAAAGGACTGGATTAATGGCAAGATTTACCCACTTATCAGCGGTTTTCGTTTTTTTCATGCTAGCTGGCTGCGCTGTCAGCAGTTACCGCGCTGATGATATGGCAGATCTGGAAACAGCGTCTGCGCATCGTCTAAATATCGTCCAATCCAGGTCAATGTATCTGTTCTCCCTTGCAAGAATAAGCGCTCTCGAAGGAGATTATGAGGCCGCAGTCACTCTGCTGCAGGCTTCAATCGAAGCCGATTCGTCTAGCGCTTATCTGCATACTTCAGTGGCCGAGCTGTATCTCAAGATGAACAGAATACAGGAAGCAATAAATGCATGTCGTACGGCCATTGATATTGATCCGAAGCACTCCGATGCCCATCTGCTGCTGGCAAATATTCTCAGCAGCCTGAAGCAGGAGAGGGGGGCGATAGACCATTATAGAAAGGCCATAGAGCTTACCCCGGATAAGGAAGACGCATATCTGCAGCTAGCCCTCATATATCTGCGCATATTCGAGTATGAAGAGGCGGTAAAAACCCTCAAGTCCCTGGCCGCGATTGCTTCCGATTCACTCCATGCATATTACTATCTGGGCAAGGCATATGAGCAGATGAAGCTTCCCAAGGAGGCTCTTTCATACTACAGGAAAGTCATCACTCTCAAGCCGGAGTTTGAACCGGTATATGTGGATATCGGTTTGTCACTTGAATCGCAGGGTGAGCGCAAGGAAGCCATAAAGTCCTTCGAGAGTCTCCTTCAGTTGAATCCGCACAACTTTTCGGTAATGCAGCATCTTGTCCAGTTGTATATCCAGGAGAATCGCCTAGAGGATGCCCTGAATATTTTGAAGACCCTTATTTCAAGGGATATTGGCGGCCTGGAAACCCATCGAAAGGCTGGTCTTGTGTACTTGGAGCTGGAGAGATATGACGAAGCCATTCTCGAGTTCGAGCAGATACTCAAGCAGGAGCCGCAGGCAAACCAGATCCGCTTTTACCTGGCATCCGCTTACGAAGAAAAGGGCGAGTCTCTGCGTGCCATAGAGGAGTTCAGCAAAATACCTGCTAATGCCTATAACTACAGTGATGCTGTTGGACATATCGCCTACCTTTATCTCGACAATGGCGATGAAGAGAAGGGGATAGGCATACTCAAGTCCGCCATTGCAGCTGACCCTGCCAAGTTCGATTACTACCTGCATCTGGCAGGGGTCTATGAAGGTCTGCAGCGTTACTCAGATGCTCTTTCTGCCCTGCTGCAGGTGGAGGGCAGGTTTGCTGGCGAGGCAAGACTCCATTTCAGGCTGGGAATTCTTTATGATAAGGTGGGGGACAAGGAGCAGCTGATCTCCAGGATGAAGCGTGTCCTGACCATCACCCCTGCAGATCCCCAGGCACTCAACTACTTGGGCTATACTTTTGTGGAGATGGGGGAAAACCTAGATGAGGCCCTGAAGCTGCTCAAGGAAGCGGTGTCGCTGCGACCCAATGACGGCTTCATTCTCGACAGTCTTGGCTGGGCATATTACAAGTTGAAGAAATATTCAGATGCGGTCACTTATCTCGAAAAAGCAACGAAGCTGGTCGATGACGATCCGGTCATGATTGGCCATCTGGCAGATGCCTATCTGGCCGTACGTAACCATGCCAATGCCCTGAAAGCCTATAAGAGATTGCAACAGCTGGAGCCCGGAAGAAAGGATCTGGCCGAAAAGATAAGAAAGATCAGACTTGAATTAGCTAACGAATGACAGCTTGCCATCTGCATATAGACATTAGGCTTTTGGGGCTGCATATCCCATTTGATGCTTGTCAGATCCGAAAATGAAATCTGTACTACTTTTACTGTTTCTTTTGCTGACTGCCTGCAGTCAGGCAGAATCGCCGCGGAAAGAGCGCTCCGTTTCTCCCCCCCCTGCCTATGGTGATTCCCTGGTAGAGGGGACCATAGGTGAACCATCTACTCTGATACCCATCCTTGCATCCGATTCCGCGTCCCACTCAGTAGCTGCTCTCGTATATAACGGACTTGTTAAATATGACAAGAACCTTAATCTTGTCGGAGATCTTGCAGAAAAATGGGAGGTTTCTCCTGACGGACTCTCCATAACCTTTCATCTTCGCCACGGGGTCAAGTGGCATGACGGTAAAGAGTTTACTTCACGAGACGTACTCTATACCTACAAAGTCATGGTGGATCCCAGGACTCCAACCTCCTATGCCGAGGATTTTCTCCAGGTCAGCAGCGCTGACGCAGTCGGGCCCTACACTTTCCGCGTAACATATAAAAGGCCTTTCGCTCCTGCTCTTGCCTCATGGGGGGTAAACATTCTCCCTGCCCATCTTCTCGATGGAAAGGATATCACCAGGAGTGAACTCAGCAGAAACCCTGTAGGCACTGGTCCATTTCGATTTTCCGAGTGGTTGCCAGGGCAGAGGGTGATCCTTGAGGCTTACAATGGATATTTCGAGGGGAGGCCGTACATTGATCGTTGTATATTCAGGATAATACCTGATACGTCAACAATGTACATGGAGCTTAAGGCCGGTGGGCTGGACATGATGAATCTGACTCCGGTACAGTTCGAGCGGCAGACGAATACTGCCTGGTTCCTGGAGAGATTCAACAAATACCGCTATCCAGTACCCTCCTATACCTACCTTGGCTACAACCTGAAGCGACCCTTGTTCGCGGATAAGAGGGTGCGACAGGCTTTGACATGCGCAATCAACAAGGATGAACTGGTCAGTGGTGTTCTCTTCGGTCTCGGTCAGGCTGCGCACGTCCCTTTCCAGCCCGGCACATGGGCTAACAACCCTGCTATAAAGCCTTTTTCATATGATCCGGCAAGAGCGGCAAGGTTGCTTGCTGAGGCCGGTTGGCGCGAGCGGAATGCCGAAGGTGTGCTGGTAAAGGATGGCAAGCCTTTTCAATTTACGATTCTGACTAACCAGGGGAACGAACAGAGAATTAAGACGGCTCAGATTATCCAGTACAGATTGAAGAAGATCGGCATTGACGTGAAGATACGTGTACTTGAATGGGCATCCATGCTGACCAACTACATAGACAAGCGTAATTTCGATGTAGTGCTCATGGGGTGGAACATCTCACAGGACCCTGATCAGTATGACATATGGCACTCATCAAAGACCGGGGTTAAGGAGCTTAATTTTGTCAGCTACAATAACAGGGAAGTTGACCTTTTACTTGAGAAGGGGAGGCGCACGTTCGATAAAGGGAGGAGACGTGCAGCCTATTTCAGGTTGCAGGAGATCATCGCAGATGATCAACCGTATACGTTTCTCTATGTTCCAGATGCCCTGCCGGTAGTAAGTTCGAGATTCCGTGGCATCGAGCCTGCTCCAGCAGGGATAGGGCACAATTTAATCCGCTGGTATGTTCCCAAGCAGGAACAGCTTGCTGCGCATTAGGGCCACACTGCATGAAAGCATATATCCATTGTGCCCTTGTTTTTACAGTAATGCTCCTCCCATCATCTGCCCTTGCAGAAAAGTGGGTTGAATTTCATGCTGAAAGTTGGAATCACTATTCGCAGAGATTGAACAAAAAAATACAGTTCAATAACTACTCCTACTTTGATAAGGATTCCGTTGCTGTTACTAAAAACGGGGACATTAAAGTAAGGATCATGGACGTATCCCATAATGACCGGTTTTATGTCGGCAAAGGGGTGGCGGAGAAAGAGGTTGTCTATAAAGAGATTGTGCTGCGCTGTGCTTCCGGGAAATATGCGGTTTTAATCGGTGACGAGGAGGAGGGGGAGCCGGTTAGTGATGATATAAAGTCTGGCTCTGCCTATCATAGGCTTTTTCTAAGGCTGTGCATAGAGTCGCGATAGCGTGCCTGACTCAGACTCTATTTCGCAATATCAACAGTAGATTCCAGCTTCTGTCTGATGAAGTTCTTAATGGTCCAGGAAGTTATTGTAAGTAGAGACAGGATCAGAAATGCACTAATAATGATTGTAAAATTGTACATCTCGTCAGAAAGCTGAATGATTAACAGGTAAGCTTCGGATAGTATAGGCAGGGAGAAGGCCACGTAGCCCCATGGGTCACCATAGTAGCTTTTTAGGGTCAGGGCTGTGAGCAGGTGTATCATGGTGCCGCTCCCCATCAGGAGAATGATGGCTGTGAGATTGAAAAGCCTGTCAAATTTATTAAGAATTGCCTTGGCCACTGGCTTGCCTCTCATTAAGTTAGAACTCGACTCTAAATTAATTAGAGGCAGGAAGCAAAGAAAATATTCTTAATATATGTGACTAAATAAATGTGACTGTTGCCAAGGGGAGGGACTATGGGGATCAGCGAAAAAATAGCTAAATTTCTGGATGCTCAGATGTTCGCCGTAGCAGGAGCATCCAACGACAGGGGTAAGTACGGGAACAAGGTATTGCGTTGCTACAAGGAGAAGGGGTTCCGAGTGGTACCGATAAATCCCCGCGAGACCGAGGTGGAAGGGCTGGCCTGTGTCGCCGGCGTGAGTGAACTTCCCGATACGGTGACAAGTCTTTCCATAATTACTCCCCCGTCAATAACGGCTTTAATCGTAGATGAAGCTGTCAAGAAGGGGATCAGGAATATCTGGATGCAACCTGGAGCCGAGAGTCAGGCATCGGTGGAAAAGTGTGTTAGGGCAGGCATCAATGTGATAGCTGATGGGAGTTGCATCCTGGTAGTGCTCGGTTACAGAGAGCATTGACTGTCGCCTTTATATGCAACGAGAAAAGGCGAAGTGATAACTTCGCCTTTTCTCGTTGCTTTAGTCTTAAGACGCTGCCGGATTAGGTGAGATCCAGGACTGCTTGGTAGATTATGTCGAAGAGTTCCTGGATATCCTTTTCCTCAATGCAGGAGAAGGCTATTCTTAGGTCGGTCTTGCCGATTGAAATCGCACCGACACCGTATTTTTCAAGCAGGTGTACGCGCAGTTTTTCCGCGTCGACGGTTTTTAGTTTAAGGCACATGAAGTAGCCGGAGTTGAAGGGGTAGTATTCCCAAACCTTGTCGTATTTGCCGCTGTTCAGGACATCTTTGGTTTTCAGGGCGCGACCCTTGAGAATCTGGAACTTCTCCTCCTTTTGCGTCAGGAAGTCTGGGGAGCGCAGCGCCTCGATGGCAAAAGTCTGGGAGGGGTGAGGACAGTTGGAGATGCGGGCACGTATGATCCCCATGGCCTTCTTCTCCAGAGCGGTCATGACCGGGATGTTTTCGTAACTGTTGCCGTCGGCGAAGGTGATGAAGCCGGTGCGGAAGCCCCAGACGAACTCCTCTTTTGTGGCTCCGTCCAACTTGATTGTCAGGATCCTGGTGTTGATGTTGGCAAGCTTGCCGAATAGAGACTCCTTCAGGCTATCCTCGTAGAAAAGCCCGAAGTAGGCGTCGTCAGTTATGGCTACAATGTTGCAGCCTGATTCGGCAATTTCCTTGATAGCCGCAACGAGGGCGTCACCTTCGGCAACTGTTGGGGTGTAGCCGCTCGGGTTGTTGGGGAAGTTGAGGAGCACCACTACCTTTCCCTTCTCCTCGGCACTGTTCTTCAGTGCTACCTTGAAAGCCTCTACGTCGAACCCCCCATTGGCGGTGAAGGTCGGGTATTTCTTGATGATGGCTCCGCAGCATGTGGCAAAGGTCAGGTTGTAGTTTCCCCAGAGCATGTCGGGTAGGAGCAGATGGTCACCCTTGTCGATGAACATGTCTGCCACGATTGAGAGGCCATGGGTTAGGGCATTGGTAACTATCGGATTGCTGAAATGTTTCCCCTGCTGGCTAGGATTCTCACGGAGCATTTTCTCACGCCATAGAGAGCGAAGTTCGGGTTTTCCCGCAGGCGGTGCATAGGGGTAGATATCCTTGGGGTCGAAGGAGGAGAGTTTGTCCTGGATGCACTGCAGGTACATTGGTGCACCTTTTTCAGTGGCAATTCCTATTGTCGCGTTGAATTTGTGGGCTTTATCCTTGGCTTCGGCTGACTGGGTCAGGATCCCTTTGGGGAAAAAGAGATTTTTGCCCAGGTCGGAGAGCATCTCAAGGACATGGGGGTTGTGTTGGGCAAGCAGTTCATTTAATTCAGTAGCCAATGGATTCATCATTTTCTCCCTGAGTGATTATTGGTCCTACTATTTGATTGTCTTCGCATGGTTCTAAGGGTTGGGGTTATTCGCTCTGGCTGCTTCTCGTGATCATCTTGTTCAATAGAAATTTATTCTCCAGGGCTTTGCTGACACTGGGTGGTACGAGGGTCTCCACCGGGCCGCCGAGGGAGCAGACTTCTTTCACCACCGAAGAGGATAGATAACTGTAAGGGACCGATGTCATCATGAACAGGGTCTCAACTTCCATGGTAATCCCCCTGTTAATCTGGGCGAGCTGGAACTCGTACTCGAAGTCGGAGACCGCTCGAAGGCCCCTGATGATGACACTTGCCCTTTGAGAAAGCACATAATCTACCAGAAGACCGCTGAAAGTGTCAACTTTGACCCGTTCATTGTCGCTTATAACTTCACGAATCAGGTCGAGCCTCTCTTCGATGCTGAAAAGTGAATTCTTGCTGCTGTTGCAGGCAACGGCCACAATGACACTGTCGAAGATCTTCAGGCCGCGGTTGATGATATCTAGGTGGCCATTAGTTATGGGGTCGAATGATCCTGGATAGACTGCTATCTTGCGTGGCATGGTTGATGACTCACTCTATTGGGTGAATTAATTTTGTTGTGCTTCATCTATAGTTGTAGTGCATTGTTCGATCAGCAGCAGTGACGTGTCACCATAGATACGCTGTTCGACGGTCTCCAACCCTTCTGGCAGTTGCAGGACAGTTTTCTTCCCGGTTTCAAAGATTATGAGACCATCATGGTGAAGAATGCGTTTGCAGGCAAGCAGCTGTAACAGTTCATGCATCATCACCACTTCACGGTATGGCGGGTCGATGAAAATCAGGTCGAACAGTCGATTTTCACTGGCTATTTTGCCTACCGCCTTGAGCGCGTCCATCTGCAGCAGTTCCGCCCTGTTGCTAAAGCCTGTAATTTGCAGATTTTTGCGTATGCACTCCGCTGATTGTGAATTCATGTCAACAAAGGTCGCCCTGGCCGCCCCTCTACTTAGAGCTTCTATGCCCAGGTTCCCGGTTCCAGCGAACAGGTCCAGTATCGAACAGTCAATCAGAGATTCATGGCGACTAAGGAGTATGCTGAACAGGGCCTCCTTGACCCGGTCCGCAGTAGGCCTGACTCTGTCTCCTTTCGGTGCTATGAGCTTTCGCCCTTTTGCAATGCCACCTATAACACGCACGTTCACTTGCCGATATTTTCTGCCAGCCTGGATGCGCTCCCCTTCGCATGGAAGGCACTGATGAATTCTCTTGCTTCCCGGTATGCCAGGTCGGCTATCAGTTTTACATCCTCAGCGGGGATCGAGTTGATTTCACTGGAGAAGACGCCGGTGGCGTACTTTATGTCCATCTTCTGTTCCCTGGCCCAATCACGCATCGAGTCCACCAATTCGGGGGGCAGCCCCGCATGGGCAACGTTTTGCCACAGAGTCCCGATGTTCCCCTTGCGGATACCATAGTCGGCAAGTTTGCCGACGATCCTCAGAGGAGTTCCTGTGATGCCGTGCTGGACAAGGCCGCAGACGCCATATTTCCCCACTGCTGCGAAAATCTCGCCGGTTCTCTGCAGGTCTATATTTATCAGTTGACCATCCAGATAGTTGCCGCTTTTGCTGCCATTGTCAATGGCCAGCAGGTGAGGTCTTATGTTCAGGTCAGCAAGGGTGCCGAGGAAGTGCTCTACCTCCTCTATCGTTGTCAGGTTTGATTCACGGCCTACGGGGGTCACCTCTCCGATTTCCAGCTCAAGTCCGACCCCCTCGGCAATGAGGGGAGGGGCCAGTTCGGCAATGATCCTGATGTTGTCCTGGAGTTGATTGAAGGACGCATCCAGGGCAAAAGATCTGTAACCGGCTGCCAATTGGGCTTCGATCAGTCTCCTCGCCGAGTCGATCTCCTCTTTGGATGTGTTCTTGATCGTTATGTGGTCTGCGTGGATTATGAATGGTTTTGTAAAGCGGCATGCATCTGCATACCCCAGAACCGTTGTGACGAACTGTTGGGGCGTCTGCCCGGTATATCCGCCATCAAGGCCCCCCTCTGTAGCCGTGAGTTCAAAGGCGATGACTGCATCGAGCTCTTCAGCTGCGCGCATGATCCCGGGGATGACGTGCTTTATTCTTGTGTTGCATGCCATGATGATAAATGGTGATTTGTTGATGTGGCGATAGACTGTACTGCCGTCCAGCATGCAGATTTTGCTGTCGCTTCCCAGCATTTTGCGTATCTGGGGAGATACGTGGGATCGCAGGTTGTTGACTGGCATAGTGGCACCAAATAACTGTATTTAAAAGCATTAAATCTTTATCATGGCATGCCTGGTGCGTCAAGGATTCATTTCCCATTGACAGAGTTGGCGGCAAATGTATTTTTAAAAAAGGAGAAATAATGTATGCAGCTTCAATCGAATGAACGCTCGGATCTTGCCGGATATGCCGCAAGAAGCTCGGAGTCTGCTGGTCGGCGCTATCGTGAAGAGTTCCGTGACAATCGTCCGGCATTCGAACGTGACAGGGACAGAATAATCCACTCTGCCGCATTCCGCCGCCTTGAGTATAAAACTCAGGTGTTCGTCAATCATGAGGGGGATTATTACCGTACACGGCTCACCCATTCGCTGGAGGTTGCCCAGATAGGCAAGGCAATTGCCAGGCGTCTGCATCTGAACGAGGAGTTGACAGAGGCCCTGGCCCTTGCCCACGACCTGGGGCATACCCCGTTTGGGCATACCGGCGAGGAGGTCCTGAATCGGCTCATGTCAGAGCACGGTGGTTTTGAACACAACCACCAGTCTCTTCGGGTCGTTGATGAACTGGAAGAGCGCTATGCCGGGTTCAACGGGCTAAATCTCTCCTGGGAGGTGAGGGAGGGGCTGATCAAGCACTCCTCTCCATACGATGCTCCTTTGGGTATGATAGAGGAGTTCCTGCCAGGGGTAGTGCCGCTTCTTGAGGCCCAATTGATAAATTTCGCCGACGAAATCGCCTATAACAATCATGATATAGATGACGGTCTTAAGTCAGGGTACATAACCATTGCTCAGTTGTCAGGTGTCGAGCTATGGGCTGAAGTCCATGACAAAATGAAGCATAAGTTTCCAAACAGTGATCCTGAAAGGGTCAAGTACCAGACCATTAGTGCCCTGATCGGCCTGTTCATAGACGATCTGACAGCAACCACTGCAGCGGAGATCTCCTCAAGAAGGATTGGCTCGGTGGAGGAGCTGAGAAGTCACAATGTTGCGGTTGTAGGTTTCAGCCCTGAACTGGCAAAGAAGAACAGGGAGCTCAAGCTCTTCCTCCACGAAAACCTGTACCGCCATTACAAGGTAGAGCGAATGCGGGTCAAGGCAGAGCGTTACATCACTGACCTCTTTACCACCTATAACAGATACCCGACACTCTTGCCGGCAAAATACAGAAAGAAGATGGAACTGCTCGGCAAGGAGCGGGTAGTGTGCGATTATATCGCGGGGATGACTGACAGGTTCGCCCTGGATGAATACAAGAAGCTGTTTGAACCCTATGAAAGGGTATGATTTCTATACTCTGGATGCTTGACATTCAAGGAGCGTGTAATGGGAAGGATTGTCGAGATAGATCGTGAAGCATGCATTGCCTGCGGTCTCTGTGCATCTGTGGCGCCGCAAGTTTTCCGCCTCGAAGGCGGGGTTGCAGTTGTTTATAATCAGCAGGGGGATTCAGGGGAGACGATCCAGCAGTGCATTGACGGCTGTCCTGTAGCTGCGATTTATTGGAAGGAGTTGTAAATTAACAGGCGGGGCATAGATGCCCCGCCAGACTATTGGCGTTTCCGGTGATTTCTATTTTTTCTCGGATGATTTCGGCAGCTCAATTTTTGCATCATCGCTCTTGCGATACAAAAGGAGCGTCCTGCCCAGTACCTGCGCAACATCCGCGCCACAGGCCTTTGCCAGGATCTCTGCCACCTCATGGCGATCCATGGTGCAACTCTCCAGGATTTTCACCTTAATAAGTTCATGGGCGGCGAGGGCGGCATCGGTTTCCCCGGTCAGCTTTTCACTGATCTCGTTTTTCCCCACCATGATCACCGCTTTAAGGTCGTGACCAATACCTCGCAAATATCTCTTCTGTTTGCCTGTAAGCATAATTTCTTATCCCGATCCTTATAAAGATTCGACTACAGCAGCAACGATCCTCTCCATGTCCTCGACCCCCAGGTAAGGGTGCATCGGCAGGCTCATGACTCTGGCGGCGACTGCTTCCGAAACTGGGAAGCTCCCGGCCGGCTTGTTGAGGTTGGCAAAGGCCGGCTGCAGATTGAGGGGTACCGGGTAGTGGACTGCAGTTGGGATCCCCTTTGCCTGGAGTGACTGTTGCATAGCGTCCCTGTTCGGTACCTGGATGGTGTACTGGGCATAGACGCTGGTGTTCTCCGGGGCGATGAACGGGGTGATTACTGCTTCGCATCCGGAGGCGAACGCCCTGCTGTAGGCTGCGCCTATTGAGGACCTCGACTCAACCTCTTCAGGGAAAATCTCCATTTTCGCCAGGAGGATTGCCGCCTGCAGGGTGTCGCAGCGGCCGTTGACGCCGATGATTGGGTGATGGTAGCGCCTGTCCTGTCCATGGTTCATCACCTGGCGGATTTTGGCGGCGATGGCATCGTCGTCGGTGAAGCATGCCCCGCCGTCTCCGTAGCAGCCGAGGGGCTTGGAGGGGAAGAAGCTAGTGCAGCCGATGTCGGAGAGGGCGCAGGAGTTGCGCCCCTTGTAGGTGGCGCCGAAGCTCTGGCAGGCATCCTCAATCACGTAGATGCGTGACGATTCATCGCAGCTGGAGTTAGCACTGTCGACCATGGCATTGATGGCGTCGAAGTCGGCGCACTGGCCGTAGAGGCTGACCGGCATGATCGCCCGGGTCTTAGGAGTTATGGCAGCCTCGATCAGGCTAGGGTCGATGTTGTATGTTCTCGGGTCGATATCCACGAAAACCGGGGTTGCACCGAGCAGGGCAATGACCTCGCCGGTGGCGATGAAGGTGAACGGGGTGGTGATTACCTCGTCACCCTTGCCGATGCCGAGAGCCATGAGAGAGATGAGGAGGGCATCGGTGCCGCTCGAAACAGTGATGCAGTGCTTGCTGCCGGTATAGGATGCAAGTCTCTTCTCAAGTTCGGCGATCTCCGGGCCGAGGATATACTGGCCGTGCTTGAGGACCGCCGCCATGCGGCGCTCGATGTCGGGGAGGATTCTCTGCTGCTGCCTGTTCAGGTCGATGAAAGGTATCTGGCTCATTGGCTGTCTCCTGAGTGTGTTGTTTTTGCAATAGTACATTTTTGCCCGATAAAATCAAGCCCCATGTTCTTAATGCCGGTTTAATATGACTTGACTGGCTATCGCGGGGTAATGTATTAACTGACATTCAGTTTGCATCCTAGCGTATAAGGGGTATCAGCGAATAAACATGAGAAAATCAGGATTTGCCACAATCTTTGTTTCTTGCATAATGCTACTCCTCTCCAATATTTCTGCTGCAGCGACCTCCTCGGAAGTCTCTCCATACACTGAAAAGTCAGCATCCGATCCTTACCAGCCTTCAGGTAAATCGCAGCTTGTACAGGGACAAGCCGGTGAATTGCAGCCTTCCTATCAAGTACAACCGTTCCCCACCCCATCAACCCGCGCCGTGCAGGATTGTCTCGATGATGCTGCCAGAGCTGACGCGAGTTGTGATGCAGATCTGTTGACTCCTCCGGAGTCAGCGGTTAATCAGAGCTGTGTCGAGGACAAGGCGACGGGCATGATCAAATGCTCAGCGGATGACCCCTCTGCTCCATCCCTTCCTGGCCAGGAAGCTGGTGCTGCAAAGGATTCTAATATTTTGAAGAAGCCCAAGCAGAAGCCCCGAACATTAGATGGAGATAAAGATAAACCTGACGGCGTTACAAAGAAGGATGAGGATGCCAAGGCTCCGTCTGCTGCTGTCAAGGAGCTGTCCGTCATAGAGCAGCTGATGCTGACATCGCCATCCGGCAAGGACAAGGTCTTGCCACAGCTCTTCAAGGTCACTGCTCTTCAGCAGTTCGGCTACAACTTCTTCAATCCTGAATCCCGCGGCTTTGCGCCACTTAGCGACATCCCGGTAGGACCTGATTATATTCTCGGCAGTGGCGACCGCATCCATATCAGTATCTGGGGGAGCATTAACAGCAGCTTCGAGTTGGAAGTAAAGCGCTCCGGGGAGATAATCATCCCCAAGGTGGGGCCAGTCAAGGTTGCCGGCGTCCAGTTCGGTAAGTTGCACTCTCTCATCAGCGGTAGCCTGGCGAGGATCTACAAGGATTTCAATGTCAGCGTCACCATGGGAAAATTACGGCTAATCAAGGTATATCTGGTTGGTGAGCTCAGTTTTCCCGGAGATTATACCGTATCCTCCTTGTCCACGGTCATCAATGCCATTACAGCAGCAGGCGGTCCGACCAAGAGCGGCTCCCTGCGTTCCATCGAAATCAGGCGCGAAGGGAAGGTGGCCGCAACTGTCGACCTGTACGATTTTTTCATCAAGGGTGACAAAAGCTCGGACATAAAGCTCCTCTCAGGGGACACGGTCTTTGTCCCACCCATAGGCAAGGTGGCAGGTATCGCAGGCAATGTGCGCAGGCCAGCCATCTACGAACTCAAAGAGGAAAAGACACTAAAGGAGCTGATCGAACTCTCCGGTGGCATCACATCCAGCGGATACCTGCAGAGGGTGCAGATTGCCAGGGTCGATGCCCATGAGAAGAAGATTGTCACTGATGTGGACATTGATCCAAGAAGCAGCGGCAGATCACTGGACGAGGCGGCTTCGTCCATTTCTCTGCAGGACATGGACTTCGTAAAAATCTTCCCGATAGACGCCAAGTTGAGGGGGTATGTCCGCCTTGAGGGGCATGTCGCTCGCCCCGGAGATTATGCCTTGCGCCAGGGGATGAAGCTCTCCGACATCTTAAAGCCGAACAATCTCCTTCCCGAGTACTACGGAGAGGCGGGGCAGATAGTAAGACGTGTTCAGCCCGACAATCACCCGGAAATCATCAACTTCAATCTGCGCAGGGCACAGGCGGGTGAGACTGGTGATGACCTGGAGTTGAAGGAGTTCGACAGGGTTGTCGTCTATTCACGCTGGGATATGGAGGAGATGCCAAGGGTCCGTATCGGCGGCGAAGTGCAGAAACCAGGGGAGTACAGACTCTTCCAGAACATGACCCTGCGCGACCTCATCATCAGGGCGGGAAATCCGAAACGTACCGCTTATATGAAAAACGCAGAGGTGACGAGATTGTCCCGCAGTGGCGAGACGGTGTCATCGTTTTCCATCAATGTAAATCTAGAGGAGGCTCTCAAAGGTGGGAGCAGGGATAACATCATCCTGCAACCCTATGATGAGTTGATGATCAGAAGAATCCCCAACTGGAGCGACACCACCGAAAGATACATATCACTTAAGGGTGAAGTTGCCTTCCCCGGAGTATATCCGATCTTCAAGGGTGAAAAACTGAGCAGCATAATCAGGCGGGCAGGAGGGTTCACCGACAAGGCATATCTGCGGGGCGCCAAATTCACCCGTGAGCATATCCGGGAGTACCAGCAGAAAAGGATGGAGGAGATCCTTGCCAGGGAGGAGATGAACATCACCAAGAAACAGGGGGAGCTTTCGGCAGTTGCAGCCTCCAGGGAGGAACTGGACGCGACCAAGGCATCCCTGGAGGGGATGATGAAGTCCATTACCATCCTGAGGCAGGCCAAGGCCGAGGGGAGAATGGTCATCAATCTCCCCCCCCTTGACAAGTTGGAGGATAGCCCTTTCAATGTAGAGGTCATGGGGGGTGATATTCTGGAAATACCCGGAGACCCGAAGGTAGTGAACGTCTACGGTCAGGTCTACAACCCAAGCAGCTTTGTTTATGTTAAGGGGGAGAGCGTTGCCGATTACCTCGCCATGGCTGGCGGCGGGACGAGGGATGCGGAAAGCGGGGATATCTATATCCTCAAGGCTGACGGCAGCGTGGTGAGCAGGCAGATGGCCTCATCCGGCTTCCTCTTCTTCGGCGGGTTCATGAACAGCCCCCTCGATTCCGGCGATACGGTAGTTGTCCCCCAGAAACTGGAGAAGATTGCCTGGATGCGTGAGATCAAGGATATTGCCACAATTCTCGGCCAGATTGCCCTGACAGCTGGCGTGCTGATTGCCGCTGGACTCTAATACGACTATTGTAAGCATTTATGAGGGATTAGCGCTTGTTTTCTGATGCAAAGATTTATGTAGCAGGGGGAGCGGGTCTGGTTGGCTCAGCCCTTGTACGTCGCCTGCTGCAGGCAGGTTACAACAACCTTGTCACCCCTGATCGCCGTGATCTCGATCTTGTCTCGCAGCAGGCGGTTACGGATTTCTTCACCAGGGAAAAGCCTGACTATGTATTCCTGGCAGCGGCAAAGGTTGGCGGCATACATGCCAATAACAGCTATCCGGCTGATTTCATCTACGAAAACCTGATGATCCAGGCCAATGTAATCCATGGTGCCTATCAGGCCGGTGTCAAGCGTCTTCTCTTCCTCGGCTCTTCCTGCATTTATCCCAAGTTTGCTCCCCAGCCGATGAAGGAGGAGTATCTGCTGACCGGACCCCTTGAGCCGACCAACGAGCCCTATGCCATTGCCAAGATTGCCGGCATGAAGATGTGCGAGGCTTATAACCGGCAGTACGGCACGGAGTTTATCGCCGTCATGCCCACAAACCTGTACGGTCCGGGGGACAACTTCCACCCGGAGAACAGCCATGTCCTGCCTGCCCTCATCCGTCGCTTTCACGAGGCAAGGGAGGCATCTCTCCCGGAGGTGGTTGTCTGGGGGAGCGGAACCCCGCGCAGGGAGTTCCTCTATGTGGATGACATGGCCGATGCCTGCCTGTTTCTGATGGAGCAACCAAGGGAGCTGATTGCCAATGAACTGCTGAGCTATCCGAAACCAAATTTCGTCAACATAGGCACTGGCGTCGATGTTACTATCCGGGAGCTGGCGGAGAGAGTCGGCGAGGTGACCGGCTATCAGGGGAGGATCGTCTTTGATGCAAGCAAGCCGGACGGCACGCCGCGCAAGCTTCAGGATATTACGCGCATGAGCTCCCTTGGGTGGCAGGCACAAACTGGCCTGCGCGAAGGGATAGAAAAAACCTATGACTGGTTTTTGCATAACCAGCTTTCATTCAGGATGTAATATAGAAATGGAGAACAGATGAAAAAAGCGCTTATCACCGGCATAACAGGCCAGGATGGATCCTATCTAGCTGAACTGCTCCTGAGCAAGGGTTACGAAGTACACGGCATGATTCGCCGCTCTTCATCCTTCAATACGGGGAGAATTAACCATATCTACCGCGATCCCCACGAGAAGGACGTGCATCTCTTTTTACACTACGGCGATCTGAACGATGCCAGCTCCATAAACACCCTTTTGCGTACAATCAAGCCGGACGAAATATACAACCTCGGCGCACAGAGCCATGTGCGGGTCTCCTTCGATATCCCGGAGTACACCGGTGAGGTAGACGCTCTGGGTGCCGTACGAATTCTTGAGGGGATCCGCGAGACAGGTCTGGAGACAAAATTCTATCAGGCGTCCTCATCCGAACTTTACGGCAAGGTTGTTGAAACTCCCCAAAAGGAGACGACCCCATTCTACCCCCGCTCCCCCTATGCCTGTGCCAAGGCCTACGCCTTCTACATCACCCAGAACTATCGGGAGAGTTACGGCATGTTCGCCTGCAACGGCATCCTCTTCAACCACGAATCCCCCCGCCGCGGCGAGACCTTCGTCACCCGCAAGATCACCCGAGCCGCCTCCCGCATCAAGATGGGATTGCAGGAGTGCCTGTATCTTGGGAACCTGGAGGCAAAGAGGGATTGGGGATTTGCCGGCGACTACGTCGAGGCGATGTGGCTCATGCTGCAACAGGAGAGGCCCGACGACTATGTCATCGCCACCGGCGAGACCTACATGGTGCGCACCTTTGCAGAGATGGTCTTCGCCCGCCTAGGCATGCCCCTTGAGTGGCAGGGGAGCGGCGAGGCCGAGGAGGGGATCGACACCTCCAGCGGGAGAACCGTCATCCGCATAGACCCCAAGTATTTCCGCCCGGCGGAGGTTGATCTCCTCCTGGGTGACCCGAGCAAGGCCAGGAAGGAGCTGGGCTGGGTGCAGAGGACCAGCTTCGAGGATCTCGTCAACATGATGACCGATGCAGATCTCAAGGCCCTGCAGTCCTGAAATGGAGTAGAAATGTATGAGTAACATCATCGTCACCGGCGGCGCCGGCTTCATCGGTTCCGCCGTCATACGCCATCTTATCCGTCATACGGACCACCTTGTCCTAAACCTGGACAAGCTTACCTACGCGGGGAACCTGGAGTCCCTTGCAGAGGTCGCAGGCAATCCCCGCTACTCCTTCAGCCGGACCGACATAGTTAACAGGGGAGAACTGGAGCGGATCTTTGCCGAATTCCAGCCCGATGCGGTCATGCACCTTGCTGCAGAGTCCCATGTGGATCGCTCCATCGACGCTCCCGGCACCTTCATCGATACGAACGTCATCGGCACCTGTACTCTGCTGGAGGTGGCCAGGGGGTACTGGTCCCAGCTGTCTGTGCCCAGGAAGAAGACTTTCCGTTTCCATCACATCAGCACCGACGAGGTCTACGGAGACCTGCACGGGGTTGATGACCTCTTCACCGAGACGACCCCCTATGCCCCCAGCTCGCCATATTCGGCTAGCAAGGCAGCAAGCGACCACCTGGTAAGGGCCTGGCAGCGCACCTACGGCCTTCCCACCCTGATAACCAACTGCTCCAACAACTACGGTCCGTATCATTTCCCGGAGAAGCTTATCCCCCACATGATTCTTAACGCCCTGCACGGCAAGCCGTTGCCGGTGTACGGCGACGGCCAGCAGGTGCGCGACTGGCTCTTCGTTGAGGATCATGCCCGTGCCCTGGTGGAGGTGGTGACAAGGGGTAAGGTGGGGGAGACCTACAACATCGGCGGCCACAACGAGCAGAAGAATATTCAAGTTGTGCAGACGATCTGCGACCTGCTGGAGGAGCTTGCGCCGCAGCGGAAGTTGTCTGGGTTGGCGAGGTACAGCGACCTGATCACCTTCGTCAAGGACCGCCCCGGCCATGACTTCAGGTATGCCATCGACGCGACCAAGATCAAGGATGAGCTCGGCTGGACTCCACTGGAGACCTTCGAGAGCGGCCTGCGCAAGACCGTGCAGTGGTATCTGGACAACGAGACATGGTGGCAGCGGGTTCTGAGTGGCGCATACAAGCTTGAGCGCATCGGCGTTTAGGCGGCAACAACACTAATCAAAACGTTAATCGGGAATCGGTAATCAATGCATAACAGAACAGTATCTGTCATCGGCCTGGGATACGTCGGCCTCCCAGTGGCTGTAGCTTTCGGCTTGAAGGGGAAAACTGTAGGCTTTGACATAAACGAGACACGCATCGGCGAACTCAAGGTGGGGCATGACCGCACCGGAGAGGTGAGCTGCGAGGAGCTGCAAGCTGCTGACATTCTCTTCACCTCCAGCATCGACGAACTCAGAATGGCGGACTTTCATATAGTTGCCGTTCCCACCCCCATAGACAGCGCCAATCAGCCCGATCTTACCCCGATGCTTAGGGCTTCGGAAACTGTCGGCCGCGCCCTGAAAAGGGGTGACATCGTCGTCTACGAGTCGACAGTCTACCCTGGTGTCACCGAGGAGGAGTGCGTCCCCATCCTTGAGCGGGTTTCCGGCCTTGCCTGCGGTAGTGACTTCACCGTCGGCTACTCCCCTGAGCGAATCAATCCGGGAGACAGGGAGCATACCTTCACCAAAATCAGGAAGGTAGTCTCCGGCCAGGACGAAACAACCCTGGAAACAGTAGCCATGGTTTACGAGTCCGTGGTGACCGCCGGAGTGCACCGCGCCCCAACAATCAAGGTTGCCGAGGCTGCCAAGGTGATCGAGAATACCCAGCGGGACCTTAACATCGCCCTGATGAACGAACTGGCGCTGATTTTCGAAAAGATGGGTATCGACACCAACGACGTTCTCGAGGCGGCCGGGACCAAATGGAATTTCCTCAAGTTCAAGCCTGGTCTTGTCGGCGGCCACTGCATCGGCGTAGACCCCTATTACCTCACCCACAAGGCTGAGAAGATCGGCTACATCCCCCAGGTTATCCTTGCAGGCCGGCGCATCAACGACGGCATGGGGAAATACATCGCCCAGTGTACCGTCAAGGAGATGATCCACGCCGGTCACAACGTGCTCGGAGCGACAGTCACCGTCCTCGGTCTGACTTTCAAGGAGGATTGTCCGGACCTGCGCAACTCCAAGGTTATCGACATCATCCTCGAACTGCAGGATTACGGCATAAACGTGCAGGTAGCCGACCCCTTGGCTGATGCTGAAGAGGCGCTCCACGAATATGGCGTGGAGATTATCCCTTTCCAATTCCTCAGGAGGTCGGAGGCTGTAGTTGTCGCCGTGGCCCATGCGGAGTATCGTAGCCTATCCGCGGGACAACTCCTCGATATAATGAATGGTGCTCCTTTGGTGGTGGATGTCAAGGGGATCTACGACCGGGAGTCGCTGCGCCAGGTCGGTGCCCGCCTCTGGAGGCTCTAGGGCTATGTATTTGATTGATCATTTCTGGTTGCATTGATCATATTTTGATCTGTGGGGTTTGCACATGCAGTTTAACGATCTGAAATTTCCGGATTCCGATTCTTGGGGCAATCAAGAGCATAGTGATTCAGAATTGTCTATGTTTGACATCCTTAAGATGGTCATTCGTTCCTGGAAAATGATTCTCTGTCTGACCCTGGCGATCACCATGGCAACAGTGGTCTACGCTAAGCTGCAGCCAAATGTCTACACTGCCAGGAGCAAGTTTCTCCCCCCGCCGCAGCAGGGTGGCGGATTGTCGGCTGCCATGTTGCAGGGGGCACTGGCTTCTGCTGCTGGTGGCGCAGACCTTCTCGGCGGGGCTAAACTGACTACGCTTTACGTGGAAATCCTCAAAATCGATGCCCTGCGTGACCAGGTAATAGAGCGCCTCAAGCTACATGGGCGCTACAACATCAAATCGAGGCAGGAGATCTACAACAGGCTTAACAGTGCTGTCGCGGTTCAGGCCGGCAAGGAGGGGATCATCACCGTCAGCGTTACCGATGTCGATCCTAAGCATGCCGCTGAGTTGGCCAACGCGTTCGTCGATGAGTTGAAAAACATCACGGCAGGGCTTTCGGTAACTGGAGCCAGTAACAACAAGAGCTTTCTCAAGGAGCAGATTGCCAAGACAAAAGAGGAGCTGACCGCCGCCGAGAACGACCTGAAGGCGTTCCAGAAGAAGTACAAGACGATCGATGCTGCTCAGCAAGCGACTGCTTCGGCTGGTGCCATGGCCAGCCTCATGTCACAGCTTACCGCCCATGAGCTTAAGCTGGATTCCCTGCGCAGCATCTATGCCGATACCAGTCCGGAGATCATTGCTGCCAGGAGGGGGGTCGATGCTCTCAGGGGCAAGATAGCCGCTTTGCGCGGTAGCGGCGACGGCGGCATGCTCCCCGGGTTTGAAAAAATCCCCGAACGTGGGCAGGAGTATCTGCACCTGATGCGCAGGTTCAAGTCGGTGGAGGCTGTCTACGAGAACCTGGTCAAGCAGCACGAGATGGCCAAGATCAACGTTGAAAATACCGTTTCATCGATCCAGTTGCTCCAGAGTGCCGCGCCTCCGGAGTTAAAAAGTGGGCCAGCCAGACTGAAGATGGTGATCTCTTCACTGGTACTCTCATTCATCGCCTCATGCTTTCTGGCAATCGGATTGGAATACCTGAGAAACATGCCAGATGAGCAGAAGAGTCGTTGCCTCTCCCTGTTCGGAAAACAGACTTGATCATGCTGAATGTTGTCATCCTCTACTAGGCAAAGGATCATCTGAAAAATATGTGCGGCATAGCCACCATATTCGCATACTCCTCCGCTGCACCTCCTGTCGATATGGAAGAGCTGCTGCGCATCCGCGACCGAATGGTGAGTCGCGGGCCTGACGGCAGCGGTGCGTGGCTTTCGCAGGACGGAAGAGTGGGTCTGGCCCATCGCCGTCTGGCCATCATTGACCTGTCCGAGGCCGGTGCCCAGCCAATGTTCTCTCCAGACGGTCGCCAGGCAATCGTCTTCAATGGCGAGATATACAATTACCGTGAGCTGCGCCGGGACCTTGAGGGTAGGGGGCACCTGTTCCGCTCGGAGAGCGACACCGAGGTTCTTCTGGCCCTCTACCGTGACAAGGGGGAAGGCATGCTGCAGGATTTGCGCGGCATGTACGCCTTCGCCATCTGGGACGAGGCGCGCCAGGGGATGCTCCTGGCCCGGGACCCCTTCGGCATCAAGCCGCTATACTATGCCGACGACGGCCAGACCCTGCGCGTCGCCTCCCAGGTCAAGGCGCTCCTGGCCGGCGGCAGCATCGACACCGCACCGGATCCGGCCGGTCAGGCCGGCTTCCTCCTCTGGGGGGCAGTTCCCGAACCCCATACCCTCTACCGGCAGATCCGGGCCCTTCCGCCAGGCAACGCCCTCTGGGTGGAACGGCAGCAGCCGGGGGTGTCACAGGTGCCGCCTCGCCGTGAGTTCGGCTTCTGCAGCATCGAGGAAGAGCTGGCCCGGGCCTCGCGCCAGCCGGCACCCCTCGCCCCTGCCGATCTGCGTACGGCCCTGCGCGACAGCGTGCGGCGCCACCTGCAGGCCGATGTGCCGGTGGTGGTTTTCCTCTCCGCCGGCCTCGATTCCGGCATGCTGGCGGCCCTGGCCGCCGAGGTGGCCCCAGGCTCGCTCCACACCGTTACCCTCGGTTTCGAGGAGTACGCCGGCACCGAAAACGACGAGGTACCCCTGGCTGAACGGGTTGCAAAACACTTGGGGGCAAACCATCGTACAATCTGGATCAAGCGTGATGATTTTCAGGGCGAACTGCCTCGCCTGCTTGATAATATGGATCAGCCCTCCATCGATGGGGTCAACAGTTACTTCGTCAGCCTTGCAACTGCCCGGGCAGGCTTCAAGGTGGCCATCTCCGGCCTGGGGGGAGACGAGTTGTTCGGTAGCTATCCGAGTTTCCGCCAGGTGCCGCGCCTGGCGCGGCAGTGCAGCCTTGCCGACAATGTGCCCTGGCTCGGCAGGGGGGTGCGACTGGCGACGGCCCCCTGGCTCGGTCGCTTCACCTCGCCCAAGTATGCGGGGCTCCTGGAGTACGGCGGCTGCATGGCGGGCGCCTACCTGTTGCGCCGGGCGCTCCATATGCCGTGGGAGTTGGCGGGGCGCCCCGATGGTGGCCTGCTGCGGCAGGGACTCGACGAACTGGGTACCAGCGAGCGGCTCGCCGCTACCCTGAGTGGCATCGCGAGCGACCACCACCGGATATCGGCCCTGGAGATGACCTGGTACATGCGCAACCAGCTCCTGCGCGACACGGACTGGGCCAGCATGGCCCATTCGCTGGAGGTGCGGGTCCCCTTTCTCGATCTTGACCTGCTGCGTAGTGTGTCACCCTGTCTGGGTACTCCTCGGTCGCCGGACAAGCGGTCCGCTGCCATGGCGGTCGGTAACCTGCCGGACGAGATATTCAGCCGGAAAAAGACCGGCTTCACGGTGCCGGTACGAGAGTGGCTGCTCGGCGGCAGTGATCTGCCTGGGGCAAGGGGGCTGCGGGGATGGGCGGATCTCGTCATTAAGGGTACACAGGCTAACGCTTAGCGAATGTTCAAACGATACCAGCAATCAGAGTTTATTCGAAATGTCGTCACAATGATGTCAGGTACGGTGCTGGCGCAAATGTTGCCCATGCTGCTTTCACCGGTAATGACACGGATATTCGATCCAGCCGATTACGGGGTGTTTGGTCTTTATATGGCGATCAGCGGCATACTGACGGTTCTGGTCACCTCACATTACAATCATGCCATCATGCTGCCGAAAGACGACGAAGAGTCGGTGAACGTGATTGGCCTCTGCTGCGTTATTGCAATGGCAATCAGTGCGGTGCTCCTGCTCTTCTTTCATCTCTTGCACGGGACAATCGCCGCGTATTTCGATATCAGTTCAATCGGCATGTGGATGTACTGCGTACCGCTAAGCGTCTTGCTGTCGGGTTGGTATTCGGCCCTCAACTATTGGACCAACAGAAAGTGCAAGTATAGAAGGCTGGCAATCAGCCGGCTGGCCCAAACTCTGATTACCCTGATGGTGCAGATTGTCTTCGGGCTGCTCTGTGAAGGGGCTTTTGGCCTGCTTTTGGGATTGCTGGCAGGTCAGTTGGTAAGCACAGTTGTCCTGTTTGCCCAGATATGGCGGGACGACAGACAGGTCTTTTCCGAACACCTCAGCAGGGCCAAAATCTGTTCAGTAGCTGTGCAGCATAAAACATTTGCTTATTATCTGCTCCCGGCGGATTTTATCAACGCATTCAACAATCAGGTCCCGACCGTTCTGTTGACTAAACTGGCCAGTGCCGCAGAAGTGGGAAAATATAACTTCACACAAAGGATACTTGGGTTTCCGGTGACGTTTATAGCGACGTCGCTTGTGGATGTGTTCAAACAGCGGGCGATCAAGGACTATAATGAACAGGGCAACTGTCGCGATATCTACATAAAGACCTTCAAATCACTTGCTCTAGCAGGCCTGGTGCCTTTGGTGATAGTTCTCGGGTTTGCCCCGGAGCTGTTCGGATTCGTATTCGGTGAGAAATGGCGGGATGCCGGCGTATATGCCCAACTGTTGAGTGTGATGTTCTATCTTCGCCTGGTGATCAGCCCTTTAAGCTATATTTATTACATTGCAGGTCGACAAAAAGAGGATTTCCTGCTGCACATTGTCATGGCCCTCGGCACGATACTTTCGTTGTATCTGGGGTACAGCCTATTCGGGTCCCCCAAGTACATGGTGTTGTTGTTTTCAATCAACTATTCTCTGATTTACCTGGTCTACCTGATCAGATCGTATAAGTTTGCCAGGGGCGGATTGCCGGCAGAAGCCAACTGAAAAGGAAGTTGCACCCATGAGTCAATTCGAACAGGAATATTATGAATTCGACGAATTCTGGAATTCCGAAGAATTCAACAATTCGAACCGCGATCGGATCAAGGCTACTTTTGAACTGATTCCCGCCGATGCGAACAGCATCCTCGATGTTGCCTGCGGTAACGGGCTGTTTTGTAATTTCATTGCTGCCGAGCGCCCGCAGATGCGTGTCATGGGCCTGGACAGGAGCAACACGGCTTTAACCCATGTGAAGACCGAAAAGGTGCAGAGCGAGATTACTTCATTGCCTTTCAACGAGCGCGAATTCGATTGCGTATCGGCCCTGCAGGTGCTGGAACACCTCACGGTACCCGACTTTCGACGGGCAAAGCGCGAGATCGCCCGGGTGGCTGGCCGGTACGCCATTATCAGTGTGCCTTACAAACAACGGCTGGAGGATGAGTACACCCGTTGCCCCAGTTGCAGGACCATTTTCAACTATGACCTCCATCTGCGTTCGTTTGACGACAGGGATGCTGCTGAGTTGCTGTCCGAGGAAGGGTTCGCCTGCGTAAAACAGGTAAAGTTCGGAAAGATCATCGAGTATGCCGGGCGCAAACAGTATCAAAACCAGTTTTTCCCGGAGAACAAGTATCGATGGAACTCGCCTATCTGTCCGCTGTGCGGTTATAAGGACGAAAACTTTCTTAAAAAAATCGAGACGAGCAACAATTCGGCACAGCTTAAAAAAAGCCTTTTGCAGTGTTTGACAAAACTGCCAAAGATGATCTGGCCTAAGGTGTCTCGCGATTACTGGATCATATCCCTGTATAAACGTAAAGGACAATGATCTCGAATAAAACACGTATCACAGGGAGCCGCGTTAACGCCGTCGACAGGGAATATGATCGTTATAATTGATTACAACATGGGCAATCTGGGCTCTATACAGAATATGCTGAAAAAGATCGGCGCCCCGGCGTGCGTCTCGTCGTCGCCCGAGGATATCCTGACGGCGGAAAAGCTGATCCTGCCGGGAGTCGGTTCATTCGACCACGGCATGGCCAGCCTGGCGGGGTGTGGCCTGCTGGAGCCGCTTAACGAGGCTGTGCTCCGCCGGGGCAAGCCGATTCTCGGTATTTGCCTCGGGATGCAGTTGATGGCCCGGCGCAGCGAGGAGGGGCAGGCTCCCGGGCTTGGCTGGATCGATGCCGATGTCATCCGGTTCGACATCGGCGGTAGCGGCCTGCGGGTACCGCACATGGGATGGAATCAGGTCAGCCGGCAGCGTCCCGGCGCCCTGTTCGACGGCCTGGGGGCGCAGACGCGCTACTATTTCGTCCATTCATATCTGTCTCTTATACACATCTCCGAGCCCACGAGACAGGCAGAAATC
>CALMOE010000037.1 GCA_937871715.1 uncultured Geobacter sp. | reverse complement strand
GCCTGCCAGATCTCCTCGGTGATGAACGGCATCAGGGGGTGGAGCAGCCGCAGCAGACTCTCCAGGGTGTACCAGAGGACGTACTGGGCCGTACGTTTCCGCTCGGAATCCCCGCCGTAGAGATCACGCTTGGAGAGTTCCAGATACCAGTCGCAGAACTCGCTCCAGGTGAACTGGTAGAGCCCCATTGCCGCCTCGTTGTAGCGGTACTCCTCCAGGGCCCTGTTGGTCTCCCTGGCAGTCTCGTTGAGGCGGTGCAGGATCCACTTGTCCCCTTCGGAGAAGGAGAGCTTATCGGATTCAATGCTTGCCGGGTCGAACCCCTCCAGGTTCATCATGGTGAAGCGGGCGGCGTTCCAGACCTTGTTGCAGAAGTTGCGATAGCCGGAGATCCGCTCCTCGGCCAGCTTGATGTCCCTCCCCTGGGCGGCGAAGGCGGCCAGGGTGAAGCGGAAGGCATCGGTGCCGTACTGGTCGATGACCGTCAGGGGATCGATGACGTTCCCCTTGGACTTGCTCATCTTCTGCCCCTGGGCGTCCCGCACCAGGGCATGGATGTAGACATCACTGAACGGCACCTCGTCCATGAAGTGCAGCCCCATCATCATCATCCGGGCAACCCAGAAGAAGAGGATGTCGAAGCCGGTCACCAGGCAGGAGGTGGGGTAGAAGGTCTTGAGAAGGTCGGTCTGCTCCGGCCACCCCATGGTGGAGAAGGGCCAGAGGGCAGAGGAGAACCAGGTGTCGAGGACGTCTGTCTCCTGGCGGATCTCGTCGCTGCCGCAGTGGCTGCAGTTGGCCGGATCCTCCATGGCCACGGTCACCTTGGAGCAGTGGTCGCAGAACCAGGCCGGGATCCGGTGCCCCCACCAGATCTGGCGGGAGATGCACCAGTCGCGGATGTTCTCCATCCAGTCGTAGTAGGTGTTCTCCCACTGCTTGGGGACGATGCGGGTGCGGCCATCCTTCACCGCCCCCAGGGCACGCTCTGCCAGGGGGCCGACCTTGACGTACCACTGCAGCGACAGGTACGGCTCCACCACGGTCTTGCAGCGGTAGCAGCCGCCGACGGACATGCCGTGGTCGTCGATCTTCTCCAGGAGCCCCTGCTCCTCCAGCTCGGCGACGATCCTCTTCCTCGCCTCGAAGCGGTCCAGCCCCTCGTACTGGCGGCCGGCGGAGTTGATGATCCCCGACTCGTCGAAGACGTTGATCCTGTCCAGTCCGTGGCGAACGCCAACCTCGAAGTCGTTGAAATCGTGGGCCGGGGTGATCTTCACCACGCCGGTGCCGAACTCCAAGTCGACATAATCGTCTGCAACCACCGGGATCTCCCTGCCGATGAGGGGGAGGAGCACTTTTTTCCCGTGGAGATCGAGGTAGCGTTCGTCCCCGGGGTGCACGGCAACGGCGGTATCGCCCAGCATGGTCTCGGGGCGGGTGGTGGCCACAACCACGTAGCGACCCGGCTCACCGACCACCGGGTAGCGGATGTGCCAGAGATGCCCCTTCTTCTCCTCGTGCTCCACCTCGATGTCGGAGAGGGCGGTGTGGCAGCGGGGGCACCAGTTGATCAGGCGGTTGTCCCGGTAGATCAGCCCATCCTCGTACAGCTTTACGAAGACGGTGCGCACGGCCTTGGACAGCCCCTCGTCCATGGTGAACCGCTCCCGCTCCCAGTCGCAGGAGGCGCCGAGGCGCTTCAGCTGGCCGATGATCTGCCCGCCGGACTCGGCCTTCCACTTCCAGACCCGCTCGATGAACTCCTCCCGACCCAGGTCGTGACGGTCCTTCTTCTCCGCTGCCAGCTGGCGCTCCACCACGTTCTGGGTGGCGATCCCAGCATGGTCGGTGCCCGGCATCCAGAGGACGTTGTACCCCTGCATCCGCTTCCAGCGGCAGAGGATATCCTGCAGGGTGTTGTTCAGGGCGTGCCCCATGTGCAGGGCGCCGGTAACGTTCGGCGGGGGGATGACGATGCTGTAAGGCTTCTTCTCAGAAGTGGCGGCGGCGCGAAAATACCCCTTCCCCTCCCACTCGGCGTACCACTTCTTCTCCACGTCATGGGGCTCATACCCCTTGGCAAGCTCTTTCTCGGACATCACTGACTCCTGCGGTTTTGACTAATATCCTGGAACGCCGCTATCAAAGCGACGCACATACAAAATGAATATGGGGACTCATCATCCCCATATTCGAAACAGATAACGGCAAGGTGCGGGGTATGCCTAGCGGCCGATCCCCTCCTTGATCTTGCGAATCTCCTCGCGGATGATGGCTTCCGCCAGATCGGGGACAACCTCCCAGACGATCCTCTCGATGACATCGCGGGAAACGTTGGCCAGGAGCCCTTTGAGCTGCTCCTCGCTGAGAGACTCGGGCACTGCGGTTGCCGCAGCAGGCGCAGGTTGGGCTGCCTGCGGTGCCACAGGGGGTATCTCTGGGGCAAAAGCCGGAGTCGGGGGAACCGCTGCCACAGGAGGCTCAACCGGAGCAAAGCTCGGCGCCGGAGCGGCAGGCTGGGGCTGGGCAGGTGCCGGCTCGTCGAAGCTGATGGTGGAGAAGTCCTCCTCCGGCAGGGGAACAAGAGCGACAGCCTGCACAGGGAGGGGCTCCACCCCTTCGATGGAGAACTCCTGCTCGCCGAATGGCTCGAAGCCGGTTGCCGCACCCGGGGTCACGGCAACAGCAGGCTCGTCAAAGGTCACGTCGCCGAAGGAGAATTCGTCAAACGCCGCAGGGGGCGCCTCTGCCACCGGAGCGGCGACTGCCGCAGGCTGGGGAGCTGCAGGGGCAGGCTCCTCCTCGAAGGAGAAGAACTCCTCGGCTGCCGCGGCGGGAGCGGGCTGGGGCGGAGCCGCCGCCGGGGCTGCCGGCTGCAGCTCAACGCTATCCATGTCGAAGGCCCCCCACAGATCCTCGTCGCTTGCCGCGGCTGCCTGGGGAGCAGCAACATGCACCTGGACCGGCTGGACCTCCTGGCTAAAACCATCTTCGAAGCCGCTCCCCCAGACATCCTCCACAGCAGCCGGAGCAGCCGGAGCAACGGGGGGAGCAACGACTGGCGCAGCAGGCTCGACCACCGGCTGTGCTGGCGCCGGGGCTGCGGCAGCAGTGGCTGCCCGCTCCCGGCTCAGGGCGATCAGCCGCGCGGTGATGTCGATGAGGGACTGGGACTCGAAGGGCTTGGTAATGAAATCATCAGCGCCGCTCTGCCTGTTCTTCTCCTCGTCCACCACCTCGAAAGCGCCGGTCATGAGAAGCAGGGCAATGTGGCTGAGTCGGGGGTCGCGCCTGATCTCCCGGCAGACCTCGTAGCCGTCCTTCCCCGGCATGAGGGCGTCAATCAGCATGACGTCGGGCATGATCTCCCTGGCCTTCTGCAGTGCGGCATCGCCGCTGTCGACCACGGTAAGCTCGTACTCTTCGTTGGCGAAAATTATCCCCACAACTTTCTGAATGGTAACGCTGTCATCGGCGAGGAGCACTCTGCTGCCCATCATATCCTCCGTGGAAGTAGCCGTATTCCGGTACAAGTGCGAAAAAACTAGCATAAAGGGCAACAGGTGTCAAACAAATGCACAAGCGAAGGTTCGAGGTTCGAGGCTAGAAACACCCTTCTCGTTCCCCGCTCCTTTATTCTCGTTCCCCGCTCCTTTATCCTCGTTCCTGCCTTTTCTCGTTCCTCGTACCTGCTTTATCCTCGCACCTGCCATTAATGGACGATCTCCCCGGTGAAGCGGTAGAGCCTCCCACCCTTCCAGCCGTCCGGAGAAAGGCCCGCCTTCACTGCCAGCTGCTGCAGATAGGTCTGCAGATCCCACCCCTGCTCCACCGGCACCTGGGGGAGGAAGACGCCGCTTCTCCCTGCGGCCTCAAGGAAGAGCCCGTCCCGGCCGATGACGACCTCCTCCGGCCCGGCAATGGGGTGAAGCGTGGAGAGGACCGTCACCTCAACCTCAAGCCCTGGGAGCTCCTCCGGCCGCACCGGGGCAAAGCGCGGATCCCGCGACGCTGCGGAGACCCCGTTCTGGATGATCGAACGATAAAGCGGCATGGTCGCATGGAGTGAGCCGATGCACCCCCGCAGCCTCCCCCCCCGCTCCTTCAGGGTGACGAACACCGCACCATCGGCCTTGAGGCGGCGGCTCTCCCCATGCCACTCGGGGAGAGGAGTGCCGCAGACGTGACACTCCACCGCCCCCCTCGCCAAGGCGATGATCTCGTCCCTGTCTCCGGGGGAGAGTTCGCGCCGATAATAGCCGATGGCGCCGTAGCCGACCACATAACCCTTGTCGCCGGAGACATCGCCGGAGTCTGCATACCTGAACAGCTCACCCTCGGTAGCCCCTGCCCCCCGGGCAGCTGCCAGGCCGTAGAGAACGGCGCCTGCGCCGCACATCTCACCCTCGCCGCTGGCGAAGAGCCTCTCCAGTTCCCCCGCTGCCAGGCGTTCGGCGGCATCAAGAACCTTGCGGTCCATGACGCCGGCCTTCCTGGCGTCATGGTAATGGGAGAGGTCGGTGCTGATCACCAGAATTGACTTCTCGTCCCGCTCCAGGACGACGGCCATGGCGTCGGCCAGATGACGGTAGGAGTCGGCCGTCATCCTCCCCACCAGGATCGGCACCACACTGAACTCGCGCAGGGTCCGCTGCAGGAAGGGGAGCTGCACCTCCAGTGAGTGCTCCCTGGCAAACGGTTCCGCGGCCAGTCTCACCCCGGCCCTGTCGCTGGCCAGGGAAGCGGCGAGGGATTCGTCAACTGGGACCACCCCAAGGGGGGTTTTCAGGCCGCTCCCCGGGTAGATCACCGCACCGCTGACCGCCGCATGGTGGCACGGCCCGATGAGGAGCACCGTCCGGATATCCGCCCCTCTCAGCCTGGCATAGGAGTGGCCGGCAACATGCCCCGAATACATGTACCCCGCATGGGGGGAGATCAGGGCCAGCAGCCTCCCCACCCCTGCCGGCTCTGTATCGGCTTCGAGAAAGGAGTCCAACTCCGCCTCCAGCTTCTTCCTGTCAGCGGGGTAGAAGCTCCCTGCCACCGCCGGCTCCTTGGCCACCGAGGCGACAGCGGCGGGAAAAACGAAGAAGAGCAGTATTGACTGCAGATAGAGTTTCAGCCTTTTCATCCCCTTGCACCCCCTTGCCGAATAATTGCCGAAGGGGTAGAGAGGCCTACCCCCCGGCCAGTTTCACCCGATAACCACGCCTGGCCAGTTCGGCCAGGAGCAGTTCCCGGTGATCACCCTGAATCTCGATGATCCCGGCGCTCGACGTGCCGCCGCTGCCGCAGCGGCGCTTCAGCTCGCCGGCAAGCGCCTTTACCCCAGCTTCGTCCAGGGGGATGCCGGTTACCACCGTAACAGTCTTCCCCCCCCGCCCCTTGGTTTCCCGCCTGATCCGTACCGTGCCGTCGCCGGCAGCTACACCCTTTTTCCCACGGCAGATGCATCCTGCCACCGGCCGGGAGCATTCGGGGCAGATCCGTCCGCTCTCCGAAGAGTATACCAGTCTTGCGTTGTCGTTGCCGCTCTTCTTCATCACAAATCCCCTCCATCGGCGCCCTCCAGCTCCACCAGGGAGACCGGACGGCCGAACGCCTCCGCCGCCAGGGTCGACAGATCGCCGCGGAACTGGTTGAACTCACCCTTCTTGCGGTATTCGAGCCGCGAGGTGAGAAGAATTACGAATATCCCCGCGTCAGCGTCGATCCAGATTGACGTTCCCGAATAGCCGGTATGGCCGAAGGAAGAGCGGGAGAAGAAGCCCCCCCGTGGGGTGGAGAAGGGGGAGGCGATGTCCCACCCCAGGCCGCGGATGACCTTACCCCCCCTGGAGAAGTAGGGGGCTGTCATCTGGCTGACGGTTCTCTCC
>CALMOE010000036.1 GCA_937871715.1 uncultured Geobacter sp. | reverse complement strand
GAGCCAAGGGGAGACTACTTGTCCTCTGCCAGGGAGGCCTCCAGCCGGGCGGCCTGCTGTTTCAGCCTGCGCCAGGCGACAATGCCGATGATGACAAGAATTGAGAGAAGAATGTGCTTGAAGATGAGGGCGGGCACCTGCAGCTTGTCCACCGCATTGGCCCACTCGAAGCTGGTGTAGAAGATCGTGCGGGGGATACCGCCGAGGACTATCCACCAGAGGGAAATCCTGAAGAATTTGCGCATGATCCCGTAGACCTGGAGGAAAAACCGCGCGGAGGCCTGAGTGCCGATTTCGGCCTGGACCCTGACAGTGGCGCGCATGGTAAAGGCACTGGCTGCCAGAAGCGCCGTAGCCACGTCGTGGGCATAGTTGTTGAACATGATGAACATTCCCAGGCCGGGACTAATCTGCATACCCTGTCTCCCTTGCAGTCGTGGATTGAAGCCTCTGCGGCAGGCTTCCTAGGCGGCACCGATTTTCTGGTGTCACTGCCTGGCGCTCTCTTTGTCCCTGTCCCGGGCGAATTCGCGGTAGGCCCGCCCCAATGGATACTGAATCATCCATGAAGTTATGTGGGACATTGGAAAGCCCTTCATGGATATCTTGGTAATACGCCTGAGAATTTCCGGCACGGGGAGCAGATCGGCACGCAAGCTGATGAGTTCGTCTTCGCGCGCCGCCACGCTCATCCGCGGGTCATCGTGCTCGAAAACCGCATGATTGCCGTCATACCAGTCCCAGTCCAGACCTGGGACGAGATAAGGCTTGTAGATATCGTACAAATCTGTACCGGGGAAAGGGGTGGCCATGACCGGGTGTGCCGCAACCTTCAGTTCATCGCACAGCCTGCGGATGCCATCATAGTCTTCGTAACTGTCTTGGCGCCCTCCTACCATGATAAAGAGCATGACATCGATGCCGTTGTCGCGGATGCGCTTGATGGCATCTCTCCGGCTTCGACCCTGCTTGCTGGTGGCCTTGTACTCGGCAAGGGTATGCTGGTTGTTCGACTCCCACCCCACCAGTACCGACGTTAGCCCGGCACCACGCGCGTACTTCAGCAGCTCGTCGCCGCGAGGGTGCTCCAGTGAGACCAGGTCTCCCTGGCCGAACCACCATTTCCCCCTGACGGTTCTGCTCATCTCCCGGTAAAGCTCGATGGTGTAGTTGAAATCGACACCCCAGATATTGTCGTCGATCCCCCAGAAGAGACGCCACTTGCTGGCGGCGACCTCGGAGATGACCTCATCTATGGGGCGAACGCGGCAAGCCCCGCCAAAAAACTTGTGCACCGAGCAGAATGCGCATTTGTGTGGACAACCGCGGGAGGTCTGGAAATAGCCGTAGATGTAATTGGTCTTCCAGAGATTAGTTACCGGCCTGGGAAGCCCGCTCAGCTCGGGGAATCCACCTTTGTAGTATTGCTTCAGTCGTCGCCGTTCCGCATCCCGCAACAGGTCGGCCCAGATTTCCTCCGCTTCGCCCACCACCACGGCATCGGCATGGCGGCTCGCCTCTTCGGGCAATGCCGTGACGTGAATGCCGCCAAGCACCACCTGGATCCCCCGAGCCCTTATGCGGTCGGCAATCCGGTAGACCCACGGCGCCTGGGGGGTCAGGACCGTGAACCCGATCAGGTCCGCTTCCAGGCTATCGGGATCGAACGTCTCCTTGTTGCCGTCGATCAATTCAATCTCGATGTCGGGACGGATCTGCCAGGTGAGCCCGGTCAGGTACTCTAACACCGGAGGAGCGATGGGCAGCCCCTTGGACTTTTGCCCTTTTTCCCCGAATGCGGGGGATATGAAGATGATTTTCATAGACACAATACCTGGAGCAACCAAGCACTAACGGACATTGAACAGGTGCTGGCTCCCCTCGACGACAAAATTGATCCCAAGCCAACTGATGAGGATACCGGCAATGGCCAGAACCGCCATCCAGGCGAGCCTTTTCCCCCCCCAGCGGAGCGAGACGCGCAGGTGGATTATAAGGCCGTACATCATCCAGGAAACCAGGGACCAAGTCTCAACCGGATCCCACGACCAGTACCCTCCCCACAGATCCTTGGCCCAGATGGCTCCTGTGGTAATCGACAGAAAATGATTGATGAATCCGAATATAACGTACTTGAACATCATGTCTTCAAGGGAATCGGGGTCTGGAAGCCGTTCCAGAATTCCTCCCGCCTGCACCGGCCGATTGGTCTTTATCAGGTACAGTAAACCCATGCCGCAGGCTACGGTATAGGCGGCAAAGGCGAGCCAGGAAAAGATTATATGAATCAGAAGCCAGTTTGAAACCAGGGCCACGCTCAAAGGGCGCAGGGTCGGATTGCTGGAGTAGCCACTGCCGAGGAAGAGGAGTGACCCGGCAATTGTCATGAGCGCCCCGTACTGCAGATTGCGGTGAAATGTGATGAGCCAGAGGGTCAGCAGGATTATCAGCCAGGTACCGGCCAGAGCATACTCGTAATTGCCGATGGTGGGGACATGGCCCGTTACGCGCCACCTGACGGCAATGGTTGCCGTTTCTGCAACGAAACCGCCCCAGAGACAGAAGTAAGCCTTGCGAGCATGGCGATCAAGCTTCATGACCAGGGTGGTCATGTAGAGGGTAAAACTCAACGCATAGGTGAATAATGTAGCCCAGAATAACATCTTCTCCAGTTCGGTCATAGGACTCCTTACTTTCAACTTCGTGACTGCACCAACAGTCTTCGATGCAGTCTACATTTTTTCAGCATCTTACATTTCACGAACGGATAAATCAAGAAACCGGGCCAGGGATCGGCCACTCCGCTCCCTTTCCGGAAACGCTAACGAGCCCCTGTACAAGCAGGTCATGCCTGGGCTATATTGACCCCTATCAAGTCATCATACTTACGGGATATCATAAACGCCCATGCAGCCATCACCAGCAAGGTTTCAAAAACACGTCATCCCTCTGCTCCTCCTCGTCATTCTGACCGCGGTCGTTTACCGGGACATGCTCCACCAGTCCTTCCTGACCAACTGGGACGACGAACTCTATGTGACCGGCAATGCTGCGGCCCAGGGGATCACCATCGATCACCTCCGCCAGGCCTTCACCAGCTTTTTTGCCGGTAATTACGCCCCCCTGCAGATCATCAGCTACATGCTGGACTTCGAAGCCTGGGGAAAGTGGGCCGGCGGCTACAAGCTCACCAACCTCATATTTCACCTGATGGGGGGGACACTCCTCTATATTACACTCATCAGGCATTTCCGGGCAACGCGATTGGCGGCGTGGTGCGCTGCGCTCCTGTTTCTCTGCCACCCCGTGCAAGTGGAAAGCGTCGCCTGGATTTCCCAGCGCAAGACCGTCCTCTCCGGGGCCTGCATGGTGCTGGCGCTCCTCTGCTGGCTCGAAGACGACACGGGTACCAAGAGCGGACGCTGGCGCCTACTGGCGGGGCTTGCCTACTTGGCGGCACTTTTGACCAAGGCAACCACGGCGGTGCTGCTTCCGATACTGCTGATTCATCAGTGGCTGACACAACGCCGCGTCACCTTGCGGGACAAACTGCCCATTATGGCAGCGACCGCAGCCATGGTGGCGGTCACCCTCGTCAGCCAGTCGCCGGAGCAAAACGGTGGCATAACCAGCTACCATGGCGGATCACCACTGGCCACCCTGCTGACCATGGTGACCGTACTCCCCAGCTACCTGGCGATGATAGCCCGGCCGATACATCTTTCGGCCTTCTACGCCCCAACCATTCGCACCGGCATCGACCTGGCCGTGGTCTCTTCGATTGCATTACTGGCCATCATGGCCGGCCTCGGCTGGCATCTCACCCGCACCAGGCCGTTGCCCGCCTTCTGGTACCTGTCATTCTTTGTTGCGCTCCTGCCCGTTTCGCAGGTGGTTCCGATCAATACCATCATGAACGACCGGTACCTCTATCTCCCTCTGCTGGGGGTAGCAGGGCTCACGGCCTGGGTAGTGCAGGGCGCTCAACTGATGCAGGTAGCAGTGAGGCGCCATGCTGCCACTACATCCATGGTTGCGCTTCTCCTCGCTCTCCCCTGGCTTACGTCCAGACAGGTACCGGTCTGGAACTCGAGCATCACCCTCTGGAACAAGGCCGTTGACACCGTCCCCCAGTCCCCCGAGGCGTGGACCGGCCTGGCCCATGCATACCAGAAAGACAACAAGCTGGCAGCAGCCCTTGGAGCCTATCTGCGATCCATTGCTCTCAAACAGGATAACGACATCGCGTTGAACAACATTGCCCTGCTCTACCTCACTCTTGGCAAAACAGACAAGGCGGAAGAGTATGCCAAACACCTTCTCGCTGTAAACAAGAGTGCCGTAGCCTATACCACTGTCGCCATGGTCTACTTTGACCGTAAAGATTACGCCGCTTCCGAGCAAATGCTGCGCCACGCCCTCAGCAAGGACTCGACACTGGAAACCGCCTTGACCCTGATGGGCAATGTTGCCACCGAACAGGGTCGGTTTGTAGAAGCACGGCAGTTCCTGAACAGGTCAATGGAACTTCACGGCCCAATCGGCCCGGTCCTCTTTGCCATGGCAACACTTGAGAGTGCCATGGGCAACCGCGAAAAGTCAGCCCGCCTGTTTATCCGTTCACTGGAAGCTGGATATCGCGACAGCAATGCCATCCGTGCCAGCCGGCAGATGGCAACAATAATACAGCAAGCGGAAATGCGGCAAATCATAAAAAGATTCATTCCGGACTACGACTGACTGAGGAATGCAAAGGTTATTTGACGGATGCTCCAGCGGACAACAATGGTTGGAGAAACTTGGCAATTACGGCGTTCCCTTGCGCCGTCAGGTGAACCGGATCATTGGCAAAGAATACGTCGGCGCCCCCGGCAATTTCTGCCAGCAAAGCATCTGCCGGGTCAAAAACTGTAATCCCCTCTGCTTCCAAAAGCCGCTTAAGTATCCCGAAGTACCCCGGCATAGGCGTACCGGGGTTGTCATGCATGCCTTTCAGCCAGACGCCATGGGGTATTAGGAGTACGGAAAACCAGGTGTTCCGTTCGCTGCACAAATCACGCATGCCGCGGATGAGCGTTGTCATTACCTGCAGCCCTTCTTTCTCATTCATCTCCATCACACTGTCAGCCATGTAGAAATTGGCCGCCATTCTCCGGGTAATCACCAGACGGTAGAGATGGGAGTGCTGATAAAACCATCGTTTCACGAGCGATGTGGCTGCCGTGCTCCGCAGGTAGGGCATCCGCTCAGGAACCGGGGCATTCTGAACCATGAGACGGTCTCCAATAAGCCTGAAATACGGTTTGGATGCACCGCCATTTACGGAACTCATTGAATCGGTGAGATCACCAGCCGAAACAGCCAATATTACCTGATCGGGGCGCCACTCAATACCCGAGCTCTCCAATTGGAGAGCTTCCTGGTCGGTGCCGTAACCGAACACTCCGAGGTTTACCTGTTCGTATCTGCCGGCGCTCATTTTCTCCAGCAAATCGGAAAAACGTTCCCGCTCCTCGACGCCAAAGCCGAACGTATTGGAATCTCCAAGAAAAAGTAGCCGTGACCGGGAAGACCTTTCCTTCGGAAGCAGCGCCCCACGGTATCCCTGGGAATTTATCCTGACCGTGGTCCGGGGAATGGCTGGCGCCGGCGCATAGACCCCTGCCGCGCCCGGGCGGTTGGTCCATCCCAGTAACGGGTCGTGGCGGATAAAGAATATCCCCGGAGCCTCGGTCAGGTAGACCGGCTGAGGCTTGGCAACTCGCGTCAAGATTTCGGCCAGAACAAGCCCGATAACCAGACTGGCTGAAAAGATCAGTGTATTGACAATATATGCCCGCAGTGAAGAGTTCATTGTGCCTAGAAGAGAATATAGATGAACGGCGACAGCGCCGTGCTTTCCGCGTTAAATATCCGCAGGGCGACTAGCAATGGCACCAGAACTATCGGCATCAGCCAGAACTTCTTTCTTGTAACGAGAAAGTCCTTTATGTCGATCAGCAATTTGAGCCGACTCATCAGATCCCCTTTTTTACTGCGAGCATATTGCCTATGCACGGCAGATCCAGACCACACCGCAGGAATGTATCAACGGCACCGGCCGGAGAACAGACGATCGGTTCGCCACGAAGATTAAACGAAGTATTAAGCAGTACCGGAATGCCGGTTCGCCGACCGACTTGAGCAACGGACCGCATTCGCTTCCAGAAAGCCTGCTCTCGTTCTGGCGCAAAATCGTTCAATCCTTAAACTCCTCTGCGATTATCGGGGCTTCCGCCAACCCTGCCGTTATGATTATTCGGCTAATTTCTTTCATTGCAACGCTCCGATAGTACTCGCTCTTGCAAGCAATCGATGCCACGTCATTATCCTCACGCCGATGGATCAGCACGAGGATCTCCCGCCGTTCAAACAGGAATTTTATGACCAGGCCTATCAGTGCAAGAGCAAAACCGGAGACAAGTACTGCACCGCCATGCTCATCGGTCACATTAAACGTACCGAAATAGGAAATATCCTTGTATGAAAGCTGCAGTCCGGCGAACTCGATCTTCTCTGCCGGAGAATGAAGTTTTCCATCGGCAACTTCCCTGCCGTTCTGAAAAACGGTAATCTTGAAGAGCGGTCGGCGGATATCATGGCTTCTGGAGAAGATATACCCATTCTCATCCACGGCGAAGTCAGGCCAGAACTGTACCTGGATATTGAAGGTTGTGCCGGGGATGACAAAGTGGTCGACGTCGCCTTTTAATATATTCAGACTTATATAAGCGCCCAACAGTTCACGTCCGGCCTGGTCCCGCACCTCGAAATAAGGGGAGATCCCAATATCCTTGATCAGCATGGTGGTCGAGCCGACGGTGTAGGGGAAATTGACGTCGAAGGCAGCAGTCTTGCCTAGTTGCGGACCGGCCAGGGGGATGATCTCGGTTCGCAGAGAGGTCGCCTCGTTTTTCTCGAATACTGGACGAATCCCGGCAAGTTTGAAGTGCATCTCCGGATAGGCATTGCGAAACGTCGAAAAGCGGCGGACATGGAAATATTCCTGGGAGCTGCCATGGAATTCCTGCCCTACTGTCACATGCGCCCCGCCGGAAAAGCGACTATGGAAGATGGTAATAGCGCCGGCAAGTATGACGAGGAAGCTCAAGTGAAACAGCAACGACCCGAACTGGGAAAATCGATGCTTGACGCCGCGGAAGCAACCGTCGCCATCGATTACGGTGTAACCATTACGTACGACAGCCTCTCTGAGCGTCTGCTGATCGCTCACCGCAGAGAGCTGAAGTGACTTTATTTCAAGGCCATCCATTGAGGAGATGGTCACGTGGGCTTTTCCAGGCAGGCGGATTGCGGAACGTATAGCTGCAAATCGGTACCAAGTCACCAGCACCAGATGGAAAAAGAAGAGAGCCGTCAGCAGATAGGTAACAGGTGAGGAAAAAACCGATGTTAGCCCAACTGCCTCGAGAACCTTGACCAATGCTGGCCAGTGCTGCTGCCACTCCTTATACTCTGCGGGATTCATGATAATACGCTGCGGAATGATTGCGCCAAGGAAATAGATCAGTGCCTGTAGCGCAATGAGCGTAACAGTGGTTTTGCGCGAAAGGAATACGCGTTTTACCTCATGCATCCGCTCCCCTTCCACCACTGACTGTTCTGCGCCTGGAGAGTAAATAGATGATGCCGCTGGCGAAGAGACAGATAAGCCCCGCAAACGCGACAAATATGCCGCCATCCTTCACCAGGGAAAACTCAGCCCATCTGACCACATCATGCAGCTGGAAAACGGAATCATCGAACTTGAGGCGCTCGCCGATTTTCATATAATCGTTATAGATGATATCCTTGTGGCGGACAATCCGAACTTTGAACAGCGGATTTGAATACTCGGCCGAGCGGGATGTCGGCACCCCCTGCTTGTCAATATAGTCGGGGTAGAACCGCAGATAGATCGTATACCCATAGGTAAATGGGACGAAAGAGTCCTCGGCTCCAGGGGGAAACAGTTTAAGATACTGGTAATCGGAATCGACCACATTACCCGCCAGGTCGGACATGCTGAAACGGGTCGCATAACCGAAGTCGGTCATCCCGACAAAGGTCCAGGCGGTAAAAAGAGGGACGCGGGATGAAAGGGTAATGTTCCGGAGAACCTTTGACCAGCTGGAAGCCAGGGTCATCTCGGCAGTGAGTCTGCGCAAACTGGTGCCATTGGCATCCGTTTCCGGGCGCAGCCTGTTTACCTGAAATCCGAGAGCGGGCATCTTCATGCTCCGGCCATAGACGCTCGGCCTCACATAGTCCCCCATAAGACCCTGCATCCCCTGCCCTTCGAAACGGATCGACTTCCCCTCGAAATGGGTGACCCGGCTGGTCCAGGCCGCTGCACAGAACAAAAACAGGGCAAACTGGACCAACAGTCGCGACCACCCCTGCCGTTCGCCGAAGCCGCTGGCAAATCGCAAAAGTGTCACAACCGCCAAAAGGATGGTGAGCACCAGCATATGCACGGAATGGAGAATTTCGATCCGGAATTGGGGCGGCGGGCTGAAACACCCTGTATATTCAAGAATCATCACAAACAGGATCAGCAGCAGCAGAGGCCACTGAACCCGCCCGAGTCGGCAAAATGGTGATGAGTTCACCGGAGATGAATCTTCTGACACTGTAGTTCCTTTCGGTAAAATCATATATCCTACCCTACAACACCGGACGGACATTCAGAGGAGGCAGCTTTTCCTCCCCGGGAAATACCTCCATCCGCTCAACCTTCCAGGCACCCTCATGGCGCAGGAAATGATAACGGCATTGGATCTGAGAAGCCTTGAGATTAGTCAGCTTGCGCCGGGTGGCAAAATCCTGCAGCACCAGAACCCACAGTTCGCTTGATGTAACGAATGCCTCGTCGCGACCGACAAATTTGACCTTGTCAATAGTCACCTTGTCTTTATCGAACACCACCATTTTTCCGGAAACCCTGAGGAGATTGATGTCCTTGTAAATGCGGCGCTTCTCCACAGGGAAGGCGGGAATGACCGCCAGTTCATCCACGGCCAGCCCTGCGGTCGCATAACTCCCCTGGGTGGCGGCATTATATCTGCGTACCAGCTGTTGGAGTTGCGCAGCATCCGCTTTCCTGCCGATGCCCATGCTAAAGAGTGCCCGGTTGATTCGCTCTCCCCTTGGCGCGCAAAAAAAAGCCACTGCCAGGGCCAGCAATAGTGCCAGCAGCATTCGTTTTATCATCGGCAAACGGATCAACTTCAGCAATTCCCGCTCCTATCGTACTTCTGAAGATTTGCCACGGCACAACCCTTTCGACAAGGGCAATTTCCTTACTATTGACGGATAGCGTCAAGCTAAAGATTAGCTGCCGCTGCGCGCAATTAAAAAACGGGGCAGGATCGCTCCTCCCCCGTTTGGTCTACCAGTTGTCAGACAGGATCAGTATTTGACAGGTCTTGCATAAACCGTACTCGATGGGGTCTTGGTAGATCCGGCATGTGAAGTACATGAGCTCATGCTTGATGATGACGGGAAGTAGCATGTTCCGGCAGTGGTGCTGTTGAAGTCCGTATCATTGCCGGCAGTCCCCGGTTTGTACTGCATCCAGGCGCCGGGGAGGAAGCGGTACCGGGTATAACCTGCTCCGGATGGCGGAAAGGTCGCGCCGGGGTTATAGGTGCCACTTACGCCATGTATATTGCCGTAACTGTCCCCACCGTGGCAGAAACCACAGGTTATACCAAGCGCTGGTGAGCCGCTGCCGTTGGACATGGTTCGGCTACTGTCATTGTTATGGGAGAAACGGGACGGCGTTGTGCCGGAGGCGCCGTATACTGTGCTGGAGTGGCATTTGTAGCAGGTGGTTACTGATGTTGATACCGGGCCGTTCCCCCCCTGGCCCGTTGCATCAGTTGTATAATCGTTGGCCACGCCGTTAAGCAGCATGAACCAGGCGTTGGAAGCGCCGTGGGCGTTGGTCTCGTTCAGGTGACAGTCGGAACAGTGCAGCCGTGCCATCTCCCGGATAGTCTGCACGTTCGTGCCGTTGCGCAGGGTATGGGCGGTCCAGGCAACCGAGGTCCAGCTGGCATTGTTGGCCGAGTAACGGCCACCCAGTACCGCATGCTGGGACGGGTTGCCGTTGTAGCCGGTTCCGGTGCCTCCTGTACCGGCGAAGAACTGGCTCTTGACATCCAGTACCCTCGTCCGGCCGGTCAGGCCGTCGCGACCGTTACGCAGGTTGTCGAGGGTGTTAAAGGGCGTCAAAGCGCGGGCATTGCTCAGGTTGAGTCCTGAGTTCGAAGCGTTCACATTGATGCCGGCTGCCCCGTCTGAGTCATGGCAGTTCAGGCAGAAGGTATCCATATCGGTCCGCATGGTTTCGTTCATTGACTTGTTGTTAATGGCATAACCACTTGCAGGAGTATCGACATTCCGCAGGTTGACAAGTCCGGAAGCATCATTATGGTTCGCGTTCTTGGCTGCAGTAGAAGTGTCTCCTTCCATGTGACAGACAACGCAATCCCATTTGGTGACTATTTCTGTGTTGGTACCGTTGCTGACATGGCGGGAGAGACGTACGAAGTCTCCGGCAGCTCCGACAATTTGCCTGATGGTACCGGCCGTCCCCAGGGTCTTTGTTTTCGAAGCACCATGGCAGCCAAGACAGTCGCCGGATCCCTCGACCCGACCATTTATATGCAGTGCCTTGTTAAGAAAACTCGTCGGGTTGACGCCAGTAGCTACATGCGAATGGCAACTGTTACATGTTGTATCGCCTGCTGAATGCAGGCTGCCGTCGGTCGGCGGATAGCCGTGGCAGCGGCCGCAACTGGTCG
>CALMOE010000035.1 GCA_937871715.1 uncultured Geobacter sp. | reverse complement strand
TCGAATAAGAGTCGGCTCAGGTTATACCGGCGGCGGCAGGGTGTCAAGGGAGGTTTCCCCACGGGATGAGAGCGGGCAAAATACCGCAGCTGAGCAGGCAATGAACAGTTGTCCAGAAGTTGCGCAGAGCGGTGCGGAGAAGAGTGGCGTGCCCCCGCGCGGGTCCACTCCCCGTCTGTACAAGAGTTGTACAGGGGCTGCCGACCCGGCCCAATCTCGCCTTAAAACAAGCTCATTATTTCAACTGGTTGGAGATGCGCGCTTCTGCGCATCATGGCATCATTCTTGATGTTATTGAGTAGATGCATTGAATGGGGGGGAGATGTCATGGAAACTAACGAAACGATCGTCATAACTGCCGGACAAAAAGCATGCATGACCGTTTCGATCATTGTCATCTTGGTTGTCATGCTTGTCCATGCCCTGGTTGAAGGTGGCGAATGCACCATGGCCAGACAGCTTCTGGACCCTCTCATCAGGGCGGATTACGAAGCGACTGTGGCAAGCGGCAGAGTCCCGGAAGAGGAGTGGATATGCGGCACCTTCCCTTCCGGGGGGAACAAGGTCTTCGACCCGATCACCATGGAGTGCGTCAACTGCCATGACGGGACCCAGGCCTCTGCCGTTGACTACAAGTTCTTGAAGACGGAGCTGATGGGAACGGCATCTCTCGTGACCCTGCAGGCGTCGCACCCCATCGGCATGGATTACAGGGTGTACAACTGCACTCTCGGCTTCAATCAAGGCGTGGGACTTCCGGCGGAGATGGTCCTGATGAATGGCCAGGTCGGCTGCGCAAGCTGCCACAACCTGCTGGGCACCAACAGGCTCTACCTTGCCGTTGACATGGAGAGCAGCAACCTCTGCTTCACCTGTCACAGGAAGTAGGACGTGGCCCTCTGCGTTAATGACGTACCACGCGAAAGCCCCCGGAACGAACTGTTCCGGGGGCTTTCGCTTCAACACGGCATCCAGGCCTGGTTTACGGAGCAGGGACGAGGATGATATCTCCCAGGGGGGTCTCCTTTCCTTTGTCCAACTGGGTCAATGGCGACGAGTAGGGGTTGAAGCGGCTCGCCTGGAGATGCACCCGGTAGGTGCCGCCGGGGACGAAGGCGCTGAACGGCGCCTGCCAGCGGCCGCTGGTGTAGCTGCTGAAGAGCCGGCCGGCGGCTATGGGGGTGCTGCTCCCCTGGGGAACCACGCTCAATGTGGCGCTGGACCAGTCCTTGAAGGTGGAAGCCACCGTGCCGGTGAGGGAGCCGAAGTCGGCCAGGTAATCGCTGGTCTGGACCAGCCGTATGCCGGTGGGTTTGAGGTTGTAGTCGCCGTTCCCCCTGGGAACGACGGCCGTGTTGGGGTCGAAGTCGATGAGCAGGGCATTGATGACCCCCGCCTTCACCTCGAAGCGACCGAGAATCTTCAGCCCGGACTGCTGGCCGCTGGGGGTCTTGAGGGGGATCTTCTCCAGGGGGGCTACCTTCAGGGTCAGGTAGTTGGCCGGCTCGGCTCCCTGGCCGCCCGGATTGGGCTCCAGTGTCAGCCGCACCTGGTTGTAGATGCCGGCCGGCAGGACGACCTCCCCAAGGGCCTGCTGGACGAACTGCAGCTGCAGGACATCGATGACCCTGGGGGTGGTGAAGCGGGCCAGGAGCGGCAGCCCCGGGTCGTCATCCCTGGCCGACTCCATCCCGGCGGGGACCAGCCTGATCTCCCTGATGGCGATCACCAGGTTCTGGTAGGCATCGCTCGGCTTGTCGGTGATCCCCACCTTGAGGGTCCCCTTGCTGCCTGATGATGAGCCGCCGCAGCCGGGGAACTGGAAGAGAAGCAGGAGAACGAAGAGAGAGGCGAAGAAGAGCCTTAGGAGATGTGGCTTTTGCATATCCTTCCTCCTTTTAGCTTTTCCCGGGCTGCAAAAACAGAACAGCCGGGAGCCTGAAGTCTGATGATCTTTCGGCATCCCGGCTGTCTCGGTGAGACCCGTGGGCTTTCCGCCCCATCCTCGCGGATGGTTTAGTATTGTCGCTTACCATCTTGCTAACTGTTTATAAAAAATTCTACCCCTCCGCCATATTTAAGTCAAGGAAGCAGGAGAGTTGCGGAAAAAGCCCGTCAGCCGAAGCGGTAGACCTGGCGCCCCTTGTCGTACAGCTCGATGGGGCCGTCCTGGGATACCTTGATCACCTTGCCGAAGAAGGAGGCGGCGCTGGCCGCGGCCGTCCTCCCCCCGCCGGTGACCACCTCCATGGCGTGGGAGGTATCGATGATGAAGCCGGTCTCGATCAGCTTGCCACTCCTGCTGAAGACGGTGATGCCGTCGGAGGAGAGGAGGCGCAGCAGGCCGCCGGCCTGCTTCAGTTCGGTGATGGTCTGCCCTTTCACCCCGTTGATGAGGAGCCTCCCCACCGGATCGTCGCCGCCGACTGACCCCTTCTTCAGGGAGGCGAGCTGCTTGGCGCTGCCGCCGTGGAGCATGACCACGGTGCCGTGGCGGCTCTTGGAGAGGGCATAGGCGGTCCAGAGGAGATCGTCCGCCGAGGTGGGGTCGATGCTGTCGGCCAAAAAGGAGCGGAAGATGTCCGGATCGAAGATCCCCCACCCACCCTTGCGCCTGACGATCAGCTTGGCCGGCGTTGTCAGGACCTCGATCTCCGAGGCCTCGTTAACCGTAACCGCGAAGGCGCCGTTCCCCACCCGGTTGACGATGGAGAAGAGCTCACGCTGGGTGAGCTGCTCCACGTTGCTCTTCACCGCGTTGCTCCCCACCCTGATTACGCCGGTCACCTGCATCTCCACGTTGGCGACGAAGAAGAGGTTGGAGCCGTCCACGTACCTGTATGTCAGCGGGTTGGCGAAGAAAGAGGTGGAGACCGCCTGGGGGGGCTGGAGTGGAAAGAGGGTATGGTGGCGCTGGCGGACCACCGAGCGGAGGTTCTGCTGGGTGGTGCGGTGGACGATGAAGCCGGTGGTGGCCGGCTTCCCCTCGTAGCGCTGGTAGGAGAGATTCTTCAGCAGCTGGATGAGCTGCTGGATCGGCCAGAACCCCTTGCTGTGGTCCCCCCGCAGCCAGCGGGCAACGGTGATGTCCATGATGGAGGCGAGGATGGCGGTGCGGAAATGGGCTGCGTACCCCTCCAGGGTGAAGCCGCTGAACATGGCGGCGAAGGCGGTAAGGAGCTCGCGACAGAAGGACTCCTCCGCCCTGGTGAAGGGGATGCAGCAGCGGCGGGCGGTGAACAGGTAGGGGCGCTCCTCTATGAGGATCACCTCTCGGATCCCCCCTTCCCCCTCCCCGGTCGCCTGGTCGCCGGGGACGAGATCAGCCTCCGCCCCGCCGAGAAAGGACTGGATGTTCCCCCTGATAGCATCGAACACGGTTATCGGCATGATCACTCCATCTGCAGGGAATTGGTGGGCAGATTGTAGCACACTGTCCCATGCTTGCCACGGCGTTTTTTGCCGCTGGCGCCATGCTCAGCAGAAACCGTGGGAGGAAAATTATATATTGTTTTCTGAATATTTGCTATATTCTCCCCAAGGAGGTGAAAGATGCAAGATCTGCTCATCATAGGCGCTGCCGTGGCGGTCTGGTACCTGGTCAACAGGTTCATCCTCCCCCGCATGGGGGTGCAGACCTGACTGGCCGACAGCTGCTCCCCCGGGTCGCGGGGGAAGAAAAAGGGTAAGGACGCCGAAAAATGACGGCGGGGAGAGGGGCAGCCGGAGAACGGCTGCCCCTCTCTTCTTCGTGGCGTCAGCGGCGAGAACACCCCTTTCTTATGGTAGAGTATATACAAGGGGATGAATCCGGGCGCCGGGGGAGATGATGATGGCCGACCGTAGCTTGCCTCTGATAATCGGTCACAGGGGGGCCTCCTGGGGGGCTCCCGAGAACACCCTGGCCGCCTTCCGCCTCGCCTGGGAGGAGGGGGCGGACGGCATCGAGGCCGATTTCCGCCTGACCAGGGACGGGCAGGTTGTCTGCATTCACGACCCGGGGACCGGAAGGACCGCGCCCGCAGGGCTGAAGGTGGCCGGTGCCACCCTTGAAGAGCTGCGCCGCCTGGAGTTCGGCGGCTGGAAGGGTGATGCCTGGAGGGGGGAGATGATCCCCACCCTGGAGGATGTCATCGCCTCTCTCCCCACGGACAAGCGGCTCTTCATTGAGCTGAAATGCGGCGCCGAGATCATCCCCCACCTGGAGAGGATGCTCCCGATCCTCCCCTGCGGCCGGCTGCGCATCCTCTCCTTCGACGCCGGCCTCCTCGCCCTTGCCGCAAAACGGCTGCCCGGCATCCGCTCCTGCCTGAACATGGATCTCTCCCGCCTGAAAAGAAGCATGGGCCGGCAACCTCTGCAGGCGAGTGTCATGGAGATCCTCTTGGAGTGCGGCGCAGCCGGGCTTTCTGCCGGGGAGAGCCCACTGCTGGACCGGTGCCTGGCAGAGCGGCTGGGCGCGGCAGGGATGGAGCTGCACGTCTGGACAGTTGACTCCCCTGCCGCTGCCGCCAGGTATGCGGCCATGGGAGCCTGCTCCATCATGACCAACCGCCCGGGGTGGCTGCGCTCCATGCTTGCCCCTGAGCCGAGGGGGGAGGGATGGGCACAATGACCTCCCCGGAAGAGTTCAGGGTAAACCGCCAGGCCCACCTGGCCACCGGCCATGTCATCTCCCTGATGGAAGCCCTCTCCAGGGTGAAGGTCAACATCCACGGCAGGGAGAACATCCCCGACGGCTCCATCATCTTCGTGGTCAACCACTTCACCCGCATTGAGACCATCCTCCTCCCCTACCACATCTACCACCTGACCAACCGTCCGGTCTGGTCCCTGGCCAGCGCCGACCTCTTCGGCGGCCTGCTTGGGCAGCTGCTGGAGACTGTCGGCGCCATCTCCACCAGGGCTCCGCACCGTGACCGGGTCATCGTCAAGAGCCTCCTCACCGGCGAGGCCAACTGGATCATCTTCCCGGAGGGGTGCATGGTCAAGGACAAGCTGATCGTCGAGCAGGCCCGCTATGCAGCCTCCCGTGCCGGCGTTCGCAGGCCGCCCCACACGGGCGCTGCCGCCATTGCCATGAGATGCGAATTCTACCGCCGCCGCCTGCGGCACCTCTCTACTGCCATGCCGGCCGAGGCAGAGCGGCTGCAACGGCTCTTCGGCATAAGCGACCTGAAGCCGGCCCTCTCCGGCAGTACCCACATCGTCCCGGTAAACATCACCTACTACCCCTTGCGGGCCAGGGAGAACGCCATCAGCCGCCTGGCTGAGCTATTCATCGGGGAGGGGCTGGACAGGAGGTACCGCGAGGAGCTCCTCACTGAAGGGGCCATGGTCCTCAAGGGGGTCGACATCGACATCCGTTTCGGCCAGCCGATTGCGGCCGGGGAGTACCTGTCCCAAACACGCATCGAGACGGACATCGCCTCACTTGCCCCCTTCGACTTCGACGACCACCTGCCTTCCCGCCCGGTCATGCTGCGCCAGGCGCTGCGCCTCACTCGGCGCTACATGGCTGCCATCTACGGGCTGACCACCATCAACCACGACCACCTCTTCGCCTCCCTGCTGCGTAGCCTCCCCGGCACCCGCTTCACCGAGGAAGAGTTCCGCCGGCGCGCCTTCCTCCTGGCAAGCAGCTGGCGAGGGGAAGGGTGCTGCCGCCACCAGAGCCTGGAGCGCGGCCAGGCATCCCTGCTCACCGACGACCGCCACCACAAGCTGAGGGAGTTCCTCTCCTTCGCCATGGAGACAGGAGTGATTCGCCGGAGCGGCGGTGAGCTGGTAAAGGATCAGTCCAAGTTCTCCTCACCCATGGATTTCAACCGGGCACGGGTGGACAACCCCATCGGCGTTATCGCCAACGAGGCGCTCACATTGAAGAATCTGCAGCGCCGGGTGCTGGCAGCGGCCTGGCTCCCCTCCCTGTTCCTCCCCCGAATGATCCACAAGCGGCTCCTCCTGGCAGGAGAGGAGGAGTTCGAGTCCGATTACAGCTCGTTCTTCCGCAGCGGCGAGAGCAAGTCGCGGGAGGTGGGCAGGCCGTTCATCATCAGGGGAAAATCGAGGCGTATGGGGGTGGTGCTGGTGCACGGCTTCCTGGCGGCGCCGCGGGAAGTGGCAACCCTGGCGGAGTACCTGGGCAGGCAGGGCCTGTGGGTGGCGGTGGTGCGGCTCAAAGGACACGGCACCTCGCCGGAGGACCTGACACTGCGTAGCGGCGAGGATTGGCGAGAATCGGTGGACAGGGGGTATGGGGCCCTGAAGATGGTCTGCAGGAGGGTGGCAGTGGTAGGCTTCTCCTTCGGCGGCGGGCTGGCCCTGGACGCAGCCTCACGCCACAGGGGGGTGGCCGGCGTGGCGGCCCTATGCCTCCCCCTGAAGCTGCAGGACTTCTCCTCCCGCTTCGCCCCCTCACTGGAGAAATGGAACAGGCTGATGGACTCCATGCATTATGCAAAAGGGAAGCGGGAGTTCCTGCAGATCTTACCGGAACATCCGGAGATCAACTACCACCGCCTGCCGGTGGCAGGGCTGGTGGCCATGGAGAACTTCATGGCCGAGCTGGAGGAGCAGCTGCCGTTCATAACCACACCGGCAATGATCATCCAGTCCAGCGGAGATCCGGTGGTGGCCCCCGCCGGGACGAGACAGCTCTACGAAAGGCTCGGCTCGGAGAGGAAGGAGTTCCTCATGGTGGATGCCAACCGGCACGGCATCCTCCTCGGTGAGGGGTCGGAGATGGTGCACGCCGCCATCGCCAGGTTCATAGCCAAGCTGGGGTGACCCCCCGGCAGGGCAGGAATCGGCCTACTCCCGGCGGATCATCACCCGCTCGAAGGCCTGCTCGAAATCCTTTGCCGCCTTCTCCACCTCGGCGGAGAACTTCTTCCAGCTCTCTTTCGAACTCCTCCCCAGATCCTCCAGCTTGCGCACCGCTTCGCGCCGCTTCTTCTCCGCATCGGCCAGCTGATCCTTCATCCTCTCCTCGGCCCGCTCAGTCCCGGCCTCGGTTCGCCTCTTCAACTCATCGAGACGGGCGCCGAGCCTCCCCAGCCGCTCCTGCATGCTCTTCTCGTA
>CALMOE010000034.1 GCA_937871715.1 uncultured Geobacter sp. | reverse complement strand
AGGATCACCTGCTTATCGGAATGCGCCGCATCCGCCGAGGCCGCGGCGGCGCGCTTCGGCGTCCCCGCCTTCCTTGACGCCCCGCGGATGCTCGACCAGCTCCGGCCCGACCTGGTCGGCGTCACCACCGGCGGCTTCGAGGAGGAGCAGCTCTTTGCCCCCCTGGTTACGGTCCAGTCACTTACGGGCAGAGAGGGGCGCGTTTCGCGGGTGCTGGTCAGCGCCCTGACGGTGCCCATGGACGACTTCGGCCGCCGCGATCCCGCCGGGATGAGCCGGGACGAATACGAGAAGTGGTACTGCACCGCCTATGTCACCTCCGTGGCGAAGAATGTTGAGGAGGTGATGTCCGGCAGCCGGGCAAGGCCGATCTGGCAGATCGCCAGCGCCGAGGGTGAGCTGCTGACGAAGCTGAACAGCCTGATGCTCCTCCTTGCCCTGCTGGCCCTGGCAGCTGCAGCCACCGCGGTCTCCACCAGCCAGATGGCCTCCACTGCCCAGCGCGCCCAGGAGATCGCCCTGATGAAGGCGATCGGTGCGGACCGGCGGCAGATAAGCGCCATCCTCCTCGGCGAGGTGCTGCTGATCGCTTCCGCAGGCGCCATCGTCGGCTACCTTCTCGGCGACCGTCTGGCAGAGTTCGTCAGCCGGGTTGTTTTCAATTCAACGCTCAAATCGACCATCTGGCTCCTCCCCATCGCCATCATCTCCGCCCTGGCGGTTGCCGTCGCCGGCAGCATGGTCCCCCTGCGCCGTGCCCTGGGGATCGAGCCGGTGCGGGCCCTGAAAGGTTAGCATGGCAATGTGGCGCTGGCGTCTTCATCTCCTCGCCCGCTCCCTCTCCTACAGGAGGGGGCGGACACTCCTCCTCCTGGCGATCCTGGCCATGGCCTCCAGCCTGGCCACCTCCCTGGGGATCGTCTCTTCTTGCATGGAGAGGCGGGTCGCCGAGGAGGTACGCCGTTTCGGCGCCAATCTGGTGATTACCCCGGAGAACTCCAGGGTTACCGTGGGGAGCGGCGGGCTCAATTTCGGTCTCATCGGCGAGCCGGCCTACCTGGAGCGGCGGCTGGTGGAGGATGCCCTGCAAAGGAGCGGCCTGGCCGTTGACAGCTCCATGCATCTTGCCGGGACACTCCGCCTGGGGGGGAGCGACCTTCCGGCCGAAGGTGTGGAGTTCGCCGCGGTAAGGGGGCTCTTCCCCTGGTGGCAGATTCGCGGAGCCTGGCCCGGAGAGGGGGAGGTCCTGGTGGGGAGCACCGTTGCCGCCAGGGAGCGGATCGCCATCGGCAGCAGCATATCCCTTGCCGGAGTCGCCGGAACTGAGCAGGTGAAGGTGGCCGGCATCGTCACCACGGGAGGTGAGGAGGACGGCATCGTCTATCTGCCGCTGGGGACAATGCAGCGGCTTATCGGGGAGCCGGGGAGGGTGACCATGGTGCGGCTTCTGGTCGGCGTCGGCGGTGATCGCCTCAATGGGGCCAGGCAGAGTCTGACCCGGCTCATCCCTGGGGGGGTAACCCGCGAGGTGCGCCAGGTGGCGCGCAGCAGCGAATCCCTGCTGGCAAAGGTGAAGCTCCTCATGGCCATGGTCACCGTGGTGGTGCTGATCTCCGCCGGCAGCAGCGTTGCCGGCACCATGGGGAGTACGGTGCTGGAGAGGGGGAGGGAGATCGGACTGATGAAGGCCATGGGGGGGAGCCGTCGCGGGGTGATGCTCCTCTTCGGCGGAGAGGCCCTGCTGCTCGGCCTGGCAGGCGGCGGCGCCGGATACCTCCTGGGGAGCGGCATTGCAGCCTTCGTCATGCACAGGGTCTTTGCAGCTCCGCCGGAGCTGCTGCCGGCATTTCTCCCCATCTCCATCGGGGTGGGGCTTCTCCTCTCCATGGCGGGGAGCGCCGGTCCGCTGGTCTCAGTCTTGAGGCTCGATCCGGTAGTCTCTTTAAGGGGGGAGTAGCATGGCAACATCAGGGTCTATGGCGCAGAGGGTTGCAGCCCTGCTGCTGGCGGCATCGGGGATACTTCTCATGGCCACACCCCGGTTACTCTTTCCGGTATGCGGTTACTCCCCCTTGGTAGAACCTGCCATGGGGGGGATGATGCGCTGCTCCACCACCGCTACCCTTACAATCTACTCTGCCGGAGCAACCCTGCTGCTGGCGGCGGCGATCTGGTCATGCCGCAACCCCCTGTCGCTGCGCAGGCTGCTTTATGCAACAGCGATCGTCTCCGCCACCCCTTTCCTCTTTTTCCTTGTCTGGCCGGGGGTGTGCAGGGGGGCTACCATGCCTTGCCATAGCGGAAGCATGCCGGCAGTCCTGCTCATCAGCGGGGTGCGGGTGGTGATTGCCCTTCTCCCCCTTTGGCCAGGGGCGAGGCAGAGGGATGCATGAATTAAGCTGCCGAAGATTCGGCCCCCTCTCCCTGGCGCTGCGCATCTGCCTCGCCTCGAAGGTGAAGCTCTGCTCGGTCACTTTCCTGATCGGCGTGATCTCAATCTTCCTAGCCGGCGCCGAGCTGCTTCATTGCGGCATCGGCGATGCCGCAGACCGGGGTGCGAAGCGTCTCGGCGCCGACCTGATGATCGTTCCGGCTCGGGAGGAGCTCCGCTTGGGCAGCGGGCTGTTCGGCGGCCTCCCAGTGAGGCTGGCCCTCCCCGAAGGGGTCGAAGCCGCTGTGAGCGGCTTGCCGGGGGTGCGGGGGGTGGCCCCCCAGTACTTTCTCGCCTCAGCCCGGGCAAGCTGTTGCGATTCGGGGAACCTGCTCCTCGTCGGCTTCGATCCCGACAACGACCTGACGGTACTCCCCTGGCTCCGGGCCTCCGGGGCGAGGCTGGATAAAGCCATGTCAGCCGTGGTCGGCGGAGGGGTGATGAAGGGGGAAGGGGCGACCATCCGTTTCTACAACAGCAGCTTCTCGGTGGCAGCACGACTGGAGAAGAGCGGCATGGGGTATTTCGACAATGCGGTGTTCATCCCCTTTGCCGGCCTGAGGGCCATGGAGAGTAGCTCCATGCAGGGGGGGGCTGTTCCCGTGAAGATCCCCTGGGGGAGACCATCCCTGCTACTCCTGCGCCTTGACCCGGGGGGGGACCGGGATGCCGCGGCCCGGCTGATCGAGGGGCGGATCGGCGGAGTAAGGGTGCTGACCATGCCGGAGCTGTTCCGGGAAAAGCGGGAAAAGATGGAGACGATCGCCGGAGTGGAAAGATCCATGAGGGTGGTTGCCTGGCTTCTCGCCATGCTGGCCGCTGCGGCCTTGCAGCTCCCCTGGTGGCGGGAGAGGCGGCCGCTCCTCGGCCTCATGCAGTGCTGCGGCATCGGCAGGTGGGCGATCCTCCTGGGGGTGGCTGTCGAGACTCTCCTCATGACCGGCATCGGTGTCGTTGTTGGGAGTGTCGGGGCACTTCTTCTCCTCCATCTCTTCACCCCATACATTACTGCCGTGCTGGGTATCCCCCTCCTCCTGGATGCCAAGGGTCTGTTCGTTTCCACGCTCCCAGGTCTCTGGTTTGGCTTGGCCGCTGCCATGACGGCCGGGGCGCTGCTTCTCCACCTGCCGCTCCTCGGGCGCGAGCCGGCAGAGCTGATGAGGAGGGGGTGATGCGGGTGGAGCTGCGCCAGGTGCGCAAGGTGCATCGCCTCCCCGGCGGGGGGACGGTTACCCCGGTGGAAGGCGTTGACCTCACATTGGGGCCGGGTAGCTTCACCCTGCTGCAGGGACCCTCGGGGAGCGGCAAGAGCTCCCTCCTGGCCCTTATGGGTGGTTTCTCCAGCCCCACCTCTGGCACGGTAACCCATGAAGGCGTGGCGCCGGCCAAGGGGAGCAGGCTTGCAGCCACCGTTTCCTGGGTGATGCAGGAGCCGATCTTCATCCCCGAGCTCAGCGTGGTGGAAAACCTCCTCCTGCCGGCAGTGGGGAGGGGTGGGGAGTGGCCAGGGG
>CALMOE010000033.1 GCA_937871715.1 uncultured Geobacter sp. | reverse complement strand
AGTGCCCATGCCATCCCAGCCTTCAGCCGGGAACACAACACGGAGTGCGCCACCTGCCACAGCATATTCCCGGAGCTGAACGAGTACGGCGACGTCTTCCTCAAAAACGGCTTCGTCTGGGCCAAGCATGCCAAGGTGGAGCCTGCCACGCCTTCCGCGAAGGTTGAGGTGGGGGGGGAGGGTGACCCCCGGGTGCTGGAGAAGCTGAAGGAGGCTGCCGCAGCTTCCACCCCCCAGAATGAGGCTGCGCCGCCTGCGGGCGGGGTACACAAGAGCGAGCCGCTCTGGCTTGCCGGTCTCCCCCAGACAGTCCCCCTCTCCCTGTCGGCGACACTCAATGCTTCATACAACGACGATGCGGCTTACGACAAGGTCGACCTGTCGACCAGGGCGGTCTCCCTCCTGGCAGGCGGGGTATTCCGCGACAAGCTCGGCTTCTTCCTCAAGTACAACCTCTACGCCGAGGGGAACTTCGAGCCGGCGGTGAGCAACACCCCGCTGAACAGCGACTCACCCTACGCCAAGGATATGGAGGAGTTCTACCTGGTCTGGCGCAATACCCTCGGGACGCCGGTGAACCTCAAGGCAGGACGCTTCCGCCCCCAGCTCTCCCTCTGGAAGAAGAGCAACAAGGTGGGGATCTCCGACTTCGCCACCACCAGCTACCGTGTCGGCAACTCCACATTCAGCACCGATTCGCCCGAGGATGCCGTAGAGGCCAGCGCTGTCCTTTTCGACCGCCTCTACCTGGCAGCTGGTGTGGTTGACCGCAACGGCCAGGACCGCAACGAGGGGTACGGACATCTGTCGGTCAAGTTCGGCGGCTCAGATTACCATGCCAGGGAACCGGAGATGGACCTGGATAACGAGAATATCATGGATTACGTGTATCTGGTTGTCGGCGGCTACGGCTACACAGGGAGCAATTCGGGCAGCCTTGCCTCAAATCAGCGAAACAACTTCTACCGCGCCGGCGCCGATCTGGACCTGGTGATAAAAAACGCCAGGCTTAAGCTGGCCCTGGCCAGGGGAGAGGACAAGAATCCGGACTTCGCTTCCCATGTCAAGTCGGTGACCGACGTCTATGCCGCCCAGGCAGGGTACATGGTCACCAAGGACATGGTCGCCCAGCTTCGCTACGAATACCAGGATCTGGATGGGGTGATAACCAGGCGCTATATCCCAACCATGGCCTTTTCCCCCAACGAGATCCAGAATGTCAAGGCGACCCTGGAGTACCAGCGCATCGAGAGCCAGGGCAGAAACAGCAACCTCGGCCTCCTTGGCATAAGAGTTGCTTTTTAAGAGATGAAACCCCAAACATGTGAGAGGGAGATACGTATGAAGCTGATGAAGACGATGGTGCTGATTGGGATGCTGGCTCTTGTCGCCACCCCGGTGCATGCGAAGCTCAAGACTGTGGGCAAGGGGGACAAGCTGGGGTTCGATCCCTCCCAGGTCCCGACGGACATGAAAGGTGCTTTCGAAATCATGAAGGTGAAGTGCATCCAGTGCCACACCATGGAGCGTACGGTCATCGCCATCCAGACCGGTATCGCCCCGGTTACCGGCCAGCCCTTCGACAAGCAGGCCACCAAGGCCTACGGCATCAAGATGCTGCGCAAGCCGAAGTCCAACATGACCCGTGAAGACGTGAAGCAGGTCGTCAATTTGATGAACTTCCTGATTGACGAATCGGCAAAGCCCTAGGGATATACCAGAAAAAGAAAAAGCCCTCTGCAGCGTCATGTTGCAGAGGGCTTTTCCCTTTAAGCCGCAAGGGTTGTCACTCTTCCTTGGCGATCCTGATGACCTGCAGCACTCCGGGCATATCTTCGATCTCTGCCGTATCCAGCTGACCGGTGTCGCCGATGACCCCGATGATCGTCCTGTTTGCTCCGGTTGACTGGTGGATGTCGAATTCCCGCTCGATGAGGAACTCCTTTACGCTTACCAGCTCTTCCTCCTTTGCTGCCTTCTTCATGATAATAAGCATTACTGTTGCTCCTTTTGAGCCGTGCTCTCCGGGTGGGTCATGATCCGCTCCAGTCGCCTCGACTCGTCGATGACCCGTTCAAAGAGCCTGACGACCGCGCCGTCGTCCAGGGGGCCGGTATTGTCGTCCTTCATCCGCTCGAAAATCTTCTTCTCCCTGTTCGGATCGTAGACAGGGAGCCCCTTGGTCTTCTTTATCTGCCCTATGCTCAGGGCCAGGGATGCCCTGCGGTTGAATATCCGCAAAAGTTCGCTGTCCAGCCTGTCGATCTCATCACGAAAGCTTTCTATTGACCCCGGTTCGTTAGAACTGTTTTCTGACATATGTGTCCTTTTTACAGTGTACGTCGTCGCGATTGGGGAAGTCGATGTTGTAGTGCAGCCCGCGGGACTCCTGTCGCTGTTTGGCGCAGAGGACGATTAGCTCAGCAACCGTGGCGATATTCCTCAGCTCGATAAGGTCCGAGGTGACGTTGAAGTCCCAGTAGTAATCCTCGATCTCCTCCTGGATGAGGCTAATCCTGCGCAGAGCCCGCTCCAGCCGCTTGGTGGAGCGGACGATCCCCACGTAGTTCCACATGAAGCGCCTGATTTCGTCCCAGTTCTGGGAGACAACCACCATCTCGTCGCTGCTTGTTGCCTTGCCCGTGTCCCATTCCGGCACGGTGGGGGGTGGGAAACTGCCACTCTTCAGCTCTCCGACGGCATGCTGGCTGGCACGTCCCGCATAGACGGCCGCCTCCAGGAGGGAGTTGCTCGCCAGGCGGTTGGCGCCATGGAGGCCGGTGAAGGCCACCTCGCCGATGGCATAGAGGTGCTTTATGTTTGTCTCACCGTTTTCGTCCACCGCCACGCCGCCGCAGAGGTAGTGGGCCGCCGGAACCACCGGGAGCGGCTCCCTGGTCATGTCCAGGCCGAATTCCATGCATGTCTGGTAGATGTTGGGGAATCGGCCGCGCACATACTCCGTCTCCCTGTGGGTTATGTCCAGGTAGACGCAGTCGTCGCCGTAGGTCTTCATCTCGTTGTCGATAGCCCTGGCGACGATGTCACGGGGGGCCAGGTCCTTCAAGTGGTGGTACTTCTCCATGAAGGGGGTGCCGTCCCGGCGGCGCAGGATCGCCCCTTCGCCACGCACAGCCTCGGAGATGAGGAAAGACTTGGCGCTCGGGTGGTAGAGGGTTGTGGGGTGAAACTGCATGAACTCCATGTTGGCAATGTCCGCTCCTGCCCGGTAGGCCATTGCCACGCCGTCTCCGGTGGCCACGTCCGGATTGCAGGTGTAGAGGTAAACCTTGCCGGCACCACCCGTTGCCAGGAGGGTGATCTTGGCTGTGAAAGTGACGACCTGGGAGCTGTTTATGTTGAGGACATAGGCACCAAGGCAGCGGTTGGGCCTTAGGCGTTTGTGGGCTATCTTCGCCTCGGTAATCAGGTCGATGGCGATGTGGTCTTCATATACGGTGATGTTTGGGTGGTTGCGGGCGGCTGCGACCAGGGCGCGCTCGATCTCCCTTCCCGTTACGTCGTCGGAGTGGAGGATGCGGCGCTGGCTGTGCCCCCCCTCCCTGGTCAGGTCGTATGAATCTCCGCTGGTGGTGAACTTCACCCCCCAGTCGATGAGGCTGTTGATGGTCCTGGGACCCTCCTCCACCACCATGCGGACCACATCTTCGTGGCAGATCCCTGCCCCTGCTACAAGGGTATCCTCCACATGGGCATCGAAGGTGTCCTCCTGGGAAAATACCGAGGCAATCCCCCCCTGGGCGTAATTTGTTGCCGATTCGGTGACCTCCCTCTTGGTGACAATGGCGACCGAACCGTGGTCAGCGGCCTTCAATGCGAAGGAGAGACCGGCAATGCCGCTGCCGAGGATAAGGAAATCACTGCTGATCTGCATGCTGTTTCTCCCGATTATGGCGTATACATTAAGAGCGTGGAAATTATTGACCCGGGTCGCCGGTTTGTCAAGGAGATTCGCCTCCCAGTTACGGCTTTAGCCGGTGAGGAAGATATCCTTGCTGAAGTGGCATGCCGCACTGTGGCCGTGCAGTTTCTCCTCCAACCGCGGCGCGGCCTGGCGGCAAATCTCCCCGGCATAGGGGCATCTGCCCAGGAAGGGGCAGCCGCTGCCGTTGGCAAGCATCTCTCCGGATTTAGGTTTTCGTCTCTGCCCCCCTTCTCCTGGGATGGCAGCCAGGAGTGCCTCCGTATAGGGGTGCAGGCAGCGGGTGAAGATCTCCTCGCTCTCCCCCTCCTCCACTATCTTCCCCAGGTACATGATGGCCACACGGTCGCTCATGTGGCGGATTACGGAGAGATCGTGGGAGATGAGGAGGTAGGCGAGCTTGAGGCTCTGCTGCAGTTCCTGGAGCAGATTTATTATCTGCGCCTGGATGGAGATGTCCAGGGCAGAGAGTGGCTCGTCGGCAATGATCGCCTGCGGGCTGACTGCGATTGCCCTTGCTATGCCGATTCGCTGTCTCTGCCCGCCGGAGAACTCATGGGGGTAGCGGTCGTACAGTTCAGGGGAGATGCCGACCATTTGCATTAGTCTTGCCACTCTCTCCCTGATCTCCGTGGCCGGGGCTATGCGGTGAATATTCATGGGTTCGGCGATGATCTCGCCAATTCTCATGCGCGGATTGAGTGAGGCGAAGGGGTCCTGGAAAACCATCTGCACGGTTTTCCTGAAATCTGCCAGGGAGTTGCTGCTGAGCATCTGCAGAGGGGTTCCCTTGAAGACGATCTCTCCTGAAGAGGGTGTGGTGAGCCCCATGATCATCTTCGCCAGGGTGGATTTACCGCATCCCGACTCTCCAGCAAGGCCGAGGGTTTCCCCCGGGTAGAGTCTTAAGTCTACCCCGGCAACGGCCTTGACGGCCCGAGCCGGAAGGAGTGGCCCGGCTTTCTGCTCGAAGCTCTTGTGCAGGTCCCGGACCTCAAGTATGGGTGATCCATTCGTGCTCATGGCCGCGGTGCCTTCCAGCAGGAGACCATGTGCCCAGTCTCTGCTTCCACGAGATCCGGCCTTGCGGTACGGCAAGGCCCATCACTTCCGGGGCAGCGGGGGGAGAAGGGGCAGCCGTTTCCGTCCCACCCGTTGCAGGAATCTCCCCCCGAAATTGTCGGTAGCCTGGTGTGGGGTGGGCTGTTTTGCGGCAGGGATGCCAGTAGCCCCCTGGTGTAGGGGTGGAGAGGGTTTGCCAGCAGTGTGGCTGTGGGGGCGGTTTCCATGACCCTGCCGGCGTACATCACCATGGTCATGTCTGCTCTTTCGGCAACTATCCCCAGGTTGTGGGTGATGAGGATTAGACTCATCTCCAATTCGCTTTTCAGTCTGTCAATCAGTTCCAGAATCTCGGCCTGGATGGTAACGTCAAGGGCAGTGGTAGGTTCATCGGCGATGAGCAGTTTCGGCCTGCAGGCCAGGGCCATGGCGATCATCACCCTCTGCTTCATCCCCCCTGAAAGCTGGTGTGGGTAAGCGTGGTAGCGCTCCCGGGGCGACGGAATCCCTACCTGTTCCAGCAGTCTGACGGCTTCCCGCTCCGCCTCCTTCCTGGAGATCTTCTTGTGCCTAACTATCCCCTCTGTTACCTGGAAACCGGCCTTGAGTACCGGGTTGAGGGATGTCATCGGCTCCTGGAAAATCATGGAGTATGTCCCCCCCCGCAGAAGCTGCAGCTCCTTTTCCGGGAGCTCCAGAAGGCTTCTCCCTTCCAGGAGCACTTCTCCGCCGGTGATGATTCCCGGCTTGCGGGTGAGTCGCATGATCGCCAGGGCGGTGGCGCTCTTGCCGCAGCCTGATTCACCTACCAGGGCCAAGGTTTCGCCGTGTCCCAGGGAGAGTGAGAGGCCGTCGACGGCCTTGAACTGTTCGGATTTTGCCGATGGGAATTGTACGGTCAGGTCCCGTACCTGCAGCAGGGGGATTTCCGCCTTGTTGGTGGAGGGTAGGGGGGTCATTGGGGTTTTATAGCATTAATCAGCCTGGGAGGCAATTGCACTTCAACAGGCTGGAGCAGCGTATCCCTGCACTGCCTGCTGGGCAAGTTCGGGGAAGAAGAAGTCGCCCTGTCTGAGCAGCTCTGTGAAGTGTGGAACAATTGCCGGGTCGAACTGGGTTCCCGCATGGTCCTCCAGCTCTTTGAGGGCAATTTCCAGGTGCAGCGCCTTGCGGTAGGGGCGGTCCGAAGTCATTGCGTCGAATGCGTCGGCAATGGCCAGGATGCGGGATTCGAGGAGCAGCTCTTCTCCCGCCGTTCCGTTCGGGTACCCCTTGCCGTCGAAACGTTCATGATGCTGTTCTATGCAGATGCGGACGTCGCTGAGGAACTCGATAGGCTCCAGAATCTTGATGCCGATGTTCGGATGCTGCTGCAGGTCGAGCACATCCTCCTTGGTCAGGCGCCCCACCTTGTGGAGGAGGGCTATGTTGATCCCTATTTTGCCTATGTCGTGCAGTACTGCCGCCCGTTCCATTATCTTCAGCCGTTCGGGAGAGAGCCCCATTTTCCTGGCAATGGCAAGGCTGTAGCGGGTGACGCGCTCAGAGTGGCCACGGGTATAGCTGTCGCTGGCCTCTATCGCCGAGACAAGGGCGTGGATCGTGTTCATGTAGGTTCTCTGCTGGTCCTCGTAGAGCATGGCATTCTTGATGGCGATGCTCGCCTGGGCGGCAATAGTGGTCAGGAGCCCCAGATCCTCGTTGGTGTAGGTGGAACCGTCATTCTTGTTGACAACCGTGATTGTGCCGATGATTTCGTCCTTGACGACCAGGGGGGCACAGATGAGGGTCTTGCGTTCGTAGCCGAGGGCGCTGAACCGGTCGAACTGGGGGGCGTCGCTTATGTCGGAGATTAGGAGCGGTTTGCCATTGTTGATAACCCACCCCGATACGCTCGAAGGCTTCATCGGCAGGTAGACCTCCTCGGATGAGAGTTTCTCGTGTCCGACGAGGGTGTCTACCATCATTACATTCTTCTGCTTGTCGTGAATGATGATGTAACCTATGTCGGCGTGAAGTGTATCCATGGTGGTGTCGACAATGAGGCGGAAGATGTTCTCGTTCTCCATGTTGGAGTTGATAGCCAATCCTACCTTGTAGAGGGTCGAGAGCCTGGCAACCACCTTTTCAAGGTTGGTGTTCTTGTCCTCCAGTTCGCCGGCGAGGTCGGCAATCTTGTAGTTTGCCTCCTCGATCTCCTCGATTCGCTCCTCCAGGGTGATGTTGAGGGCTTCTATCTCGTTTATCTGTGTCTCCAGCCGCTGGTTCAACTGGTGCACTTCACGGTGGTGGGCCAGTTTCCCCTGGGCAATGGCCAGGTCGCGCTCATGCTCGATGGCCTTGTTCATGACATCGCTCAGCTGGGTGACCATGTGGTTGTAATGGCTGCCGAGAAGGTTCATCTCTGTGCTGCTGGTAATGTTTATCTGGGAGCTGAAGTCACCGCTTTCGACCTGCCGCATGGAGCTGATCAGTCTCCTGATCGGCTTGTCCACATAGAGATAGATGAAGGCGGAGATGGTTATGATTATGAGTAGTATGATTGCCGCGGTGGAGCCGATCTCGTTATTACGCATCGCTTCCAGATAGCCGCGCAGATCTTCGGTGGAGATATTTACCTGCAGGATGCCGAGTACTTCCGAGGCGGGGTTGTGGCAACCATGGCATGCCGGGCTGTTCTTTATCAGTGATATGGAGGTAAATGTCTGCAGGTTGTCCAGAATGGTTGAGTCGCCCCGTTTGATGGCGGACAAGTCCTCCTTGGGGATCGTGCCCCCTACCTCGGAGCCGTTGGCGGAGTTGAGTATGACCCCTTCCGGGTCGAGAATGCGGATGGAGCTGATGTGGGCGGAGGCGCTGAGTTTCGAAAGAATTGAGCGGACCTCATCCGAACGGCCGTTGCGCATGGCGTCTGCTATGCTGCTTTTAACTGTTTCGTTGAGAAGGTGAATGTTGCTGGTGGTTATCTTGTGGATCAGCTGTTTCTGGTATTTGAAATTGAGGTAGCTTGCCGCCGTCAGGAAGATAATGATCAGCATGCATACTGTGCCGAGTATTTTTACCTTGAGTGAGTTCATTGTCTTTTAATTCTGCCTTTGCCCCATGCCATGGGGGAGCTGAATTTCACAGCGTAAACGCGTGAAATAACGGTTAGTTGTGACTAATGTTGCTTGTTCGCCTGTCGCTATTATCTTTCGCCTGCAATGCATCGGTCGATCCGAAAACGCGAGAGGCTTGGTCTCTCTAATGAGGTGACGCGGCGTTGTCCATGGCTTCATACGCTAAATGCCACTCTGTTTCTTCTTGCAGGGCTGTTTTGTTAACTTTTCGTAATCACGGCATTATCAGATGTTCGTCTGTATTTCTGCAATTTATCTGCCAAACGGTAGTCGTATAGCCGGATTTGTTTCCCCGCGAAATGGGGCGGTGTGGTAATGTCGCAGCCAATTCTATTATCTGTTGACTGTCATCGGGATTTGTGATCTTTATTATAATTTTAATTCGGGATAATCTCTTGAAAATTAATCGTTTACTCTTATTTGTCGTTCCTCTGCTGCTTGCCGCCGCAGTCATGGTTTCAGCTGCCTACCGGCCGGAAACCGTGCGGGTTGCGGTGCTTCGAACCCAGGACGAGGTAAGGATCGACGGTGAAGGCCTGCTTGTCAGCGATGAAGATGGCGATGCAGTCAGCGTTGATTTCCCCTCCGTGGCCAGACGCGTGGCAGGGGGGGTGCATCTGGGAGGGGGCACTTCACGAAAGTTCACGGTTTCTTCTCCATCCGTCGTCAGGATCAACGGCAGGGGGTATCGTGGGGTCATCGAGTTGCACCCTTTCGACAAGGGGATCCTGGTCGTAAATGAACTCCCCCTGGAGGAGTATCTGGTCGGCCTGATTAACTGCGAAATCTCTTCCCTCTGGCCTGCCGAGGCGGTCAAGGCACAGGCGGTAATTGCCCGCTCCTATGCAATCTATCAGAAGGACAGCCGACGAGGAGCCCTCTACCACCTGGAGTCCAGTGTCATGGATCAGGTGTACAACGGCGCCGACATCGAAGACAGCCGCGCCGCCAGGGCTGTCAGGGAGACAGCCGGAGAGGTTCTGGTCCATGCGTCATCCGTCATCCAGGCATTCTACCACGCTAACTGTGGCGGGCACACCGAAGCTGCCGGCAATGTTTGGGGAGCGGATATCCCTTACCTGCAGGGGGTGGAGTGTGATTACTGCCTCGCCTCCCCATCTACCCGCTGGGAACTCAGGCTTGGGCTCAGGAAGATAGAGTCGCAGCTGAGAAGCGCCGGTTACCAATTCGGCAGCATCAGGGAGATACGGTGCGGCAAGACTAATGGCAGCGGCAGGCTGCAGAGCCTGACCCTGGTGACGTCCAAGGGTGAGGCTAGGATTTCGGCGGTCAATTTCCGCAAGTCCGTCGGCTACGCAGTTCTGAAGAGCACCAATTTTTCCATCAGGCAAAAGGGTGACGAAGTGACCTTCACGGGAGTGGGCAACGGTCATGGAGTCGGCCTCTGCCAGTGGGGGGCGAAGCAGCGCGCAGCAGATGGTTTCAGTTATCGGGAGATTCTCGGCTACTATTACCCGGGTACCAGGCTCGAACGGCTCAAGAACTGACGCTCCCCACAACAAATCAGTGCCACTCCTCCACTGTGCCGGAGGATGAGTATACGCAGACAATGAGACAGGACGATTTCGACTTTAACCTACCAGATGAGCTTATCGCCAGCGAACCCCTGGAGAAGAGGGATGCCTCCAGGCTTATGACCCTGGGGCGGCAGAGCGGGGAGATCGGCGAGTACGCCGTCACCGATCTCCCGGACCTTTTGCGGAGCGGGGACCTGCTGGTCCTCAACGACACCAGGGTCCTGCCGGCCAGGCTCTTCGGCCGCAAGGAGAGCGGCGGCAGGGTGGAGCTGTTTCTCGTTCGCCGCCTGGACGGTGATGATGAGCAGTGGGAGAGCCTGATCCGCTCCTCCAAACCGTCCAGACCAGGCACACTCATCCACCTTGAGGAGGGGGTCTGTGCCACGGTGCTTGGCCAGGGGGATGGTGAAACCAGGGTCGTCTCCTTTTCCGGCTTTGACGACTTCGTCTCCTGGCTGGAGCGGGTCGGACAGGTTCCTCTCCCCCCCTACATACGCCGTGCCCCTACGGAGAGCGATCGCGAACGTTACCAGACGGTGTTCGCCGCAGAGCGGGGGGCGGTAGCCGCCCCTACCGCCGGCCTCCACTTCACCGGAGACCTGCTGCAGCGTATCCGCGGTCGCGGCGTGGAGACGGCCACCATAACCCTGCACGTGGGGCTTGGCACCTTCATGCCCATGAGGGTCGAGGACCCGCGCCAGCACAGGATGCACAGCGAGCGGTACCGTGTCCCCCAGGAGACCGTTGCCGCCATAAATGCCTGCCGGGAGAGGGGGGGGAGGGTTGTTGCCGTGGGGACGACCGTGACCCGCACCCTGGAGCATGCCGCTGCAGGGGGTACCCTGCTGGCCGGGAGCGGCGAAACTGAGATATTCATCTTCCCCGGTTACCGCTTCAGGGTGGTCGATGCACTGATCACCAATTTTCATCTCCCCAAGTCGACACTCCTCATGCTGGTTTCGGCATTTGCCGGCAGGGAGAGTGTGCTGGCGGCCTATTCCGAGGCGGTGGCCAGGGGGTTCCGTTTTTACAGCTACGGCGACGCCATGTTCATCTCCTGATCCCCCATCCGCTGCGGCGGTCAGCGGGGAGCAGCAGTGTTGCCAGGATCATGGCGCGCGGATTTCACACCCAATAGTCTTGAGTAAAGAGTCACATACATGAGCACAGCGATCGAACTTACGCCGATGATGCGCCAGTACCTGGAGATAAAGGCAGGCTATCAGGACGCAATTCTCTTCTTCCGCCTTGGCGACTTCTACGAGATGTTCCTCGAAGATGCGGTCAAGGCCTCACGCATTCTCGACATCACCCTAACCTCACGCAACAAGAACGCCGAGGGTGGCGAGGTCCCCCTCTGCGGCATCCCATATCACTCCGCCAACCCGTACATCGCCAGGCTGATCGAGGCCGGCGAGAAGGTGGCCATCTGCGAGCAGGTGGAGGACCCCAAGGCGGTCAAGGGGATAGTGCGGCGGGAGGTGGTCCGGGTCATAACCCCCGGTCTGGTAATTGACGGCGATACCCTCTCACCCAAGGAGAACAACTTTCTCCTGGCGATCGTCCCGGGGGGCGAGGTTTACGGCCTGGCGAGCCTCGACCTGTCCACCGGCCAGTTCCGCACCACCGAGGTGGAGGGGGAGGGTGGGGTCCTGGCCGAGGTGGCCTGCATCGCCCCGAGGGAGATGCTTCTGCCGGCCGACAGCCGCGACTCTTCCCTTCACAGGGCCCTGCAGATGGAGGGCTCACCGCTTGTCACCTTCATCGACGGCTGGGCTTACGACCGGGAGTACGCGGTCCGCCTCTTTGACGAACAGTTCGGAGTCCCCCCCGACTCCATCTGCGGCGAGATGAAGTCGGCGGCTGCCGCTGCAGCAACGGTGCTGCACTATCTGAAAGAGACCCAGAAGGGTGGTGCGCTCCACCTCAGGGAGCTGGTCACCTACCAGAGCCGCGAGTTTCTCCTCCTGGACGATGCCACCCGGCGCAACCTTGAGCTTACCCGGACCATGGCCGACGGCAAGCGGCGCGGCTCCCTCCTGGGGCTGATGGATCACACGGTCACCCCCATGGGTGGGCGCAAGCTCAAACAGTGGATCAACTACCCGCTACTTGGGGTGGAGCAGATAAACCGGCGGCTGGATGCAGTGGAGGAGCTGGTCGCTGACCAGTCCAGGAGGGGGGACATCCTCTCCGCCCTGGAGGGTGTCCATGACCTGGAGCGACTCAACGGCAGGATCAGTCTTGCATCGGCATCAGCCAAGGACATGGTCGCCCTGCGGGACTCCCTGGAGAGGATCCCGGCCATTATTGCCAGCGCGGGCTCCTGCGCTGCTCCACTTTTGCGGGAGACCCTGGGGGCAATCGACCCGTTGCATGATGTGGCCCTCCTCATCAGGGGGGCGATTGCCGAAAACCCGCCCTTTGTCCTCAGGGACGGCGGGGTGATTGCAGATGGATACAACGCCGAACTTGACGAGCTGCGCAGCATCAGCCGCGAGGGGAAGGGGTACATCGCCCGGCTGGAGGCCCAGGAGAAGTCCCGCACCGGCATAGCTTCCCTCAAGATCCGCTACAACAAGGTGTTCGGCTATTACATCGAAGTGACCAAGGCGAACCTCGCCGATATCCCCGAAGATTACATCCGCCGCCAGACCCTGGCCAATGCTGAGCGCTTCATAACCCCGGAGCTTAAGGAGTACGAGGAGAAGGTGCTTGGTGCCGAGGACCGTATCGCCGAGCTGGAGTACGCCCTCTTCCAGGAGATCAGGTGCAGGGTGGCCGATCAGGGTGGGCGGATAGCTCGGACAGCAGACCTCCTGGCAACCATCGACGTTCTCCTCTCCCTGGCCAGGCTGGCCCATGAGTCAGACTACTGCCGCCCGGAGATCAATGACGCTGACGTCATCTCCATAAGTGACGGCCGGCATCCGGTGGTGGAGTCCCTGAATCTCGGGGAGCGGTTCGTCGCCAACGATGTCTGCCTGGACGGCAGGGAGAACCAGCTGCTCATCATCACCGGCCCCAACATGGCCGGAAAGTCCACCTTCATGCGCCAGGTGGCCCTCATCACCCTCATGGCCCAGATGGGGAGCTTCGTACCTGCCGGTGGGGCGGTCATCGGCGTGACCGACCGGATCTTCACCCGGGTCGGCGCCTCGGACAACCTGGCAAGGGGGCAGTCCACATTCATGCTGGAGATGACCGAGACGGCCAACATCCTGCGCAATGCCACCCCCCGCAGCCTGGTGATCCTTGACGAGATCGGCCGTGGCACCTCGACCTTCGACGGTGTCTCCATCGCCTGGGCGGTTGCCGAGTTCCTCCACGACTCGGAGGGGCACAGGGCGAGGACCCTCTTCGCCACCCATTATCACGAGATGACCGAACTGGCGGTCACCCGCGCCGGTGTGAAGAATTTCAATATCGCCGTGCGCGAATGGAACGACCAGGTGATCTTCCTGCGTAAGATCATCCCCGGCGGTGCGTCCCACTCCTACGGCATCCAGGTGGCACGCCTCGCCGGAATACCACTGGCGGTAATCGAGCGATCCAAGGAGATCCTCCACAACCTGGAGAAGGGTGAGTTCTCCGCAGAGGGGGTGCCGCGCATCTCCAGGGGGAAGAAGAGCGCCACACCGCTCCCCAGTCCCCAGCTCTCACTGTTCGACAACGGCAGCGGCCAGCTAAGGCGGCGGCTGGAGGAGATAAACGTGGCTGCCATCACCCCCCTTGAGGCCCTCAATATTCTCGATGAACTGAAGAGGATGCTCTGATGCTGCGCCGACTGTGCTGTCTTGCCGTGATTCTCCTCTTTCTGGCCCTGCCCTGTTCACTGATCGCCGCAGAGGGGGAGAGCGGCAAAAAAGCTGTTGCCAGGAAGAAGGTCGCTTCCAAGGGGAAGGGTGCCAAAAAAAGTAAGGTTGGGGAGAAGCTGGCGCAAAAGGGAGCTGCCAAGCCGGCTGCGGCAGCGGTGATAAAGGAGCTGCCGCGACAGGCGGAGGTTACCGGGGTGCGCCACTGGTCAACCCCCGATTACACCAGGGTCGCCATTACCCTTGACCGGGAGGCATCATTCGAGAGGCACGAAATCGCCAAGTCGCCGGGGAGCGCTCTTCTCAGCAGGATATATTTCGACATCAACGGCGCCAAGCTGGCCGCCGGTGTGAAGGATCTCCCCATAGGCGACGGCCTGCTCAAGTCGGCCAGGGCTGCCCAGTATCGCGCCGATACGGTGCGGGTCGTGCTGGACATCGACAACGTCCGTGACTACAAGATATTCACCTTTGCCGATCCTTTCCGGATCATCGTCGATGTCAAGGGGGAGCGTCGGGCGGAGATCAGCTCCCTGGCTCCGGAAATAAAGGCGGCAGCACCGCAACCCCCTACTGCCGAAACCAAGGCAGCGGAAGCAGCCCAGGCGGTCGCCAGGGTCGTACCTGTCGAGACCCCCAGGGAGCAGCCTCCGGTGAAGAGCAGGCCGCGAGCGCAGCTAAAACCGGGCAAGATCAGGCGGATCGTTGTGGATCCGGGTCATGGCGGCAAGGACCCTGGGGCAGTCGGGCCTAACGGCCTGCAGGAGAAGGACGTGGTCCTGGCCATGGGGCTCTCCCTGGCGAAGAAGCTGAAGGAGGAGCTGGGGGTAGACGTGGTCATGACCCGCTCCACCGATGTTTTTATCGAGTTGCAGGAGAGGACGGCCATCGCCAACCAGGTCGGGGCCGACCTGTTCGTCTCCATCCATGCCAATGCCTCCCTCAACAGGAGCGCCACAGGGGTGGAGACGTACTATCTCAACCTGGCCAAGACGGAGAAGGCCGCCCAGTTGGCGGCCAGGGAGAACGGCACATCCCTGGAGAAGGTGAGTCTTCTCCAGGCGGTCCTCTTCGACCTGATGGCGAACTACAAGTTGAACGATTCGGCCCATCTGGCCGAAGAGGTGCAAAAGACCGTGCACAAGAGGCTGTCGTCACGCTTCCAGCCCGTGAAGAATCTCGGGGTCAAGCAGGGCCCCTTCTATGTGCTCGTCGGCGCCACCATGCCGAGCATCCTGGTGGAGACAGCCTTCATCAGCAACGAGCGCGAGGAGGCAAGGCTGGCAGACCCGTCCTACCAGGATCAGGCCGCCGAAGGTATCCTGGATGGGATTTCCGCCTATGTCGCCACTCTCAAATGAGAGTCGGCCTGCAGGGAAAATGCTCGGGTCGCAGTCAAATCCATCGCTAACGGCAACAAGCTAGGGGGAGTAAGCCATGGAATACACCATTGACCGGTACTTCCCGGACGAGACCCACGCTACCGGTGATTCGGGGAGGGCGACCTTCGAAGAGAAGAGGCCCCTTTACCTTGCCGCGTCCAGGCGTTTCCTCGCCCATTATCGCGACGTGATCAGGCAGCAGCACCGTGAAGGTCTCTCGGGCCAGGAGACGGTCGCCGCCATAACGGCCATGACCGATACCCTCGTCCTGAAACTCTACTCATCGATCCTTCAAGACATGGATGCCCATGGCAGGGTGGATGATCTCACCCTGGTGGCCGTTGGCGGCTATGGTCGCGCCGAACTCAACCCCTTTTCAGACATAGACCTGATGTTCCTTCACGGAGGGAAAAGCCTGCAGTTGGTGGAGGAGATAGCCCAGAAGCTCCTCTATTTCCTCTGGGACATGCGACTCGATGTGGGGTATTCGGTGAGAACCATCGGAGACTGCATGGAGATGGGGATGGGTGATTCGACTGTCAGGACGGCCATGCTGGACAGCCGCTTCCTTGTCGGCAGCAAGAGTCTCTACGGGGAGTTCTGGAAGGCCTTCCAGAGGCAGCTGATCTCCAAGGGGAGCGATTCATTCATAAACGACAAGCTCCACGAGTTGGAGACGAGGCGGGGTAAGTACGGCTCCTCGGTCTATATCCTTGAGCCGAACATCAAGGAGAGCGAGGGTGGGCTGCGCGACCTGCAGACCGCCCTGTGGGTGGCCAAGCTCAAGTTCAAGGTAGGGAGCATGCGCGAGCTGGTCATCAAGGGGGTTCTGTCCGAAGAGGAGTTGGAGGGGTTTGAAGCGGCGAAGTCATACCTCTGGAGGCTGCGTAACGAACTGCACTACCTTGCGGGGAGGAAGAACGATCAGATAACCTTCGAAGCCCAGATAGGGCTTGCGGCATCCCGCGGTTTCAAAGATCACGGGAAAACCCTCGCCGTCGAGGAGTTCATGCGCGAGTATTATCTCCAGGCAACCCGGACCGAGCACCTCTGCGCCTCCCTTATCACCAGGTGCAGACGCAGGGATGACGGCCCGGGAAAAATTCTCGGCTACTTCATCCGAAGGCACCTGGGGGAGGGGCTCTATGTTGTCAGGGGGGAGCTGGTGGTGCCTGACGAGACGGTGGTTGATGCCACGCCGGCGCTTCTCATGAAGATCTTCGAGGCTGCCCAGCACCAGGGGGTAAGGCTTGCTGTGGAGACCAAGTCCCTCATAAGGCGCAAGCTGCAGCTGATCAACGACAAGTTCCGCAGAAGCCGCGAGGTGAACGCCTCCTTCTTTGCCATCCTCCGTTCAGACAAGGGGGTGGTTGAGACACTGAAGCTGATGCACCACCTGGAGTTCCTCAACCATTACATCCCGGAGTTCGAGCGGATCTACTGCAAGGTGCAGCACGATCTCTACCATGTTTTCACCGTGGATACCCACACCCTCTTCTGCGTGGAGGAGATAGTAAGCCTCTGGCAGGGTAACCACAGAGAGGATCTGCCGGATCTTACCACCCTTGCCTTGGAGATTGAGAAGCGGGAGCTGCTTCTCCTGGCGGTTCTTTTCCATGACATCGGCAAGGGGGAGGGGGGAGGCCATGCGGAAAAGGGGGCGCTCCTCAGCAGGACCATTGCCCGCAGGATGGGGCTCTCACGGGAAGACAGCGAGCGGCTTGAGTTTCTCGTCCGCCAACACCTGCTCTTCGCCCATATCGCCCAGAGACGCGATCTGCATGACGAGAGGATGATCATCGATTTCGCCAAGCAGATGGGGAGCAGCGAGAACCTGAAGATGCTCTATCTCCTGACCTATGCGGATGTTAAGGGTGTGGGGCCGGATGTGTGGAATGACTGGAAGAAGATGCTCTTCCGCGAACTGTTCGAAAAGACCTATCAAGTCCTGGAGAGGGGGGATTTCCGCCTCGAAGCAAGCGGGGAGAGGGTCAAGGGTGTGAGGCGCAGGGTCATGGCCCTTCTGGAGGGGGACCTCCCCCAGCAGGCGGTCATGGAGGAGCTGAAAGCCCTCACCACCAGGCATACGCTCTCCCACAGGCCGGAGGAGCTGGCAGAGCATGTCCGCCTGCTGCTCCGGCTTGACGATGAGCAGATAATCATCGAACTCAGGCATTGCCAAGATCTTGGATTCACCTTCTTTACCATTGCCACCCGGGATCTGCCGGCGCTCTTCTCCAAAATTACCGGGGTGATGGCTGCCAACGGGATCAATATCCTCGGTGCCCAGATCCATACCAGCAAGAACGGCAAGGCGCTGGATACCCTGCAGGTGAACTCCCCCCAGGGGTTTGTAATAACAGATGAAAACCGGTGGAACAGGCTGAAGGAGGACATGTGCAACGTTCTGGAGGGGAAGGTCGCGGTGCAGTCACTGGTGGAGAAACGGCGCAGGTCCCAGCCGGCAATTGAGAAGCAGAAACCCAGGTTTCCCACAAGGGTCGAGATCGACAATGAGGTTTCTGTGGATTACACGGTACTGGATATCTACACCCACGACAAGGTCGGGCTTCTCTACGGCATTACCGCCGCCCTTAGCGATATGGGGCTCTACATCGGCGTGGCCAAGATCTCCACCAAGGTGGATCAGGTCGCGGACGTCTTTTACGTGCGGGACATATTCGGACACAAGATAACAGGCGAGGAGAAGCTGGCCGAGATCAAGAGCCGCCTCCTGGCAGCGATCGAGTCATGAACCACTATCTCGATCTGTTCCTCTCCTACCTGGTCGTGGAGAAGGGATTGACAAGGAACACCCTGGAGGCATACAGTCGGGATGTTGGGGGGTATGTGAGCTTCCTTGAGGGTGGCGGATGCCGCGAACCTTCGCAGGTTCGGTCAACCCATGTATCTTCTTACCTCGGCTCCCTGAAGGATTCCGGGCTTGCCCCGCGCAGCAGGGCAAGAGCCCTCTCCTCCATCAGGATGTTCCATCGCTTCCTCCTCAGGGAGGGGTATGCGGCGGACAATCCAACCGCCATCATCGAGTCCCCCAGGATGCCGGGGAAGCTCCCCCATGTGCTGAGCCCGGTTGAGGTGGAGGCTCTGCTCCTTGCCCCTTCGGGTGACGAGTGCATCGATCTGAGGGATCGGGCCATGCTGGAGCTCCTCTACGCCACAGGGCTGAGGGTTTCCGAGCTGGTGTCCCTGCGGCTGAGCGATCTCAACCTGGTGGCGGGCTACCTGATGACTTCGGGAAAAGGTGAGAAGGAACGCCTGGTGCCGGTGGGGGAGTCGGCGGCCAAAGTGCTGGCCGATTATCTCCTCCATGCTAGAAAGTCGCTGGACAGGGGGGGGGAGAGCCGCTTTCTCTTCCTTAGCCGCTTGGGGGGGAAGATGAGCCGCCAGTCCTTCTGGAACATCATCAAGAAGAGGGCTCTGCAGGCCGGGATAAGGAGAGACATTTCACCCCATACCCTGAGGCACTCATTCGCCACCCATCTCCTTGAAAACGGAGCCGATCTGCGCAGCGTGCAGCTGATGCTCGGTCATGCGGATCTCTCCACAACCCAGATATACACCCATATCTCGCGGGAACGGCTGAAAAGGCTTCACCAGGAACTCCATCCGCGCGGCTAGGCCATTTGCGGAACTCTCCTGCGAGTTGAATGAAAGGAATGTTTATGAAATACGTTGTTCTTCTCGGCGACGGCATGTCCGACGAAAAAATCGAATCACTGGGCAACCGGACGCCGCTGCAGGCGGCCCACACCCCAAACATGGATTTCATGGCCAGACGCGGAACTCTGGGGCTCGCCAAGACGGTTCCCCAGGGGTACCCTCCCGGGAGCGATGTTGCCAATCTCTCCGTCTTCGGCTATGACCCGCGCAGCTGCTACACCGGCCGCTCCCCCCTGGAGGCAGCCAGCATGGGGATCGAGCTCGGCCCGGACGACGTGGCCCTGCGCGTCAACCTCGTCAATCTCGAGGCCCGGGCCGGCACCCTGTTGATGAAGGATTATTCTGCAGGGCATATATCTACGGAAGATGGAGCAGAGCTGGTCAATGCCCTGCAGAAGGAGCTGGGAGATGACGAGTTTCGCTTTTACCCGGGCATAAGCTACCGCCATCTCCTCGTCTGGCGCGGCGGCAACGAAAAAATTTGCGCAACCCCCCCCCATGACATAACCGGCCAGTCGATCCTGGATTACCTCCCCAGCGGAGACGGGGCGGAGAAGTTGATCACCTTGATGAACGCGTCCCAGATGGTTTTTCATAACCATCCCCAGTACCGACGCAGGCTGGAGGGGGGGAAGCTGCCGGCCAACTCCATCTGGCTATGGGGGCAGGGGAGGGCTCCGCGCATGGCGACCTACGCGGAGAAATTCGGCCTGACCGGCGCGGTGATCTCCGCGGTGGATCTGGTGCGCGGCATAGGGGTCTATGCCGGCTTGGAGATCATCAAGGTCCCTGGTGCAACCGGCTATATAGATACCAACTACAGGGGGAAGGCCGAAGCGGCATTGAAGGCGCTGCAAACCTCGGATTACGTCTACCTGCACGTGGAGGCGCCGGACGAGGCGGCTCACAGCGGCAACCTGGAGCATAAGCTGAAGGCCATAGAAGACTTTGATGCCCAGGTGGTGGGCCCGGTGCTGGAAGGTGTGAGGCAATTCGGGGATTACCGGATTCTGTGCACTCCAGATCACCCCACCCCCCTGGCGCGCATGACCCATACTTCGGATCCGGTGCCGTTCATCATTTACAGGGGGGAAGAGTCGGAAAATCCGGGGGTCGCAGGGTATGACGAGGATTCAGCCGGGGAGTCCGGGGTGGTTGTGGAGGATGGGTTCCGCCTGATGGAGATGATGCTGGCCTAGGCGGTCTCTTTCACGCCTTCTCTATTTTGAGGTGGACAATGCCCTCAATCAGGCTGGTTGAGACGAGGTAATCGCATTTCTGGTCAGGTGAAGAGCTGCAGCCATTGACAAGGGTCGGGAGTGAAACTATTGCCCTCCCAGTGGCGTAGGTTTCGTTGGTTGCAAACCTTATGGTGCAACCGCTGCTGTGGATGGAGTGACAGCACCTCTCCGGCAGCCTGGCATGGGAGCATTCGTAGATCTTGCCTTCCCATTCCCGGTTGGCGGGAAGCGGGAGTGGGGATATCTCCCTGGCAGCCGGGTTTGCCATGAGGAAATCCCCCCGATCGTCAACCAGCAGGATCGGCACCTTGAGGCTGTCCAGATATCGCTGCAGTGGGACCCCCAACTGGAAGTCCAGGTTGTCGGCGCATTCGTCGCAGATGGTGTGGGTGATCGGCTCGGCCCCATCGTACGGGTCGTCGTTTCTCCCCATGAACTTGTTGCACCACGCACAGACTCTTCTCATGATTTCAGCCCTGTTAGTGACTCAGCTCTTAGGTACGCATCCGCTTTAGATATTGATGCTATGGTATACTTTGTAATTAGAAAAGCAAATTGATTTCCGTAATTTGTTGCAAATGGTCAGTCGGTAATAAAAAAAGGGTTACGGCAAACCGTAACCCATCTTTTTTATTGGCGGGCGGCAGGGGATTCGAACCCCCGACCCCAGGCTTCGGAGGCCTGTACTCTATCCATCTGAGCTAACCGCCCGTGAACTTGCAATTATTACACTATTGACATGGCAAACTCAAGCATTTTAGTCTGGAAGTTACGGAACACTGATTTTATCGGAGGTTACGCATGACGGTATTTGGAGCTGCATCCAGTTTCGTGAATATGGCCAGATTCGTTGTGGTCATTACTCTGCTGGCACCTTCCACGCTCACTGCTGCCAACTACGAGGTGAAAAAGGTTTCCGATTCGGTCTATGCTGCGATTGCCAAGCCAGGCAGCAAGGCCCTGAGCAATGCAATGATAGTGATATCCGGCCAGGAAGCGATTCTCGCCGGCAGCCACTTCGTCGCTGAAGGGGTAGAGGAGTTGGCCGATGAGATCGGCAAGATCGCTGCAAAGGGGGTGACCCGGGTTGTGCTCACCCATCATCACCCCGGTTTCAATTATGTGGATTTCGATCTTCCGGAAAAGGCAGAGGTAATAGTCACTGTCCAGATATTCAAGTCTGTCAGGGGTGAGTCCCGCGAGTTCAGGAATTCGACTCTGGTCTTCGACGAATCCCTGACACTGAATCGGGGAAGGACATCTATCGTATTGTTGAACATGGGGAAGGGGCATAGTGAAGGTGATATGGTCGTCTATCTCCCGAGGGAAGGTGTGTTGTTTGCATCTGATCTCCTGTTCAGCGATGCAATGGGTTATATGGGGGAAGCGTCTGTGTTCGAGTGGGGAGAAACCCTGGAGAGGCTTGAAGAGCTCTCAGCTAAAGTGGTAATTCCTGGGGTCGGTGCCGTGACTGACGGTTCAGGAATAACCCGCTTCAAGAAGTTTTTCCGCGACTTTATGTCCGAAGTGCTGAGAAATCTGGAGAAGGGGAACAGTATCTCCCGGACTAAAAAGGAGTTCTCCCTTGACGCATACAAGGATATGCCGGGCTACAGCACCTTTGTTGAGGTTAATCTGGAGCGCGCCTATAACCAGCTGAAATCCCATTGAAAAGTGGTTGGCGGACAGGCCGGTTTGCGGGATTAATAGTTTGACAGTAAATTCTCTTTCTGTTATAGAAAATGAAAAAAACATAACGGTGTAGCATGTTTATGTGCCGTACTCGTCATGGGACGCGACGTTGTCGCAAGCCTTGGGATATATGGGGTGTGGGATGATTATTCAGTGTGACCATTGCAGCGCAAAGTTCAGGATGGACGATTCGAAGCTTGCCGGAGGGCCGGTTAAGGTTCGTTGCGCGAAATGCAAGGGGGTGTTTGTCGTCAAGAAGGATGAGGCGTCGGCCGAAGAGTTTAAGCTGCCGCAGGAATTAGTCCCCCCATCACCTGCCGTACCTGCAAGCGTGGCAACAGCAACTGTCGAGCCTGCTCCACAGGCAGCGCCCTCTCCATGGGAGGATGGGGGTGGATTCCCAGCAGAGGAAGGGGCTTTCAGCTTCAGCACCGAGCCCCATGCCGCGGTGGAACCTCCTGCTGAAGCGGCGGCAGCTGCGAGTGGTGACGGCATTTCAACTAATGAGTTCGATTGGGGGTCAGCTTCTCCTGCTGCTGAAGCAGGAGAAGCTGCCTCTTTAGACCTCTCCGGGTTTTCAGCTGAAACTGCTGTTGACAGTTCGGCAACAGCTCCTGGAGAGTTCGATTTCGGTGACATCTCCTTTGGCGAACCGGAAGGGGAAAAGCCGCAGCAAGAGGAGCCTGCTGCAAGGGACGAACTCTCAATGGAGTTCGGCGAGGTGTCATTCGCCTCCGGGCCCTCAGCGGAGACAGCCACCACTTCGTTCGAGTTCAGCTTTACCCCTGAGGAGGAGAAGCCACAGGAATCTCCATCCTCTGCTGCAGATAGTGAAGGGTTCGAGTTCTCATTCGAAATGCCTCCCCAGGCACCCTTGTCGGCAGAAGCTGTGCAGAAGGGGGGAGCCCCGCCGGTGCCGGCTGAATTCCAGTTCGTCGAGAAGCCTGCAGAGGAGGAGAGGGCGGAGGTGCATCTACCTTCGTCAACGGGTAGCCTTGCAACTGGTGAAAGTCTCGCCGGGATGATGCCGGAGGAAGAGGAGCTGCCCCCCACATCCCTTGTTTCGAGGAAGAAGCAGACCTCGCTCTTCCCCCTGCTGGTCATCGTCGGGGCGATCTTTCTGGTAGTAGCCCTCGCAGGGGGAGGGGCTTACTTCTTTGGCGGGCCGCAGCTCTTCTCCAAGGTAGGCTTGGGTTTTCTGGTGGAGTGGTATGGCCAGAAAGGTGGAGAAGAGGGGGGGATTGCCATCAGGAACATCAAGGCAGAGTATGTTGCTAACGCCGAGGGGGGGGAGCTCTTCGTGGTCAGGGGGGAGGCTGTTAATAATTACAAGAAGCCTAGGGCATCAGTCCAGGTCAAGTTGAGCCTTCTCGCCAGTGGTGGTACGGTGTTGAGGACTAAAAACGCGTTTTGCGGCAATATCCTCTCAAACGATCAGCTAGCCACGCTCCCCATGGCGAAGATTGAGGAGTCCATGGCGAATCAGTTCGGCGACTCTCTGGCAAATCTGGGTGTGAAGCCGGGTGCTGCCATACCGTTTCTGGTTGCTGTAAGTGGTTCACCAAAGGAGGCAGTCGATTTTTCCCTGCTGGTAGTGGGGTCGACGGTTGCAACACAATGACTCCTTGATCTCTTGAGCGGACAAAACAAAAAAGGGCCGGTACATGCGTACCGGCCCTTTTTGTTTTGCTGCGTGATTGATTAAGCGCTGATGGCGCTTACCGGGCATGTGTCTACGCATGCGCCGCAGTCGATGCAGGTGTCAGCGTCGATAACGCGCTTGTTCCCATCTTCGCTGATGGCATTTACTGGGCAGGAGTCGTCACATGCGCCGCAGTTGATGCACTCGTCGGAAATTTTGTAAGCCAAAAGATTCACCCCCTTTGCATATAGATTTATGGATCTATTGTATTCACTATAATTCGCTTTTATCTAACATGTGTCGTTGTAAATGTCCAGCACAAAGCAAAATCTTAGTGTTATCTGTCCCTGCCAGAGGGGGGGCGGGCTCTCAATCGATGTAATGGTGGGGATTGCAGCTGTAAAAAGGAAAAAGGCTTGAATTGAAACCATTACTCCGGTATTATAAAAAGCAGTTTTATTATTACTGAATTTGTTGCTCCGCATGTTTAATCTTATCGAAAATTGCATAAATAATCAGATGGTTAGGTGAGCCATTATTTTTATACAAAGGGGTTTGTGAATGCAGATACTTGCTCTTAATTGCGGTAGTTCGTCAGTAAAATATCAACTGTTTGACTGGGCGAAGATGGAGGTCGTTGCCAAGGGGATGGTTGAGAGGGTCAT
>CALMOE010000032.1 GCA_937871715.1 uncultured Geobacter sp. | reverse complement strand
AACCTCCCTTGACACCCTGCCGCCGCCGGTATAACCTGAGCCGACTCTTATTCGACGGGGCAAATCATGGCGTGCTACTGCTGACGACAGAGGAAGGCCGCACCACCGGTATCGACCGGCAGTGCGGCTGTTTTTGTCTGCAAAAGGCGCAGGGAGCGGAGGCGGGAATAGGATGCGCGATTTCGACAAGGCGGCCGCCACATGGGACGATGAGCCGAGACGGGTGAAGCTGGCAAGGGACGTCGCGGCCTGCATAGCCGGGAGAATCGCCCTGCATCCCGGCATGGATGTACTGGATTTCGGCTGCGGCACTGGTCTGCTGGCATTGGATCTGCAACCCCTGGTCCGTTCGGTGACCGGCGTTGACAGTTCAGGGGGGATGCTGGAAGTGCTCGGGGCCAAGGCTGCCAGCCTGGCACTGACGAACGTGACGGCCGTTCACAGGGATCTGGAGAGGGGAGATCTCCTGGAGGGGAGCCATCACCTGATAACCAGCAGCATGACTCTCCACCACATAAGGGATATCGGCGCGCTGCTCAGCGAATTCAGCAGGGTGCTCCTCCCCTCCGGCCATATCGCCATCGCCGACCTGGATCTGGACGGGGGGAGGTTTCATGACGATGGCAGCGGCGTGTTCCACGACGGCTTCAGCAGGGGGTGGCTCGCCGACATGCTGGAGAGCGCCGGTTTCGAGGGGGTAAGCTGCGAGACGGCAACCAGCGTCACCAAGGAGGTGGCCGGCGGTGGGGAGCGGGAATTCACCGTTTTCCTCATGACCGGCAGGAAGAGATGACCGGCCACCTTGCAGGGGTGCGCCATATTCGCCGGCAGTGGAGAAGGCGCCACCCTCGCCGGAGGAGATGCAGCAGCTGATGGAACCGGTCTTCGGGGCGATGGTGCCGATGATGGGGAAGATGGCGGAGGTGACCATCGAAGCCCAGTTGCAGGTTGCCGAGAAGCCGGAGACCGCCGTCCGCCGACCGCTTACGATGAGCTGACAGTGAATATATGGTGCTCCTGTCATGACACCGTTCTCTCTCTCTCTCCCTGGCCACTCGCCACGCTGTCTTTATATTGTAGTAAAATTAGCATGTTGCGCCGCCCCGTCCTCTGCCCGCAAGGGAAGAAAAACACCCCGTTTCCCCCCGCTCCGGGAGTATAATATCTGTATGATCATACGGATGCATGGCTGTCGCATGCCGTCCGCAGCAATACTCCAGCCCGCGAAGCAGGCGGGGCGGAAAGGAGCAGGGTATGTACGTAATCACCGGAGCAACGGGACATATAGGAAACAGGGTCGCCGACATCCTTCTCGCCCGTGGCGAAAGGGTGCGGATGATCAGCAGGGACGCCGCCAGGCTGCAGCGGTTCATGGCAAGGGGGGCGGAGCCGGCGGTGGGGGATCTTCTCGACGCGAGGTTCCTCGGCGAAGCATTCAAGGGGGCCAGGGCGCTCTTCGCCATGATACCACCAAACTACGGGGCGAAGGATTTCCGCTCCTATCAGAACCTCGTCGGCAACAGCATCGCCACGGCCATCGGCAACGCCGGGGTGACCCACGTGGTCAGCCTGAGCAGCCAGGGTGCCGACCTCCCCAGGGGGACCGGACCGATCCTCGGGCTGCACGACCTGGAGGAGCGGCTTGACGGGGTGAGGGGGCTGAACGTGCTCCACCTGCGCCCCACCTATTTCATGGAGAACCTCCTGGGGACGATCCCGCTCATCCATGAAAAGGGGATCGCCGCTACGGCCATACGCGGGGAGCTGAAGTTCGCCATGATCGCCACCAGGGACATTGCCGAACGGGTCGCAGGGCACCTGCTCGGGCGCGACTTCAGCGGCAAGTCGCACCGCGACCTCCTCGGCCAGCGCGACCTGAGCCTGCAGGAGGCTTTCACCATCATCGGCCGCCGCATCGGCATCTCCGATCTCAAGTACGTCCAGTTCGGCTACGATGTCGCCGCCAGGGCCATGGTCGAGTCGGGTATCAGCGCAAACGTGGCCGGTCTGTTCATCGAGATGAGCAGGGCGCTGAACGCGGGGCTCTTCGCCGTCAACCGCCCGAGGAACGCCGAAAACAGCACGCCGACCACCATCGAGCAGTTCAGCGAGCTGTTTGCCGAGGCATACGCCTCCGCAGGGGTTCGCAAGGCCGCCTGATGGGTAAAGGCAGCATTTGCATTATGCTGACAGGTCTCAATCGACCGAACCTCCGGGGCTCGGAACAGCCCGGAGGTTTGCGTTTTTGGATTCGATCTCGATCCGGAATGAGCCGGGAGGGGGAGATGGTCTGTGCCTGTGGCATTGCCGCCCCTTCGAAGCGTGAAATCATCAGGGGGTAGCAATGACCATCATCTCCGCCAGCCGCAGAAGCGACATCCCGGCATTCCATGCCGATTGGTTCATGGAGCGTATCAGGGAGGCGTACTTCCTGCGGATCAACCCCTTCAACCCCCGGCAGATGAAAGAGGTAAGCCTAGACCCGGGGGGGGTGGATGCCATCGTCTTCTGGAGCAAGAACCCCCTGCCGCTCCTTCCGCACCTCGACGAGCTGGACTCCCGGGGGTATAGCTACTATTTCCACTTCACCCTGAACCCCTACGGCCCTGAGTTCGAGCCGGGGCTCCCCCCCCTGGAGGAGCGGATTGCCACCTTCCGCCGGCTGGCGGATAGGGTGGGGCCGAAGCGGGTAGTCTGGCGTTATGATCCGCTGATCCTCAGCAGCGCCACAATCGTGGACTGGCACCTGCAATCGCTGCAGCGCCTGGCAGCGGCCCTCCATGGGAGCACGGAGCGGCTGGTGATAAGTTTCCTCGATTTTTACGGCAAGGCAGGGAGAAGGCTGGAAGAGCTGGAGCGGTCGCGGGGGATCGCCTGCTACGATGTGACGCTGCCGGGGATGGAAGGGGAGCTGGAGCGGCTCGCCGCAGGAATCGGGGGGATAGGCGCATCATCCGGCCTGCGGCTCTTTTCCTGCGCCGAGGATGCAGACCTGGAGCGGTTCGGCATATTACACGGCAGCTGCATCGACGGGGATCTGATCAGGGAGCTGCGGGGAGGGGAGGGGAGGTTTGTCCGGGACCGGAACCAGCGCCCGGCATGCCGCTGCGCCACCTCGGTCGACATGGGGACTTATGACAGCTGCGGCTATGGCTGCCTTTACTGCTACGCCCGCAGGTGAGGAGGATGCCCCCTCTCCCTGGCCCTCTCCCACGAGGGGAGAGGGGATGATGGTAGGGGCCTGGTGAGGAGGTGTCAGTCGCTCTCTATCTTCTGCCGGTAGCCGCACTCCGGGTGGAGCCACTTGAGGGTGGCGGCCAGTTCCGGGGTGAGCTGGACGCACTCCGGGTTTACCTGGAAGCGCCGCTCGTAGACCTTGCACTCCCGCGTCACCACGTCCAGGTAGCGGCAGGGGGTCTGGGTGTAGAAGATGGCGCCGCGTTCGTTCTCGTACTTCTCGAAGCAGCAGAAGCCGCACCTGTTGCAGCGGGCCTCCCACTCTGCCATCTCTCCCCTATTCGGGGCCATCAGGCGCTCTCCAGGCCGCGCAGGAAGCGGTCCATGGTGCGCAGGTCCTCCATGCTGCCGAACTCCCGGTAGTCGTCCACCAGATCCTGGTCCAGGCCTCTGTAGAAGCGGGGGCGCCTCATCTTCAGCCCTTCCAGCACGCGGTTTGCGGCGTAATTGTCGCTGCCGAGCCTTCTGGCCCGACCCTGCAGCTCAGCCAGGAGGGAGTGGCCGAGGCGGAAGAGGGTGGCGAGGTGCTCGCCACTGAGGATTTCAACACCCCTGGCTTCGTCACTGCAGAGGAACTCCAGGGCGATGTTCAGGTAGTTGGCGACCCGCTCAAGCACCGGCTGCATGGCGCCGCGGTCAGCAGGGGAGACACCCTCCGCCACCAGGGCGCCGCTCGTCAGGTAGTGGAACTCGCGGCGCAGCTCCGCCGAGTCGGCAAGGGCGAATGCCCGCCAGAGGAGGGATGACCTCTCCCCGGCAATGGCCGGGAGCGGGGCGAACTCCTCTTCCCCGCCGGCGTGCTGCTTGTCCATGGCTGGGGTGAAACCGTGGGTGGCAACCCTGGTGTAGAGGATGGCGGCATCGCTGGGGGAGGGGAACCCCTCGTCGGCCAGGCGGCTGCGGCGGAACTGGCCGGCACTCTCCTCCAGCTCGGAGAGGAGCTCGTTCTCCACCCCCTGCATGAGGGAGCGGTAGAGGGGGGTGTCCAACCGGTAGAGGAGGTCGATCAGCCTGAGAACCGTCTGGTTGTGGCGGCTGTCCACAACCCTGATGAAGTAGATCTCGTCGAAGGTGTGGTCCCACTCCAGCTGGTGATCCTCGCTGCAGATGATATCCCCCAGGCCGCCGCCTACCTCGATGGTCTTCTTCAGGAAGACGAGGAGGAGCTCCTGGTCGAGGCGGGTGAGGATGCTTGCCGCCAGATCCTCGTCGGCCAGGAGGGTCTCCAGCCAGAAGGCGGTTTTCTCCACGGAGATGCTCCACTCCTCCCACAGCTCCCAGTCCAGGATGAAGCGGATCTGGGCCGGTGATGCGAGATGGAGGAGATCCACCGACTCTTCAGCTCCGAGCTCGTGGACTACCTGGTAGAGATCCTCCTTGGGGAGAGCCCTGACCAGCTTGCCCGGCATGGGGTCGTTCAGGATGGTGTCCAGCCTGGTCTTGCCGTCCAGGTTGTGGAGGTAATCTATCTTTGCCTGCATGGGGAGAGCGGCGAATTCATTGGTGCCGAGCCTTCCCCCCTTGAGAAGTTTCAACTGCTGTCCGCTGTCTGCTTTCATCTGTTTTCTCGCCTGTCCTATTGATTTTTTCCGCTTTTACCGAGGGGGACCTCTAATGTTCTCCCCTCCTGTGAGAACCTGACCCGGTCGGGAAGGATCTCTTCAACTATTGCCTTGCCGATCACCGAACCGGTGGTGAGGGGCTGGCCGTTGACCACGGCCAGACGGTCGGCGCTGTCCTTGTTCCAGGCTATGCCGGTGACGACGAAGGGGCTCTCGCCACCTTCCCCCCCTGGACCCTGTCTCCTTGCCTCCTCCGTCTTGGGTGGCGTCTGGGGTGTCTGGCGGAGCGGGGCGGGTTGGGCAACCGCATCATCTCCCGGCAACTCGGGCTGCTTGGGCCGGGGAGACGGCAGCGCCGCTCTCCCCGCCGCAGCCGGCCTCTGCAGGCGGACAATCTCCTGCCCCCTTGCCGCTTCCGGCGTTTCTGTCTTGGCGGGCTGCGGGCTCCAAACAGTCACGGATTGCAGGGGAGCGACCTCCTGCTCCTTCACTGCCTGTGGCGGGGTGGTAGCTGACGGCCGCCTGAGGAGCAGGGCCGCGATCAGGCCGAGGAGGAGTACTATGATGGCCAGGGCCGCCAGCATCGGCCTGCCCAGTTCTCTCTTGCGGCGACTCCTGTCATGGAGGATCTCCCGGGAGAGATCTATCTCCCCGGAGCTCTGCCGTCTCTTCTCCTCCTCCAGCTTCTTGAGGGCCTTGAGTATTGAACTCATTTAGATCTCCCCCCGCCCGGGGCAAGCCGCGGCGATTTCTCCCCGGCCCAGTGATCCCTGTAGAGGACCAGCAGCGTCCTGTCTCCCGGGATGCCGTCCTCGGCAAGGCCGGAAGCGTGCTGCAGGCTCCTGACTGCCGCGACGGTTGCTTCGTCAAAAGTGCCGCTGCCCGGATTCTGCAGCAGCCCTGCCACCTGGAGGATACGCTGCAGCCTTGCCACTGCGGGGCTTTTCTGCCGCGGTAGCAGGCCAGCGGGTATCTGCTCCCTGTTCCGCCAGAAGATCTCACCCCGGCCTGTCCATACCCTGGCAAGTTCGGCCAGGGTTATTGTCTCCGCACCTTCAAGCTGCGGCGATATGCGCAGGGACTGCCCATCGAGGGAGACGATTGCCACGGAACGGCTCCTTTCCCCCTTGCCCGGCATTATCTCCACGATGGCCGGGGTGTCCAGCAGGGAGAGGTCCCCCAGGGTGGTCAGTGGGGTGACGGAAAAACCGCGCTCCCTGGCCAGATTCGCCGCAGAAGCCTTTTCGCTGCCAGGGGTGACGCTGTCCTCCCCCCAGAGCCCCAGTATGGCGTTTGCGGCCGGATAAGGCCCCTTAGGCAGGCTCTCCCACTTGAGGGGTCTCCCAGCCTCTGCCCGTGGGGAGTTTGCCCCATCAGAGCCTGCGCCGTGGCGAAGCTTCCCACCCATCTGGGCGGCGGCAAGGGAGAGAATCGCCACGCAGGCAGCCACGGCAGCCGTCAGCAGCCATTTTCTCCGTGGAAGGCCCCCCCCCACCTCCTGGCGAAGCTCCGCAAGGGCCGTGGAGGCTATCCTGCCGTCTACTCTCCTGGTCTCATCGGTATAGCCGACGAGGAGCGCTCGGTCGCAGGCCAGGTTTATGAGGCGCGGGGCCCCCTTGGCAAAGGCGTAGATTCGCTTGGCGGCCGCCGGGGAGAACTCCACCTTACCCTCGCCGCCGGCCACCTGCAGGCGGTGACGGATGTAGCTTTGGCTGTCTTCAAAGTCCATGGGGAGGAGGTGGTAGCGGACCGTGATCCGCTGGGAGAGCTGGCGCAGCTCAGCTCTCTCCAGGAGCGTTTTCAGCTCAGGCTGGCCGGCGAGGACGATCTGGATCAGCTTGTCCGTCTCCGTTTCCAGGTTGGAGATGAGGCGGATCTGCTCCAGGACCTGGGGGGCAAGGTTCTGCGCCTCGTCTATGACCAGGACCACCGTTTTCCCCTCGCGGTTCTCATGGAGAAGGAAGCGGCTCAGCTCCTCCAGCAGGGCGCCGCTATCCAGATCCTCGTGGGGGATGGCGAACTCCCGGTTGATGTTGGCCAGAAGCTCAGGGGCGGAGAGGCACGGGTTGAGGATGAGGGCGGTGCGGTGGGTGCTGTCGTCCAGCTGTTCCAGGAGGGTGCGCAGCACTGTGGTCTTGCCGGTCCCCACCTCGCCTGTCAGCTCGATGAAGCCGCCATGGGCGTTGATGCCGTAGAGGAGGTGGGCGAACGCCTCCCTGTGGTTTCTGCTTAAGTAGAGGAACCTGGGATTGGGGGTTATCTGGAACGGTTTTTCCCTGAAGCCGTAATAATCGCAGTACATTTGGTCCTGATTACTGCGCCGCTTTTCCGGCCGCAGCCGGCGCGGGTTGCCCGCCACCCCTGGCCCCTGCCATGAGGTTGATCACGTCCAGCCCCTTGAGCATCTCCAGGGCGCGTGAGAGCTGATAGTCGTTGGCCGTATCTTCTCCGGGGAGGGGTACGGCGGGTGCCTTGACATCGACCGGTTTAGCCGGCTTCACACTGCTCTTCCCGGGCTTGTCCCCCTCCAGGTGGTTGATCAGGTCCTTTTCCCTGAAATCGGCTGCATCACCCTTCTTCTCCCCCTCTGCACCCTGCCCCTTCCTGGCCAGCTCCTTGGCGCCGACGATGATGTCCGGGGTGATCCCCCTGGCCTGGATCGAGCGCCCCTTGGGGGTGTAGTAGAGGGCAGTGGTGATCTTCAGGCCCGAACCGTCCCTTAAGGGGATGACCGACTGCACCGACCCCTTGCCGTAGCTCTGTGTCCCCATGATGATCGCCCTGCCGTTGTCCTGCAGGGCCCCGGCGAGGATCTCCGAGGCGCTGGCGGAGCCGCCGTTGATCAGGACGACAATCGGGTAGTGGGGCTCCTTTTCGCCGACCTTGGCGTAGTGGTTCATCCTTGCCCCGGGGATTCTCCCCTTCATGGTGACGATGGTGCCGTCATCCTTCCCCTCGCCGATGAAGTGGTCGGCCACCTGGGCAGCCGTGTCCACCAGCCCCCCCGGGTTGTTGCGCAGGTCGAGCACCAGCCCCTTTAGCCCGGACGGATTCTCCGCATGCAGGTTCCTTATGGCATTGGCGAAGTCCTCGCCGGTCCTCTCCTGGAACTGGCTGATCCTGATGTAGCCGTAGCCGGGGACCAGGGTCCTGCTCTTCATGCTTTTCGTCTTGATGATGTCCCTGACCAGGGGGAATACCAGCGAACTCTTCTGCCCCTCCCTGAGGATATGCAGGGTCACCTTCGTCCCCTTCTCGCCACGCATCAGGTTGACCGACTGGTTGATGGTCAGCCCCTTGGTGAGCCTGGAGTCGATCTTCCAGATGTGGTCATTGGGCTTGATCCCGGCACGCCATGCGGGGGTGTCCTCGATGGGGGAGATGACGGTCAGCTTTTCGTCCTTGATGTTGATCTCGATCCCCAGGCCGCCGAAGGAGCCGGCCATGTTGATCTTCATCTCCTTGTAGGGTTCGGGAGGCATGTAGTTGCTGTGGGGGTCCAGCTTGGAGAGCATGCCGTCTATAGCCCCCTTGACGAGCTTCTTCTCGTCCACCTCATCCACATAGCGCTTTTTGATGATGTTCATCGCCTCCATGAGGAGATTCACGCTGCTTTTGACCGGGGGGGCTCCCTTCTCCTGCCTCAAACCGCTGTAGAGGCGGTAGCCGGCGAAGGTTACGGTGGCCATGAAGGCGATGAGGAGGAGAGCTCTGCTGCGGGTGATCATCTTGCCTCTTTTCTCCATAGGGAATTACTGGCGGTAAATAATCTACTTACAGGTTTTTTCCGGCCCCTGTCAACCCCATAAACGGCAGGCTGATTGGCGGGGGAATGGCCGGTTGCCGCTGATTTCTTGGCGGCACCCCCCGTTTCCTGCTATAGTTCAGAAAAATCAGAGCCTGTTTTGCAAGGGGGGCTAATGTTGGACACGGTAATGCTGGAGCTCTTGGTCATAATCCTGCTGGTAATCATCAACGGTTTTTTCTCCTGTGCCGAGCTTGCCGTGGTCTCCATCCGCAAGAGCCGCATAGCCCAGCTGGTTGCCGGCGGCGATCCGCGGGCGATAATCATCGACTCATTGCAGCAGGACCCGCACCGCCTGCTGGCCATAGTGCAGATAGGGGTGACGGTGGTGGGCTCCACCGCCTCTGCCATCGGCGGCATCGTTGCCGTGGAGCACCTGAAGCCGATCCTGCAGAGCTCCTCCTTCGAGATCCTGCGCAACGGTGCCGAACCGATCTCCGTCTCCTGCGCGGTGGCGATCCTCTCCTACGTAACCCTCATCTTCGGAGAGCTGGCACCCAAGGCCATAGGGCTGCAGTATGCCGACACCGTAGCCCTCCATGTGGCCAAGCCCCTCGATCTCCTCTCCAGGATCGGCATGGTGGCGGTCAGCTTCCTCTCCGTTTCCAGTCGCGGGGTGCTGCGCCTCTTCGGCATAAAGAGCAGGGAGCAGGGGTTCGTCACCAGGGAGGAGATCCAGCATATCGTCGCCGAGGGGCAGGAGGCCGGGGCGTTCACGGAGTCGGAGAGCGAATACATCAGGAACATCTTCGACTTCACCCATACCACGGTGCGGGAGGTCATGGTCCCCCGCACCAGGATGGCGGCCATCGACCTGGAGGCCAGCCACGGGGAGATCGTCAGGACGATCATGGAAAACCAGTACTCCAGGTATCCGGTTTACCATGGAGGGATCGAGAAGGTCAGCGGCTTCATCCATGCCAAGGATTTTCTCGGCAGGATGGTGACCGAGCCGGACTTCGCCGTAGAGAGCATTGTCAGGGAGGTGCTCTTCGTTCCGGAGGGGAAGAAGGTCAACGACCTTCTGCAGGAGATGCAGCGCCGGCGGGTGCATATGGCCATGGTGGTCGATGAGTACGGCGGCCTGAGCGGCATGGTCACCACCGAGGATCTCCTTGAGGAGCTGGTGGGGGAGATCGAGGACGAGCACGACGTGGGGGAGCCGCTCCGCCTGCAGTCCCTGGCCGACGGCAGCTACCTGGTTGATGCCCTCCTCTCCATCAATGACCTGGAGGACCTGCTCCACGTCTCCATGGGGGACGACCTCCCCTTCGACACGGTGGCCGGGCTGGTCCTCCACCGTCTCGGCCGCTTCCCGGAGAAGGGGGAGTCGGTGGAGTGGGGAGAGTATCGCTTCACCTGTGAGGAGGTGGGGAAGAACAGGGTTGTGCGGGTGCGGATCTCCCCCCTCTGACTGGCATCACCTCTCCCTGGCGAAGAGGATCGAGCAGATCACCGACAGGGCGAGCACGCCGAAGATGACCCCGAGGGAGAAGTTTATGGAGATGTCCCAGCTGCTGTGGGCCAGGAGCATCTTCACGCCGACGAAGCAGAGGATGAAGGAGACACCGGGCTTGAGATAGACGAACATCCCCATGACGTTTGCCAACAGGTAGTAGAGGGAGCGAAGCCCCATGATGGCGAAGGCGTTGGAGGTGTAGACTATCAGCGGGTCCCGGGTCACGGAGAGGACCGCGGGGATGGAGTCCACGGCGAAGATCACGTCGCTGCTCTCCACCACCAGCAGGGTGAGGAAGAGGGGGGTGGCGGCGGTTATCCCTCCGCGGCGGACGAAGAATCTGTCGCTGCGGATCCTCTTGGTGATCGGCACGAAGCGTCTCACCAGGCGGACGATGAAGTTTTTCTCCGGGGCTATCTCCTCGTCGCCTCCTTTGAGCATCTTCAGGCCGGTGACCACCAGCACCGCGCCGAAGATGTAGGTCATCCAGCCGAAGCGGGAGATGAGGCCGATGCCGGCGATGATGAATATCCCCCTCAGGAGCAGGGCGCCGAATATCCCCCACTTGAGGATCTTCGGCTGGTGCTTCTTCCCCACGTGGAAGTAGGAGAAGATCATGATGAAGACGAAGAGGTTGTCCACGGAGAGTGACTGTTCGATCAGGTAGCCGGCGAGGAACTCCATGGCCTTCTGCGGCCCCATCTGCAGGTAGACCCAGGCATTGAACCCCAGGGCGAGGGAGACCCAGAGTGCGGTCCATGCTGCGGCCTCCCTGAAGCTTATTTCGTGGCTCTTGCGGTTGAATATCCCCAGGTCGAGGATGAGCATGATGCCTATGACCGTGGCGAACCCGCTCCAGAGGAGTGCTTGGTTGTTCAATTCTTTCTCCTTCCCCTTCAGAGGCTGCTTGTTGCATACTACGCCAAGGCCCGGGTGTCAATCGCTTTGCGGGTGAGAATGATGCTCTGTGGCTCAAGGTATTTATCCCCGGGGAGAACGGGAAGCTGATGGCGGAAAGTTCGGTGGAAAAAAAGCTGCTCTACCTGATACTATGCTCGGCCCTGCTCCATGCCGGGCTTGCCGCGCTTCTCCTCAACCTGCCGGCCGCCGTCACCCCCCCCCAGGCAGAGCCGCTCATGGTCGATCTGCAGGACATCCCGCCCCTGACCCCTTCTAGGGAGATGGTGCCGCCGGTCAGCCGCAAGTCCGATGTTTTCCGCCGGGTCCCCCGGGAGACGGCCCCCATCGGTGAGGCCCGGCGCGAACTCGCCCCCTCTCCCCCCCGCCAGGGGAACGGCTATCTCCCCTCGCCACCCCGTAGCACCCAGCCCGGCTGGCCGACGGCAAGGGAGAGTGCGCCGCAGGGCTCATCAAGGGACGAGCTTTTCCGCAGGAAGGAGCAGGGAGGGGGGAAGGAGCCGCTGAATCTCTTCCCTTCGGCGGCCAGGCTGGCTGCCATTGAGGAGAGCTACCGCAGGAAGTACGGCCGGGAGGTGACCAGGGGTGAGGCCAGCTTCCTCAACACGGACGACATCATGTTCGGCTCTTTCCTGCGCCGCTTCGAGAATGCGGTCTACGGGGTATGGCGTTACCCCCAGGAGGCGGTAAGGCTGGGGATCGAAGGGGTCACCCCGGTGCGGATCACCTTCAACCGTCGGGGTGAGGTGGTGGCCAAGGAGCTTTTGCAGAGCTCGGGGAGCAAGATCCTGGACGACGAGGTGCTGCGTACTCTCTCGGTGGTGGGGGGGGTCGGCTCCTTCCCCAAGGGGTACGACAGGGAGAGTTTCACCCTGATCGCCTTCTTCCATTACGGCATTGTCGGCGGGGTGCAGCGCTCCCTGCATTGAACTGAGACAGGATTTTCCTTTTTGTTGGCGGGTTTGCGGAGGTTATTCGTGAGAAAAGAGTTTGTCTTAGCCATGCTGCTGCTCCTGGCAGGTTGCGGCAGGAGTTTCGAGTGGTTCCCCCAGGAGGACACGAAGGCGCCGGTGGTGACGGCCTTCGTCTATCACACCGAGAGCGGCAGCCTGACGGCGACCATCGAGCGGTTCAGCGCCACGGACAACGTGGCGGTCAGCGGATACCTGGTGAGCGAGTCATCAGCCCCTCCCAGTAGCACTGATAGCGGTTGGACATCGGCCCCTCCGTCGAGCCACGCACTCGCCTCCGCGGAGAGCAAGACCCTCTACGCCTGGGCCAGGGATGCCGCCGGCAACGTCTCCACGGTGAAGGGGTTTACCCCGGCCTACTCCCTGCAGAAGAAGGTGGCATTCCCGAGCGGGGTGGGGTGGGTGGCGGACATCGCCTTCGACAGGGGGAGCTCCACCTTCTGGCTGCTTGCCGGGACCAGCGGGCCTCCGCCGAATGCCCTGGTGAAAATCGATGCCAATGGCCAGAAGCTGGCGACGGTGGACGGTGTTAGCTGGCCATTTTACATCGGCGGGGCGAAGGCCGGCGAAGGGGGGGAGACCAGCTCCCTTGCCTATGACGGCAGGAACTTCTGGATCTCCAGCGCAGGCTACGACAACTCGGGCCCGGTACCGGTGCCGAAGAGCGAGATCTACCTGATCCTGGCCGACGGCAGTTACTATGCCACCTACCCCTGCCCGGCCACCTCCGAGGGGAAGGGATTCTGCCAGGGGCTTGTCTGGGACGGCACCAGCATCTGGGCAACGGCCTCGGACAAGAGGAACCTGGTCAGTTTTCATCTCCTGCCAGACGCAACTCTGTCCATCGGCACACCCTCTGCCGATATTTGGGGGAGCGACGGGGTCAGCGACATGGGATTCGATTCGACCAGCGGCAGGCTCATGGTCCTCAAGGATGGGCTCCTGAAGGTTGACAGCCTGACTCTTTCGCTTTCGGGGAGCAGGAGCTTCACCCTGCCGGGGAGCGGCAAGGGTGACTGGGACGGGAGCCTCTTCTGGGTGGTGGACAACGTAAGCAAGATGCTCCTCGGCCTCTCCTTCCCCTGACCTACATGGAGTAGCCGACCCGGAAGGCCCCCCAGTGCCGGCCGTCGATATGGATGGGGGCCGAGCAGTCCCACATCTTCTCCCCGGTGTCCCTCACGTAGGCCTGCACCATCACCTCGTTAAGGTTGCGGGCCGCCGCCAGGCCCACCGGGTCGTCGAAGATCCTCTTGGTGCGATTATTGATACGATCCCGCTCCTGGTCCCCGGTGAGGGGCTGGCTGTACCTGCTGTTGTGGGTGGGTAGGTAGCCGTTGGTGTCCACCACCACGGCGAAGACCACCTGGTCGTCCGCCGTCAGGTAGTCGTCCAGCTGCTTCTGCAGAAGCTTGTCGCAGTAGGCATCGTAGGCGGTGTGGTATTTCTGCGGCAAGGTGCCAGGGATAGGGCGGTAGTCGCTGTCGAACAGCTGGCTGCGGGTCAGCTGGCCGCCGCTAAGGGCCCGGGAGAGGAGTTCGGTCATTATGGCCGCACCCTCCATGGCGGTGCGGCGCCCCTTCTCCTGGATCTCCTCCTCGATCAGGTGGCGCAGCTGTTCTGAGAGGTCGGTTATGTCGCCAATGGCCCGCTCCGTCTCCAGGGCGCTGTCGGCCACCTGCTGGGCCACGGAACGGACCTCGTTCATGGTCTCGGCGATCTGCTGGCAGGCCATGGTCTGCTGCTTGGTGGAGAGGGTTATCTCCCTGGCTGCCTGGGCGGTGTTGTCCACAACCTGCAGCAGCATGGCGAAGGACTTGTCCACCTTGTCCACCAGGAGGCTGGCCGTATCCACCGCCTTCGTCCCCTCCTCGGTCACCAAGATGGTGCTGGTTGTTGCCTGGCGGATCTCGTCGATCAGCCCCCTGATCTGTCTTGTGGCGTCCACGGTCCTCTCCGCCAGCCTTCTTACCTCCTTGGCAACCACGGCGAACCTCTTGCCGTGCTCCCCGGCCCCGGCCGACTCTATGGCTGCATTCAGGGCCAGCAGGTTGGTCTGGTCGCTGATCTCGTCGATGATCTCGACTATCCCCCCGATCCGCTGGCTATCCTCACCCAGGCGGAGCATGCTCCGGGCGATCTGCTGTACCTGCTGGCGGAGGGTCTCCATGCCGGCGATCGCCGCCCCCACGTCGCTGGAGCCGGCGTGGCAGGTGGAGTTGGCCTCGTCGGCGCAGCTCTCCACCAGGCGGGCGTTTTCCATGATCTGGCGTGCGGTTATGGCCACCTCTTCGGCGGTGGTGGTTAGCTGCTGCACCGAGGCTGCCTGCTCGGTGGCCGCCGAACTCTGCTGCACGCTGATGGCGGTCAGTCTGCTGGAGGAGCTCACCAACTGGAAGACGGCCTCCTTGATGGTGATGAAGAGGCGCTTGCTCTTGTCGATCTCCGTGCGCAGGTTTCTGACGATGGAGGAGGTCATCCGGTTGAGGGCGGCCGAGACTGTGCCGATCTCGTCGTCGCTGACGATGGGGATCTCCTCTTCGAGCTGGCCGTCGGCGATCCTCTTGGCCGATTCGGTCAGTCTGTTGAGGGGTCTGATGAGCAGGGTGACCACGGTGATGATGGTCAGGGTGGAGGCCAGCAGCATGGCCAGCATGGCGCCGATGATGTGGGAGCGGAGCTCGGCGATTCTCTCCTCCGTCTTGGCCATGGAGAAGCCGATGCGGAAGGCCCCCCAGTGTTTCCCCCCCACATATACCGGGGCGGAGATGTCCCACATGTTTTCACCCGTGTCCCGCTTGTAGTCCTGCTTCAGGAAATCCTGGGTGTTGCGGGCCGCTGCCAGGCCGACCGGGTCGTCGAAGATCCGCTTGGAGCGGCTGAATGCCTTGTCCTTTTCCGGGTCACCGCTCTGGGGCCTGGCAAACTTGCTGTTGTGGGCCGGCAGGTAGTCGTTTCGGTCCACCAGGGCGGCGAAAACCACCTGATCGTCCTTGAGGAAGGCGTCCTCCATGGGGGTGATCACCTTCTCCAGGTAGGCATCGTACTTCGTGGTGTACTTGGCGGGATTGCTCCCCGGTATCTGCTGGTAATTGGTGTCGAAGATCTCCTCCAGGGTGAACCTCTTCTCCGCCACTGCCCCGCTGAGGACCCTCTCCATGCTGGCGGCCCCGGTGATGGCCAGGATTTTCCCCTTGGCGAGGAGGTCGGCATGCATGTTGGCGCTGCGCCAGCGGACGAAGTAGATGGTGAACACGGTCATAATGATGATCATGACTACTATCAGGATGCCGACGATCTTGACGGAGAGCTTCTTGGTCATGTTCCGTTCCTTGCTGTAAGTGTTTTGCTGTTCTATTGCCAGTAACTGCTACAAAGTCTCGGATTGTACCGCAATTTCATAAGTTAATTGAAAATTGCTGGCAAGTAAATAGAATAGTGTTTTGCCGTTACGGGCTCTGCTCACTCCAGCCGGCACGGTCAGCTGGATAGCGTCTGCCTGTACGGAAAACATGACAACTGTCTGCCTGTTATGGTAAATCTGGGCTGACAAAATGGGCGGGGGAGTTCATATGGAGAAGAAGAAGCAGCTGGGAGAACTGCTGGTGGAGGCTGGGATCATCACCGTCAAGACTCTGGAGCGGGCACTGGAGCGACAGAGGGGGACGGGGAAGAGGCTCGGCATAGTCCTTGAGGAGATGGGGGTGATAACCGAGTGGGAGCTGGCGGACGCCCTGGCAAGGCAGTTCGGCTTCAAAACGGCAAAGGGGTTCGCCGGCTATTCATTCCCCATGGCTCTCCTTGACCATGTCCACGAGGATATGGCGGTGGAGAAGGTTGTCTTCCCCCTGAAGGCCCAGGACGGGGTGCTGGCCCTGGCGGTCACCGACCCCTTCGACGTCACCACCTTCGATTACCTCTCCAGGAAGAGCGGCATGAAGATCATGCCGGTGCTTGCCACACGCCAGGAGATACTGGCGGCAATAGGCAACAACTACCTGAAAGGGGGAAAGGCGGTCTCCGGCAAGCTAAAGGTGCTGGTGGTGGATGACTCCCAGTCGGTTGCAACGATAATCTCCGTGGCGTTGCAGAAGGAGGGGTACTCGGTAGTGGAGGCGCGGGACGGCATAGAAGGGCTGAAAATGGCCATTGCCGAGAGCCCGGATCTGATCATCTGCGATTCGGTCATGCCGCGCATGGACGGGTTTGCCATGATGCGCGCCATGTGGGCAAATCCGGCGACCTCTGCCATCCCGGCAATCCTCCTTACCTCAAAGGCCAGCGGCGAGGAGGAGCAGAAGGCGTTCGAAGCCGGCTTCCTCGACTTCATCCCCAAACCGGTGCAGCCGATCAGGGTGGTCACCCGGGTCAAGCATGCCTTCGATCTGCTGCGCGCCATGAAAAAGTAGGGATCTTTGCCATGTATTGCCGATTACAGGGGGGTGACTTCGTGAGGGGTCACCTCTCGCCGTTTTTGACGAAGAAGTAGACGACCAGCAGGAAGGGGAGGGGCATGAAGGCCGCCTCCAGGTTCCCCCGGAACAGCTGCCAGGTGGCGAAGCTGATCAGGCCGATGGTGAAGAGGATGATTGCTACTGCAGCTGCTTTGTTCATTGTCATGGAGTGGGTGGTTGTCTGATCCCTGCAGTGGCTCTCCCCGGCACCCTGGTCAGGGATGCCGGGGAACCGGTTGTCTGTCAGTTGTCGAACATCAGTTTTCGCTCCAGGTCCATGGAGTGGGAGAGCCGCTTTGCGTCTTCCATGGTGATGACATCCTGGCGGAAAAGCTGGAGGAGGTGCTGGTCGAGGGTCTGCATCTGGTAGAGGGACTGGCCGTTTTCAATATGCTTTTCGACCTCGTCCAACCTCCCTTCGCGGATGCATGCCTGGATGGTGGTGGTTGAACGCATGATCTCCACTACCGGGAAGATCTTCTCGCCGCTCTTGTCCTTGATGAGGCGCAGGGAGACAATGGCCACCAGTATGTCTGCCAGCCTCTGGCGGACTATCTCCTGGGATTCGGGGGGGAAATTCCCCAGAAGCCGGTTGATGGTGGAGACTGCGCTCTGGGTGTGGAGGGTGGAGAGCACCAGGTGGCCGGTTTCTGCCGCCTTGATGCACGAGTCGATGGTCTCCTTGTCGCGCATCTCCCCGACCATGATGACATCTGGATCCATCCGCAGCGCCGCCTTCAGGGCCGAATTGAAGTCCTCCGTGTCTATCCCCACCTCGCGCTGGATGATGCAGCTTTTATGGGAGGTGAAGAGGAACTCGATGGGGTCCTCTATGGTGATGATGTTGTAGTTCTGGGTTTCGTTGAGCAGGCGGAGCATGGAGGCAAGGGTCGTGGACTTGCCGTTGCCGGTCGGCCCGGTGACAAGGATCAGGCCGTTGGGGGCCTTTACAATCTCGGAGAGCACCGGCGGCAGGTTGAGCTCCGACAGGGTGCCGATGTGGGGGGGGATTACCCGCATGATGATGCCGTAACTCCCCCGCTGCTTGAAGATGCTCACGCGGAAACGTCCGCCTGTCGGGAGGGCATAGGATGCGTCCATCTCCCTGATGTCGTTGCTTAACTTACGGCCGTTATGCTCCATCACGGTTGCGGCGATGAACTCGGTATCCTTAGGGGTCAGGGCAGGTAGTTTGGAGCGGATCAGTTGCCCTCTCCCACGGAAAAACGGCGGGTTGTCAACCTCGAAGTGGAGGTCGGAGACCTTCTTCTGAAAGGCAATTTCCAGGATTTGGGTGAGAATTTTGGCGTCCATGACAATTCCTTCCGTCCATGTTTTTACACAGCCTGAAGCGAGCTGTTTCTCAGTGCTGCTGGATCATCTGTTCGAATTTCTTCCTGTAGAGCGAGTTCTCGTAAACGAGGCCGGCATGCCTGGCCAGGATTTCGCACGGTTCAAGGTGCACGGCTGACTGCTGCCTGTCGCCGAAGTCTGCATAGATTATGGCAAGAACCCGGCCGAGGCACCTCAAGGGGAGGAGCATCACCTGTCTTGACACAGGTGGGGTGAGTGCCACGCTTATCGCCTCCTCCAGCGACTGGTCATTCAGGGGGCCGAAATAAGCCCGACCTTCGGCGAGGATCTGCTGCAGCAGGGGGGATGAGTCTGCCCGTAAGCTAAGGCTGATTGGCCTGGTTTCGTCCGCGGTTTGCACCCTCTCCGCTACCAGCTCAGTCTTGCGCAGGGTGAAGGTGACGGCTCTGGAGAGCATCTTTGCCGCGAAGCGTTCCAGTTCGGCGGTTATCTCCACCAGCTCCTTCAGCCCGGAAAGCGCTTCCAGTGACTCCTTTAAGCCGGGGGTGTCGACTCCGCCAGCGGTTGGCTGCGGAACTCTTGCCGCCTCCCTCAGGGTCTCCAGGAATGCAATCGTGTCATTAACAAAGGATGGCATTCTCTGCCGCAGATCCGGCTTTGGAAGCACGGCGCGCACCCCTGAGCGCAAGCCGGCCAGGGCCAGGTCGTAGGCTCCAGGCGGGACCAGTTGGAAGATGGTCGCTGCCGGGAACTTCTCCGTCACGTGCCTGGCCAGTCTGTCGACCATCTCAGCGGCAGCGGCCTCGGAGATGTCGTCAGGGGGGTCTATCACCATGACCGGGGTTAGCTCCTTGGCGATGCTCTGGTTGATGATATGGTCCAGGTTCTCCTCCTCATCGGTGGAGAAGGTGAAGAGGCCGTCATGTTTGCAGTAGGTGACGACCGTGTGGCTTATGAAGTCGCTGCTGCTGAAGAGGATGAGCGCGTGGGCACTCCCGCCGTGGGATTCGTTACCGCTATCTTTTTCCGTAATTGATGCCAGGAATGAGATGAGCTTTTCCTGGTCATCCGCCGGGAGCCGGGAGATGTGGGCGCCGATCCTCTCGCGGTGGATGGCCGCAGGGTCGTGCACCCTGACAGGGGTGAAAAAACCGGGGATGACCTTTTCCAGGTCGTCAAGTGCATCGAGCCCCAGATCGTCGATGGATATGATCCGCTCCTCTTCCGCCGGCGATGGCAGGGGGGGGGCGGCGCTCTCCTCCGCCGGGAAAGTCTCCGTCATGAGGGTGCCGTCCCGCTTCTTCTCGTCATAGATGCGCAGCGCATCCATGAGGACGTTCTGGGTATTCAGGTGCAGGTCAAGTTTGAGCTTTTCCGGTATGTAGCGGTATTCGTCGGATACTACGCAGCTCTCCACATCCAGTTCAAAAGTCCCCTCCGTCCAGGTGAGAACCTCCACAATGGTCATCTCGATCAGTGTTTCCAGCCCCTTGAAGGCATCTTCCTTACGGATTTTGCCGCTTTCGATCAGGGATGCGATCAGCGGGGCGCGGTTGTTTCCGGCACTTTTCTGCTCAAGGAGGCTCTGTTCCAGCTCCTCCCTGGTTATGGCGTTCATCTGCACCAGTATCTGGCCGATGCGCACGCTATTGTTGGAGTGGTTGGCGCTGACAATGCATCCGTCGCTGAAAACCAGCTGGCTCTCCCCCCTGTCGCTCTTCAGGCAGAGTGTCCCCGACTTGCGCGTGGCGTGGAGAAGTTGAATTACATCAACAATGGGGAGGTGTTCAAGATCACCGACAAAGGACATGAGCCGCCAACCTCTCAATTGGTTCAGATTGCACGCCACTATAGCGCCAACTGCCGCTTGGACACAAGACAGATTTCACCTGCAGATCCGGTTTTTCCCCGTACTTGCGGTGAGTGGCTGGAGGAGACGAAAAAAGCCCCGGCATGCGGGGCTTTTCTTGGCAGATATTACTGGTATGCGACTTAAATCCTGGTGACGTTGGCTGCCTGCAGCCCTTTCGGCCCGTTAACCAGGTCGAATGTTACCCTGTCGCCTTCATTGAGAGTCTTGAACCCTTCCCCGGTGATGGCGGAGAAGTGCACGAACACGTCGTCGCCGCTCTCCTGCTCGAGAAAGCCAAACCCCTTGCTGTCGTTGAACCACTTTACCGTTCCGTTTGCCATTTACTTGCTTCTCCTGATGTTACTTCTCTTGGTTAGTGTCCGTGCAGCGCACGGTTCTCATAATATTCCACCACATTGGCAGAAAGTCAAATAGTTTGCTGCTACGGGGCGAGTACTGGTCTGGTTTAATCTTTTGGCGCGATATCTGCTAGGTCCATGTAGTAAGAGCCGATCATCTGGCCGATATCTTTCCAAGGTGGTGAAATCATGAAGAATGCACTTGTCTGCACTGCTGAGGCCGCCGAGAGGAAGCGCCTTAAATTTATGCTCAGCAGCCTCGGGTTTGCTGAAATTTTGGAGACCGCTGACAATGAGAAGGCTGTCTCCATGGCGCTCGACCATCTCCCCGAGCTGGCGATCATCGATCTCTCCCCGATGGGGAGGGATCTCCTCTCCACTGTCAGCTCCATCAGGGAGAAGCTCAGGATACCGGTGCTGCTCCTCGGCAGGGAGTGCAGCGGGGATCTGCTGGAGAAGGCCATTGCCGCAGGAGCAGGCGGCTTTCTGGCAAAGCCGGTTCGCGAGGAGGAGCTTTGGCCTGCCATTGAGCTTGCCTCGGTGCACAATCACGAAGTCGAGGAGCTTAAGGGGAGAGTGGCTGCCCTGGAGGACGCTCTTGAGAGCCGCAAAATCGTAGAAAGGGCAAAGGGGGTGCTGATGCGCTCCCATGGGCTTTCTGAACCCGAGGCATTTCGCAGGATGCAGAAGCTTGCCATGGACAAGCGCAGATCCCTCAGGCAGATCGCCGAGGCAATACTGCTGACGGAGAGCTGATTTGTCGCGAGCGGATAAGTCGCTCCGGTCAATTGGGTGGGAGTGCCTGCATTACCGTATGATGATTGGGCAGAGGAAGCAGGTCGGTGATTAATTAATGGGCAGATCGGTTGCTCCGTGTAGCTGGGTGGATGGAAAACGGGCATTGGCAGGTGGTGTTGATCTTGTAATAGCCCGAATCTGCAGGCAAAACAAGAAATGGCACGGCATGTGCTAAGTATATAGACAAAATCAGGCGGCACAAGGATGTGCCGGGTTTACTCATAAAGAGGCAATGGCGCCTTCCACCGCATGGTGGATGGCGCTTTTTTTTTTCAGTAAACCGGGAAAGGGGGGGGTGAGAGAAGTTAACTTCGGCAGTCACGCAGCACGGCAGCAGAGTACTACTAAACTATTCAAAGGAGAATTGCATCATGAAGATGACACTCAAGGCAGTCCTGGCAATGGCCATTACCCTGGCAACATCCTCGGCGGTATTTGCCACCCCTTCAACCCAGATCTGGATTCCTTCAACCGATGTCCAGGCATACAAGACCCTCCATATCGGCATCGACAACTATACCCGTACCCGCGACATCAAGGATCCTGTCAGCGGCGCCGCCACCGAGGTGCGCAACAACGTCTACGACCTGGGGGTCACCGCCGGCGTTCTCCCCTTCGAAAAGCTGCAGATGGAGATTGGCGCCGATTACCTGACCAGCGGTGATGCCTACGATGACCACCCCATCCAGTTCAACGCCAAGCTCGGCACCCCGGAGAACTCCCTGTTCAGCAACTCCCCGGCCCTGGCGTTCGGCGGTTTCGGTTTCGGCACCAACAGCAGCAAGTCGTCCAACGCACGTACGGATTACAATATTGTCTACGGCCTGGCTGCGAAAAACGTCGCCAAGCTCGGTCGCCTCTCGGCCGGCTATTATGTTGGCAACAGCGCTCTCCTCAACGACGAGAATGGCTCCAACGACAACAAAGGGGTGCTCCTCTCCTGGGACCGCACCCTGTCCGAGATCTCCGACAAGCTCTGGGCTGCGGTGGATTACATGGGTGGGGACAACTCATTCGGAGCCCTCAGCTTCGGGGTCTCCTACGCCTTCACCGACAAGATCTCCCTGATCGTCGGCTATGACGTCTTCAACAAGAAGGCGACCGGCGGACAGAATACGTTCAATACCCAGATCGACATCAACTTCCCGTAGTTCCTGCTTAAAAAAGATGATTAGGGGGATACAATGAAACTGATAGAGGCAATCATAAAACCTTTCAAGCTGGATGAAGTGAAGGATGCCCTGACGGAGATAGGGATCGAGGGGATCACCGTCAGCGAGGTGAAGGGGTTCGGGCGGCAGAAGGGGCATACCGAGCTGTACCGCGGCGCCGAGTACGTGGTGGACTTCCTCCCCAAGGTCAAGCTGGAGATAGCGGTGGCGGATGAAGTGGCGGCAAGGGTGGTGGATACCATCGAGGCAGCGGCCCGCACCGGCAGGATAGGCGACGGCAAGATATTCGTCTTTGCCATTGAGAATGCCGTGAGGATCAGGACCGGCGAAAAGGGGGGGGAGGCCATCTGAGGAGGCCCCCCGGAGTTGAGGAAATCAAGAAAGATCAGACTGGAGGTTATGATGAAAACTCGCAAACTCGTATGCAATCTGCTCGTGGCATCGGCCCTGCTCCTCACGCCGCTTGCGGTTACAGCTGAAGAGGCCAAGTCTCCTGCCGGCGGTACGGCTGCCGCCGCGGTCGTCGAACCAGCCGCTGCGACAACTCCCGCGGCAGCGGCTGTCGAAACGGCCCCGACTGCCGCTGCCACTCCGGCGGGAGCCGAAAAACCAAAAAGTGTGGATCCGGTGCTCAACACTGGCGACACCGCATGGATGCTTGTCTCCAGCGCCCTGGTCCTCTTCATGATACCCGGGCTGGCGTTTTTCTACGGCGGCATGGTGCGCCAGAAGAACGTGCTCTCCACCATGATGCACTCATTTGTCGCCATGGGGATAGTCGGGGTTCAGTGGGCCGTCATCGGCTACTCACTCGCCTTTGGCCCGGACGCCTTCATGGGACTGATCGGCAACAGCAGCAAGGCGCTGCTAAGCGGTCTCATCACCTTCGGCAAGGACGGCGCCCCCATATACACTCTGTTCCAGAACGTGGCAACGGAGACCGGATCCATCCCTGAGTATGTGTTCGCCATGTTCCAGGGGATGTTCGCCATCATCACGGTGGCCCTCATCTCCGGAGCCCTGGCCGAGAGGGTCAAATTTTCAGCCTACTGCCTCTTCGTCCTTCTCTGGACGACGCTTGTGTACGACCCCCTGGCGCACTGGGTCTGGATGACCGACGGTTGGCTATTCAAGAAGGGGGCCCTTGACTTCGCCGGCGGTACAGTTGTTCATCTCTCCTCAGGTGTTTCGGCGTTGGCAGCCCTCGTTTTTCTTGGCAAGCGGCACGGCTTCCCCACTGAGCGGATGGCGCCCCACAGCCTCCCTCTGACCATGCTGGGTGTAGGCATGCTCTGGTTCGGCTGGTTCGGCTTCAACGCAGGTTCGGCCATTGTCGGCGTCAACTGCTCAGACGCGGCGGGTGGACTCGCCGGCCTGGCCTTTGCAACCACCACCATAGCCCCTGCTGCGGCTGGCCTCTCCTGGATGGTGGCAGAGTGGATCCATGCCGGCAAGCCCAGCGCCCTCGGATTCGGCTCCGGTGTGGTTGCCGGCCTGGTAGTAATCACCCCGGCAGCAGGCTTTGTCCAGCCGGGTGCGGCTATAATACTCGGCCTTGTGGCAGGAGTGGTTTGCTACGGCGGGGTGCTTCTGAAGGCCAAGCTCAAGTACGACGACTCCCTCGACGCCTTCGGGGTGCACGGCCTCGGCGGCACGACCGGCGCCATTCTCACCGGAGTGTTTGCCACGGTCGGGGCGAAGGGGCTTCTGGCCGGGGATGTGAAGCAGTTCGTTACCCAACTGATATCGGTGGGTGCGGCTGGAGCCTATGCCTTCATCGTCACCCTTCTGATCGCCTTCGTACTGCAGAAGACAATCGGCCTGCGTGTGGACAGGGAAGAGGAGATAATGGGGCTTGATCAGACGCAGCATTCGGAGAGTGC
>CALMOE010000031.1 GCA_937871715.1 uncultured Geobacter sp. | reverse complement strand
ATGTCAGACAGCAGGCCGACAGTGGCCGAAATAGACCTGGCGGCACTGCGCCACAACTACGCCCAGATACGCCGCGCCATCCCCGGTGAGTGCGGCATCCTAGCCGTGGTCAAGGCGGACGCCTACGGCCACGGCTTCATGGATGTGGCCGGGGAGCTGGAGAAGCTGGGGGTTACCGCCTACGGGGTAGCCTTCCTCGCCGAGGGGATACAGCTGCGCAAGAGCGGCATCGACCGGCCGGTACTTCTCCTCGGTGGCATATACCCGGGGCAGGAGAGGAAGTGCGTCGGCTTCAACCTCTCCACCACCATCTTCGATCTGGGGCAGGCAAGGGCTCTGGACGAGGCCGCAGCCAGGCTCTACCGCAAGGCGAGGGTCCATGTGAAGATCGACACCGGCATGGGGCGGCTTGGCATCCCCTTTGCCGAGGTGGAGGGATTCTTCGCCGAACTGGGCAGGTTGCCCAACCTGGAGATAGAGGGGATGATCTCCCATTTCGCCTCGGCCGATGAGCTGGACAGCTCGGGGCGGGAGTACACGCAGCGCCAGGCTGGGCTCTTCGTCAGGTCGGTGGAGATCGCCAGAAGGGCCGGTTTCGACCCCCGCTACCTGCACATCGCCAACAGTGCCGCCGCCTTCGGTCTCGATCTCCCCTGCTGCAACCTGGTCAGGCCGGGGATAGCCCTCTACGGGGCCCTTCCGTCGGCCGATTTCGCCGGGAAAATGGAGCTTAGGCCGGTCATGGCCCTGAAGAGCAGGGTGGCCATGCTCAAGTGGGTGGAGCCGGGGACCAGCATCAGTTATGCCCGCAGGTACACCGCCGGGGAGAAAACACTGGTGGCCAGCGTGCCGGTGGGTTATGCGGACGGATACCGCCGCTCCCTGACGAACCGCGGAGAGGCTGTGATAAGGGGGGTGCGGGTGCCGGTCATCGGCACCGTCTGCATGGACTGGATCATGCTGGACGTCACCTCTGTCCCCGGGATTGCCAGCGGCGACGAGGTGCTCCTCATGGGGTGCGACCGGGAGGGCAACTGCGTCCGCGCCGAGGAGATCGCCGACTGGGCCCAGACCATACCCTACGAAATATTCTGCGGCATCAGCAAGCGGGTGCCGAGGATTTATCTGTCATGACCCGGTTGAGCAACCAATGCACTCCGGGATCTGTCCAAGGGGGAGGAGGTGAGCGTCATGGCTGAAGAGATAAGGTTGACCCAACTCGTCAGGGCCGCTGGTTGAGCTGCCAAGCTGGGCCCGGCGGGCCTGGAGGATGCTGTTGGAAAAATCAGCCTGTCGAAGGATCCCGCGCTTCTGGTCGGCCCGCACTCCGCTGACGATGCCGGGGTGTATCTTGTAGCTCCTGGCCTGGCGCTGGTGGAGACCGTGGACGTGATCACCCCCCTGGTGGACGATCCCTTCACCTTCGGCCGGATCGCCGCGGCCAATGCCATCTCCGATGTCTATGCCATGGGGGGGAGGCCGGTGACCGCCATGAACCTGGCGTTCTTCCCCGCCTGCACCCTGCCGGCGGAGGTGCTGGTGGATATCTTTCGCGGTGGAGAGGCGGCCATGGAAGAAGCCGGGGTCTGCCTGGTCGGAGGGCATACGGTGGAGGACGATGAGCTGAAGTACGGCCTGTCGGTCACCGGCCTTATCGACCCTGCAAGGGTGGTGCGCAACAACACTCCCATGGGGGGGGACAGGCTGATCCTGACCAAGCCCCTTGGCAGCGGCATAATCTCCACTGCTGTGAAGGGGGAGATGGCCGCGGTTTCCCAGCTGGAGGAGGCAATCGCCTGGATGACCACCCTGAACCGGGGTGGGGCAGAACTGATGCTGGAGTGCGGCGCCACGGCGGCCACCGACGTGACAGGATTCGGCCTGATCGGCCACGCCTGCGAGATGGCCGGACAGGGGGATGTTTCCCTACGGATAAGCCTCGACCGGGTGCCGCTCATGGAGGGGGTGGGCTCCCTGGTGGCCGACGGCATGGTCCCGGCCGGCTGCTATCGCAACAGGGATCACTACACAGCGCAGCTGGCCACGGCAATCGGCAGGGGCGACCTGCTCCTCCCCCTCTTTGACCCCCAGACCTCAGGGGGGCTGCTCATCTCCCTCCCCCCCCAGGGGGCGCAGGATTTTCTCCGCCTGGCAGGGGAGAGGGGTATCTTCGCCGTGGAGATCGGCCAGGTGACCCCCAGGATGGAGCGGGCCATTGTCATCGCCTGAGCGCCTCGGCGTAGCCATAGACCTTGGAACCACCACCATAGCCGCCGCCCTGGTGGAGCTGACCAGCGGCGCCATCCGCGGCCGCTGCGGCACCCTCAACCCCCAGCGGGGCCGCGGCCTGGACGTGGTCTCCCGCCTGGAGTACGCGGGGCGCTCCCGGGAGAACCTCCTGGAGCTGAAGGAGTTGGTTAACCTGGAACTCTGCGGCGTGGTTCGCCGGCTGGGCATGGAGGCCGGTGTGGATCCCGCCGGAATCGAAGCGCTGTCAATCGCCGGCAACCCCACCATGAGCCACCTTTTACTGGGTCTGGAAATTGACACCCTTGCCAGGCCCCCCTACCGGCCGAGGGACACCTCCTCCCACCGGCTGTCAACCGCCGAACTGGGGTGGGATCTGGACATCCCAGCCTACATCTTCCCCTCCCCGGGCGGTTTCGTCGGCGGAGACACGGTCGCCTTCCTTTACGGCCTCGGGATAAATTCAGGAGCGAGGAGCGAGGAACGAGGAGCAGGGAGCGGGGCGGGTGAAAATGACGAACATGCCTCTTTTCGGACCTCGGACCTCGGACCTCGAACCTGCCTCTACCTTGATCTTGGCACCAACGGCGAGATTGCTCTCCTGGCCGGCGGCAGGCTCTACGCCACTTCGGCCGCCGCCGGCCCGGCCTTCGAGGGGGGGAACCTCTTCTGCGGCATGGCCGCGCTCCCTGGGGCCATCCACAGGGTATATCTAGATGCCGGGCGGCTCGCCTATGACACCGTGGGGGGGGGGATTTGCAGGGGGGTATGCGGCTCCGGGATTCTCGACAGCGTGGCCATGCTTCTTGGAGAGGGGCTGGTGGATGCAAGCGGCAGGCTGCTCGACCCGGCGGAGGTGGGCTCTCCACTTGGGAACAGGCTGGTTGAGGTCGGCGTTGAACGGCATTTTATCATCTACCGGGATGCCCGCACCCTGGTCTCCATCTCCCAGTCGGACATCCGTCAGCTGCAGCTCGCCAAGGGGGCGGTGCGGGCAGGGATCGAGGTCCTCCTGGCAAGGGGGGGGGTATCGGCGGAGGATCTGGAGGAGGTGGTCATTACCGGATCCTTTGGCGCCGCCCTCCGGCTGCAGAGCCTAAATTCCATTGGTGTTCTGACGGAAAACATGGTAAAAAATGCCCGGTTCGTCCGGGAGGGGGCGCTGGCCGGGGCCATCCGCCACCTTTTGGCCCCTGACGCCGGTATGGGGGTGGAGAGTCTGGCCGCAGGGCTGAAGATCATCCCCCTTTCAGGCACCCCCCTCTTCGAGCGGCATTTCCTGGAGCAGATCAACTTCCAGCAATAATCAGTCAAAGGAGCAGTTTTGAAATGGCAAAAATCACCCGTGCGCTGATCAGCGTTTCCGACAAGACCGGGATTATCGAATTCTCAAAGGAGCTGGCCCGTCACGGGGTAGAAATCCTCTCCACCGGCGGCACCGCCAAGCTTCTCCGCGAGGCCGGCATGACAGTAAAGGATGTCTCCGACTTCACCGGTTTCCCGGAGATGCTCGACGGCAGGGTCAAGACCCTTCACCCCAAGGTGCACGGCGGCCTGCTGGGGATGCGGAGCAACCCGGAGCATCTCTCCACCATGGAGGCCCACGGTATCGAGCCGATCGACATGGTGGTGGTGAACCTTTACCCCTTCGAGGCGACGGTTGCAAATCCGGAGTGCACCCTGGAGGATGCCATCGAGAACATCGATATCGGCGGTCCCACCATGCTCCGCTCGGCCGCCAAGAACAATGCCGATGTGACCGTGTTGGTTGACCACAAGGACTACCGCGCCGTCCTTGCGGAGATGTCCGCCGGCGGCGGATCAGTCAGCAGGGAGACCAACTTCCGCCTGGCGGTGAAGGTCTACCAGCACACCGCGGCCTATGACGGCGCAATCTCCAACTGGCTGGGGAGCCGCCTGGGGGAGGGGGTCGACCAGTTCCCGGCTACCCTGACCCTGCAGTACAAGAAGAAGCAGGAGATGCGTTACGGCGAGAACCCCCACCAGTCAGCGGCTTTCTACGTGGAGCGGGGGTGCACGGAGGCGTCCATATCCACAGCCAGGCAGCTGCAGGGGAAGGAGCTCTCCTACAACAACATCGCCGACACCGACGCGGCCCTGGAGTGCGTCAAGCAGTTCATGGAGGGTCCGGCCTGCGTCATCGTCAAGCATGCCAACCCCTGCGGAGTGGCTTTCGGCAAGACTCTGCTGGATGCCTACGACAGGGCCTACTCCACCGACCCGGAGTCCGCCTTCGGTGGGATCATTGCGGTTAACTGCGATCTGGATGCGGCCACCGCCAGGGAGATCGTCGAGCGCCAGTTCGTCGAGGTGATCATCGCCCCCAAGGTTGCGCCGGAAGCGGCGGAGATAATCGGGGCGAAGAAGAACGTCCGCCTGCTTGAGTGTGGCATGTGGCCGGCCAGGCCTGGGAAACGTCTGGATTTCAAGAGGGTCAACGGCGGCATGCTGGTGCAGGATACGGATCTCTCCCTCTGCGGCGAGACCAGGATAGTCTCCAAGAGGGTGCCGACGGAGGAGGAGATGCAGGACCTGATCTTCACCTGGCGGGTGGCCAAATTCGTCAAGTCCAATGCCATTGTCTATGGCAAGGAGCGGATGACCGTTGGTGTTGGGGCCGGGCAGATGAGCCGGGTGAACTCGGCACGCATCGCCGCCATCAAGGCCGAGCACGCCGGCCTCCAGGTCAAGGGGGCGGTCATGGCTTCGGATGCCTTCTTCCCCTTCCGTGACGGCATCGATAGCGCCGCCGCCGCAGGCATCACCGCCGTAATACAGCCCGGCGGGAGCATGCGCGACGCCGAGGTGATCGCCGCCGCCGACGAGCACGGCATGGCAATGGTGTTCACAGGCATGAGACACTTCAGGCACTAGGCTTGGCGCATCTCGCAGAAAAGTCGCATCCAGCGCTAAAGGATTCAAAAAGGAGCTTTGTTATGAAAGTACTCGTTATCGGCAGCGGCGGGCGCGAGCATGCCCTCGTCTGGAAAATAGCCCACTCCCCCCTGGTTGAGGAGGTCTTCTGCGCCCCGGGAAACCCTGGCATAGGCCGGATCGCCACGAACGTTCCCCTGTCTGTTGATGACCTCCCTGGGCTTTTGGCCTTTGCCAAGAATGAAGGGGTAGGCCTGACGGTGGTAGGGCCGGAACTCCCTCTCTCCCTGGGGATAGTCGACCTGTTCGAGGAGCACGGCATGAAGATCTTCGGCGCCCGGCGCAACGCAGCACTAATCGAGGCGAGCAAGGCGTTCTCCAAGGACCTGATGAAGAAGTACCATGTGCCGACGGCCTTCTACGAAGTGTTTACCGAGATCGATCCAGCGGTGGCGTTCATCGAGAAGCACGGCGCCCCCATAGTGGTCAAGGCCGACGGCCTGGCCGCCGGCAAGGGGGTGATCGTTGCCCTGACCGAGGAGGAGGCAATCGCCGCGGTTAGGGAGATGCTCTCCGGCAACGCCTTCGGCGACGCCGGCTCAAGGGTGGTGATAGAGGAGTTCCTTCGCGGCGAGGAGGCATCCTTTCTGGCCTTCACCGATGGCAGGAACATAATCCCCCTGGCAAGCGCACAGGACCACAAGGCGGTCTACGACGGCGACACCGGACCCAATACCGGCGGCATGGGGGCCTACTCTCCTGCTCCGGTTGTCACCCCGGCTATCCACGCCAAGGCCATGGATGAGGTGATGCGCCGCACTGTTGACGGCATGGCCGCCGAGGGGCGCCCCTACCGCGGCGTCCTCTACGCCGGACTGATGATCGACGGGGAGAGCGTGAAGACCCTGGAGTTCAACGCCCGCTTCGGCGACCCGGAGTGCCAGCCGCTCCTCATGCGGATGAAGTCGGACATCGTGCCGATCCTTATGGCCGTGGCCGACGGGGACATCTCCGGCATGGAGATCGAGTGGCACGACATGGCAGCAGTCTGCGTAGTCATGGCCTCCGGCGGCTACCCGGGAGATTATCGCAAGGGGGACGAAATCAGCGGGCTCGATGCTGCTGCCGCCATCGACGACCTGTTCGTTTTCCACGCAGGCACGGCGGAGAAGGGGGGGCGATTTGTCACCAGTGGCGGCCGGGTGCTCGGCGTTACCGGGCGCGGGGGTACGGTGGCTGATGCAATCGCCAAGGCTTATGAAGGGGTCGAGTCAATCAGCTGGGAAGGGGTCCATTATCGCAGGGATATCGGCAAGAAGGCCCTGGGACGCTGAAAAATGGCAAAGCTGACTGCAGGAGATACCTGGATAAGATGCTTAACTCCAAGAAGATAGTGGTGGTCCTGCCCGCGTACAACGCGGCCAAGACCCTGGAGATGACCTACCGGGAGATCCCCTTCGATTTCGTTGACGAAGTGGTGCTGGTGGACGATGCCAGCCGGGACGAAACCGCCGAGGTTGCCAGAAGACTGGGGATACGGACCATTGTTCACGAGCGCAACAAAGGGTACGGCGGCAATCAGAAGACCTGCTACCGTAAGGCGCTGGAGCTGGGTGCGGACATTGTGGTCATGCTGCATCCCGATTATCAGTACACCCCCAGGCTGATCACCGCCATCAGTGCCATGATCGCCTACGGCGAGTTCGATGCGGTCCTTGCCTCCCGCATCCTGGGTACCGGCGCCCTCAAGGGGGGGATGCCGCTCTACAAGTATGTGGCCAACCGTTTCCTCACCCTGGCGGAGAACATTCTCCTCGGTCACAAGCTCTCCGAGTACCATACCGGCTATCGGGCCTTTTCCCGGGAAATCCTGGAGAGTATACCCCTTGATGCCAATTCCGACGATTTCGTCTTCGACAACCAGATGATTGCCCAGATCGTCTGGGGTGGTTATCGCATCGGAGAGGTTAGCTGTCCGACGAAATATTTCCCGGAAGCGTCTTCTATAAATTTCCGTCGCAGTGTAAAGTATGGCTTCGGCGTTCTTGCCACGGCCATGCAGTATCGTCTGGCCATCCTGGGGATTTCATCCCCGGCAATATTCAAGTTCAGGAGAGGTGACTGATGAATCCCGAAGTGTTGATTCTCATGGGGAGTGACTCCGACCTGCCGGTCATGGAGGAGTGCTCCAAGGTTTTGCAGGAGTTCGGTATTGGCTTCGAGATGCATGTCTCTTCCGCCCACCGCTCCCCTGCCAGGACCGGAGATCTTGCCCGCACCGCAGCGGCCCGTGGCATCAAGGCGATCATTGCCGGTGCCGGCATGGCAGCCCATCTGGCCGGAGTGGTGGCCGCCGAGACCGTCCTGCCGGTGATAGCCGTACCCCTCCCAGGAGGGGCGCTGAACGGCCTGGATGCGCTCTATGCCATGGTACAGATGCCGGGAGGCATCCCGGTGGCAACCATGGCCATCGGCAAGGCAGGGGCAAAGAATGCCGGCCTCTTCGCCGTGCAGATGCTGGCGCTCGGCAATCAGGATCTTGCTGGGCGTTTTGCAGCCTACAAGCAGGGGATGGCCGATGATGTGGCTGAGAAGGATGCCGCTCTGCAGCAGCGCCTCAAAGGTTGATGGGCGGGGGTAGGGGTGCTTTTTGCTTGACATGCTCGAATCCCTGTATTAAGTATTTCTCTAATTTTCAACCTATTAGGAACAGGAGGAGTGTCAGATGAAAAAAGCCATAGTTGCTCTGATGATGGTTGCGTTCGCCGGTACCGCTTTCGCTGCAGACGTGATCGAGATGAAAAAGGGTGTGAAGTTCAACCACAAGGCGCACCAGACCTCTGTCGGTGACTGCAAGAAGTGTCACGAGGCGGCTCCCGGCAAGATCGAAGGTTTCGGCAAGGATTTCGCCCACAAGAACTGCAAAGGGTGTCACACCGACATGAAAAAGGGGCCCACGGCCTGCAAGGATTGCCACAAGTAAACATACTTGCACGGGAATGACAAAAAGGGCGACGGAAGACCGTCGCCCTTTTTGTTTTTCATTGATAGAATCTGCTTTTTTTGCAAACTGAATTTATATATAATAATTTGCTTGGTGCGGTCGGACATCCGGGTCTTGATCGGCCCGCCTTCAAAACATGGATAAGGAGAGAGTCTTGTCTACTAGCAAACGCGGCTTTGTGGAGTCTTTGTGGGAGTTTTTCTGTTCGCTGAAGCTGTCCATCGTTCTGCTGATCGGTCTTGCCCTGACCTCGATCATCGGCACGGTAGTCCCCCAGGGGAATATCCCCCCCGAGTACCTGCAGACGATCAGCGAGGCCAAGTTCAAGCTCTACCAGAGCCTTAGCTTCTTTGACATGTACCACTCCTGGTGGTTCATGCTTCTTCTCTACCTGCTCACGGTAAACCTGGTGGCCTGCTCAATCAAGAGGCTCCCCCGCGTGTGGAAGATGGTCTCCGAACCCCAACTCGTCATGGAGGACGGCCTGGAGAAATCCCTTGCCAATACCTATGAATTCAAGGTCAGCGGTGACGAGGCTGCGCAGAAGGAGAAGCTGAAGGGGTTCCTCAGGGCCGAGATGGGGGAGCCGGTGGTTACCGAGAAGGATGGGGCCACTCATATCTTCGTGCAGAAGAATCCATGGTGTCGTCTCGGCGTATATGTGGTTCACTTGAGCATCATCGTCATCTTCGTAGGCGCTCTTATCGGCTCCTTCTTCGGCTACAAGGCGTTCGTCAACATAGTCGAGGGGACGAGCGTAGACACGGTCTTCACCCAGAAAGAGAAGCCGATCAAGCTCGACTTTGCGGTCATGTGCGAAAACTTCTCGGTCTCCTACTACAACACAGGTGCTCCCAAGGAGTTCAAGAGCATTCTCACCGTTCTTGAGAACGGCCAGCCTGTCAAGGGTTACGAGAAGATCCCGGTGATTGTCAACGACCCCCTTACCTACAAGGGGATCACCTTCTACCAGTCCAGCTACGGCCAGGCCGGCGAGGGTGCGGCGTATCACTTCAACCTGCGTCGTCGCGGCGGCGGCGAAGCGGTTCATCTCGACCTGAAGAAGGGTGAGGCGGCAACCCTTCCGAACGGTGCCAAGCTGGAGGTGCTCGAATCAACCCAGGATGTGCGCCAGTTTATGCCAGAATTCTCCGGCCCGGCGGCAAAGGTCAGTCTGACATCACCCGGCAAGGCGCCCGAGTCCTTCGTCGTCTTCAAGAATCACCCGGAAATCGAGGAGCAGCGCGGCGGAGACGTCTTCATCCAGTATCTCGGGGCTGACGAGAAGCTCTATACCGGCCTGCAGGTCGCCAAGGACCCGGGTGTGTGGGTGGTCTGGTCCGGCTGCGCCCTGATGGTCATCGGCATAATCATGGCGTTCTTCATGTCCCATAATCGTGTCTGGATCCGTATTAGCGGCGGTCGGGCAGTCATGGGCGGCACAGCCAGCAAGAACCCGGCTGCCTTCGAGCAGAAGTTCGAGTCCTTGGTGGAGAAACTCAAGAAACTGTGAGAAGTGAGAAGTGAGAAGTGAAAAGTAGGAAGCCGATTCACCATTCACCGTTCACCATTCACAATTCACTTTTTATGGAGGTTAAATAATGACCAGTTCCATGCTGTTCAACGCAACAACCTTTCTTTTCCTAATATCCACGATCCTTTTCATTGCCTTCCTGGCAACCAGAAGCAGCCAGGTAGGCCTTAGCGCCAGCATCACCGCCTTCCTCGGCTGGGGTGTTGAGACTGTGGCGATCATCCTGCGCTGGAAGGAGTCCTACGACATGGGGCACGGCCACGCTCCCCTGTCAAACCTGTACGAATCGGTGGTCTTCTTCGCCTGGACGATCATCCTCATCTACGGCATCATAGAACTCAAGTACAAGTACCGGGTTGTCGGCGCATTCGTCCTCCCCTTTGCCCTTTTCGGCATGGCCTGGGCCCAACTGGGGCTGCATAGCGGCATCGAACCCCTCGTGCCGGCACTGCAGAGCAACTGGCTCCTCTACCACGTCATCACCTGTTTCCTCGGTTATGCGGCCTTCGCCGTTGCCTGCGGCATCTCCATAATGTACCTGATCAAGGCCAAGGCCGAAGGTGACTCCAGCGACGCCTCCGCAGGCGGGGTGATCGGCATGTTCCCCTCCATACGCGTTCTGGATGACCTGAACTACAAGGCGATCATGATCGGCTTCCCCCTCCTTACCCTGGGGATAGTAACCGGCGCCGCCTGGGCCAATTACGCCTGGGGAACCTACTGGAGCTGGGACCCCAAGGAGACCTGGTCACTCATCGTCTGGTTCGTCTACGCCGCATTCCTTCATGCCAGGATAACCCGCGGCTGGGTAGGGAAGCGCGCAGCCTGGCTCTCGATCATCGGCTTTGCGGCAACCATCTTCTGCTATCTAGGGGTGAACCTGTTCCTCTCCGGTCTGCACAGCTACGGTGGCGGCAGGTAACCATTACGGCGGATTGCTGATGGCACAGGTTAGGGGAAAAAACTGGAGGAGCATTCTTGGCAATGGGGCGCTTTTGGCCGCCATGCTCCTTGCGCACCCTTCTCTCTCCTCTGCCGGGGTGACCATGATCTACCCCCAGCCAGGGTCGTCGGTGGCCGACTCCCGTCACCTGGTCCTCAAGCTGGGGAGCGAAAATCTCAGCACAGTGGTGGTGAGCGTGAACGGCGTGGCCAGCGACCCCCTCCCCGTTGGGACTCAGGAGTACAGGAAGGCCTTCAGGGATTTTCTCATCCTCCAGCCAATGTGGGACAAGGGGAAAAACCAGCTTACGGTTGACATCTTTGAAGGCGAGAAGAAGCTGGAGAGCTTCAAGGCGGAGATCTACTATGCCCCGAAGGGGGAGCAGGCCGACATCCCGTCAGGCTTCTTGCAGGCGGTGATGCACCGTACCGAGGCCGACAAACTCTGCGCACCATGCCATAACATGCGTCCCGCCATGAAGCAGGTAATCGATGTGGCCGACAAGGATAACGCCTGCTACTCATGCCATCGCAGGATGGTCAACCAGAAGTACGTCCATGGCCCGGTCGCCACATACTCCTGCGCCTACTGCCACTCTCTGCAGGGTACCCCTCTCTATGCCACGCCGAAGAGGGAGACCGCTCTCTGCTATGAGTGCCACCAGGAGAAGGCCAAGGAGATCAGGGGGTTCGCATTCGTTCATGGTCCCGTGGCAGGGGGGATGTGCGAGATCTGCCACGACCCCCATGCCAGCGACAACCCGTCCCAGCTCCACCTGCCGGTCAACAAGCTCTGCCTCTCCTGTCACGAGCAGGTGGGGAGGGGAATCCATGTAACAACTCTGGGGGGAGGCGAAAGCCACCCTCTCGACGGCAAGACTGACCCTTCCGACCGGGGGAGGGGGAGGGAGCTCTCCTGCGTCTCCTGCCACGACCCCCACGG
>CALMOE010000030.1 GCA_937871715.1 uncultured Geobacter sp. | reverse complement strand
ATCCGGCCAGCATTCCGACCAAATACAGAAAAAACAAGAAAGTGCGGGAAGCGGACGACGAAAATGCAGGCAGCCAGGTGACCCGCATCAGGTTCGTGCAGAACCAGATTCTGGTGCCGGTCAGAGTCGCCTACCGGGACCGGGAGGTAACTGCCACATTCCTGCTGGATACGGGTGCCACCACCTGCACCATCAGCCCTGAGCTGGCAAAGAGACTGAGGATTAACGCCGACGAGACCAATATGGGTCTTGCCAGCGGAGTTGGCGGCTCAGTACACCTTGTAGGGCGCACCGAACTCAACTCCATGAGCGTAGGGCCCCATAGCAAGTCGAATGTCGAGGTAAGCATCATCCACACGGGGAGAAACGACGGCCTTCTGGGGATGAACTTCCTGCGCGGTCTCCGTTACCATGTGGATTACGACACCCAGGAAATACGCTGGGGAGAATGAAGCAGGCTCCGTAACGAAACTACACTTCAAGCAGCACGCCAAGACAATCCATGAATGCAACCTAAGGAAGACACTGGCAGCTGTCCTTGACATGGTGCAATACTTGCCCTACAGGGCGGTCCGAACTTAAATTCACTCTCCCCTCTCGGGGCAGTTAAGGGGGAGAGGGCACTCCAGCTGTACTCCGGGCAGCACGACACGGAAAAGGGGTGCAGATCACTCCGCACCCCTTGCAAAACATAACTGACTAAACTGCACGGCAGCGGCAGCTGCAGCCGCGCAGGCAAACTGCAGCAGTGAGGCCCCACTGCTTACTTGCCGACGAGCGCCGCGTACTCCTTCTCCATTTCGGGCTTTTCCCCTTCTTCATCCTTCCCCGGAAATGCCACCTGCTTGGATCCCTTCTTCTCCTCCCCCGGGGAGAGGAGCTCCACCGCAAGAATCTCTTCGGAGATCCTGTTCGACTCGTCTTCCCCCTGGCGGGACTTCTTGCGCCGCTCGGCGGCATAGGCCACGCTCCCGGCCAGTACCGCGGCCGCGGTAAAGGCTATTATCGTCATGTAACGCTTCTTCATTTACCCCCCAGTTCTTGCGCATCTACTGCGCCACACTGCTATCCATAGGCCGCCCGAGGCGGCAGTTGAGCTATTCTGCACTACCTCTTTGCTCCTGTCCAGCCCCAAGAGGAGGCGTGTCGTGCTGCCACGTAAAAGAAAAAATCCATTTGCCTTGTGCTGCAATCTTATGTATAAAATTTATTGGCATACAAATTAATTTGCGGAGCTGAGATGGCCAAGCCGACAGCAGAGACAATGGTCGCCGAGATCATGGACAACATCCGCCGGGTCTTCCAGGTGGTCAACGAACAGTCAAAGCTGGTTGAGCGCGAAACCGGACTCACCGGCCCGCAGCTCTGGGCCATCAAGGTCATTGCCGCCCAGGGCACCCTGCGGGTGTCGGAGCTGGCGGCAAAGATGTACCTCCACCCCACCACAGTGGTGGGTATCCTGGACCGCCTGGAGAAGCGGGAGCTTGTCTGCCGCATCCGCTCCTCCGAGGATCGCAGGGTTGTGGAGGTCTCACTTACCGACGAAGGGAGGCGCCTGGTGGAGCATACGCCGGAGGTGGCCTCCAACAAGATCACCCACGGCCTGGAGTCCCTCTCCATTCCGGAGCTGGCCATCATCTACCACGGCTTCGACCGCCTCACCCGGATCCTGGACGCCACCGACCTGCCGCCGGCCTTCTTCGGCACCAACGAGGTCAATCTCCCCAAGGGGAGACGCAGACAATAGCAGCAGCAACTGAAGCACCCAAAGCAGCGGAGAGGACCATATGAAACTGGTAAAATTCCGTTCCTGGCTCCCCAAATCCGTTGAGGCCCTGGCCGGCTACAGCCGGCGGGACTTCGCCGCAGACCTGACCGCAGGCGTTACCGTCGGCCTGGTGGCCCTGCCACTGGCCATGGCCTTCGGCATCTCCTCCGGGGTCACCCCCCAGGCGGGGATCTACACCGCGGTCATCGCCGGTTTCCTCATCTCCGCCCTTGGAGGGTCACGTACCCAGATCGGCGGCCCCACCGGCGCCTTCGTGGTGGTCATCGCCGCCATCATCGCCAAGCACGGCCTATCCGGTCTCCTCATGGTCACCATGATGGCCGGGGCAATTCTGGTTTTCCTCGGCATGACAGGGCTGGGGAACGCTGTCAAGTTCATACCCAGGCCGGTCATCATCGGCTTCACCAACGGCATCGCCGTCCTCATCGCCTCCACCCAGATCAGAGACTTCCTCGGCATAAAAGGCTCTGGGGCGATACCCAGCGAGTTCCTGGAGCGGATGCAGTACCTCTGGCAGAACTGCTCAACGACCTCCCTGGCGACCGTCATCCTGGCAAGCACATCCCTGCTGACCATCCTCCTCGTCCCCCGGCTCACTAAGAGAGTCCCGGGCTCAATCGTCGCCATGGTGCTGGCCACCGCCTGCGTGCCACTCCTGGGGATACCGGTGGAGACCATCGGCAGCAGGTTCGGCGGCATCCCCACCGGACTCCCTTCACTGGAGGTCCCGCAGCTGCGCCTCGACCTGGTTGCCCCTCTGCTGCCATCAGCGGTGACAGTTGCACTGCTGGCAGCAATCGAATCCCTCCTCTCGGCGGTGGTGGCCGACTCCATGAGCGGCGACCGGCACAACTCCAACGTGGAGCTGATCGCCCAAGGGGTAGCCAACCTGACCGTCCCCCTCTTCGGCGGCATCCCGGTCACCGGGGCCATCGCCCGCACCGCCACCAACATCCGCTCCGGCGCCCGCACACCGGTGGCAGGGATGGTCCACGCCCTCACCCTCCTGGCCATCATCCTCTTCGCCGCCCCCCTCGCCCGCTTCATCCCCCTGGGAACCCTGGCGGCGGTCCTCTTCGTCGTTGCCTGGAACATGGGGGAGTGGCGGGAGATCCCGACGGTCCTGCGCATGGAGGCGAAGGACATCGCCGTCTGGCTGATCACCTTCTCCCTCACCGTCATGGCCGACCTGACCATAGCCGTAGAGGTGGGGATGACCCTGGCAGCCCTCCTCTACATATTCCAGGTGTCGCGCACCACTATAGTTGCCCCCCTGACCAGCGAAGCCATCGAGCAGGACCGGGCCCACCGCCTGCAGGACAGGAGTATCCCCCACTACATAAGCATCGTCCATATCCAGGGGCCGCTCCTTTTCGGCGCGGCGGAGAAGCTTGGAGAGGTGGAGATCGACGACCTGAACCAGGTCGTCATCCTCCGCCTGCGCTACATGACCGCCATCGACGCAACCGGCATCTATGCCATCGAGCGGTTCCACGACCGGCTCCATGCCACCGGCAGAACCCTCCTCATCTGCGGGGCGAGAAGGCAGCCGAAGAGGCTAATCTACACCTCAACCCTGCCGCGCCACGTGGGGGCAAGGAACATCCTCCCCAACATAACCTCGGCCCTGAAGAGGGCTGCGGCCATCCAGGAGGATTTCGGCGGCATAGGAGAGGAGACCGCAGTGATGCTGCAGGAGGCGCCGGTGTGAGCAGAGGTTGTTCCGGCTCCACAGATAAAACCGCCCTCAGGTGTTGGCTTTTGCCTGTCATGGGATATCATTTACACCCAGACCCGCAAACAGGCCGTTTTACTCCAGCTATAAACCTTTAACACAAGTAAAATTAGGTAGTTACCCCATAAAAACAATTGCCAACACCATGGGGACTGTGTCAGTATACCGACGCTCACAAGGGGGCGAATGCTCCCCGCAGGACCTATTTCATTGATCAAGGAGAGCCAAATGGCAGCAAAGTACGTCTATTTTTTCGGTAACGGCAGCGCTGAAGGTAACGCGACAATGAAAAACCTTCTGGGCGGCAAGGGGGCCAACCTGGCAGAGATGACCAGCATCGGCCTCCCAGTGCCACCCGGTTTCACCATCTCCACCGAAGTATGCACCTACTATTATGCCAACGGCAACAGCTACCCCTCCTCTCTGGAAGCAGAGACGAACGCCAACCTGAAGAAGGTCGAGGAGCTCATGGGGCGCACCTTCGGCGATGCAAAAAACCCTCTCCTTGTCTCGGTCCGCTCCGGCGCCCGGGCCTCCATGCCGGGGATGATGGACACCATCCTCAACCTCGGCCTGAATGACACCACCGTGCAGGGGATCATTGCCCAGAGCGGCGACGAGCGTTTCGCCTACGACGCCTACCGCCGCTTCATCCAGATGTACTCCGACGTTGTCATGGGGATGAACAAGCATGTCCTGGAGCACCTGCTGGAGAAGAAGAAGGAGTCCAAAGGGGTCCATCTGGACACCGAACTGACCGCCGCAGACTGGAAGGAGCTGGTGGTCGCCTTCAAAGCCGCCGTCAAGGAGGAGTTGGGGCAGGATTTCCCCGAGGACCCAAGGGACCAGCTCTGGGGGGCGATCGGCGCAGTGTTCGGCTCGTGGATGAACCAGCGGGCCATCACCTACCGCAAACTGAACAACATCCCGGCCGATTGGGGGACCGCGGTCAATGTCCAGTCCATGGTCTTCGGCAATATGGGTGACGACTGCGCCACCGGCGTCGCATTCACCCGCGACCCATCCACCGGGGAGGACTACTTCTACGGCGAATACCTGGTCAATGCCCAGGGGGAGGACGTGGTCGCCGGCATCCGCACCCCCCAGCCGATCAACCTGCACCAGAAGAAGCCGGGTGACCTCCCCTCCATGGAGGAGGTCCTCCCAGAATGCTACGCCCAGCTGGCGAATATCCGCTCCATCCTGGAGAAGCACTACCAGGACATGCAGGACATAGAGTTCACCATCGAGAAGGGGAAGCTCTACATGCTCCAGACCCGAAACGGCAAGCGGACCGCCAAGGCGGCCATCAAGATTGCCGTGGAGATGGAGAAGGAGGGGCTGATCGACGAGAAGACCGCCGTGCTGCGGGTTGCCCCCTCCCAGTTGGACCAGCTCCTCCACCCCTCCCTCGACCCCAAGGCGGAGAAGACGATCATCGCCAAGGGTCTTCCCGCCTCCCCGGGAGCCGCATCCGGCGAAGTGGTCTTCACCGCCGACGAGGCCGAGGCCGAGGCCAAGGTGGGGAAGAGGGTCATCCTGGTGCGGGTGGAGACCAGCCCGGAGGACATCCACGGCATGCACGCCGCCAGGGGGATCCTCACCGCCCGCGGCGGCATGACTTCCCACGCGGCGGTCGTCGCCCGGGGGATGGGGAAATGCTGCGTCGCCGGCTGCGGCGACATCAAGGTTGACTACAAGAGCGAGAGCTTCGTTGCCAGGAACGGCCTGGTGGTGAAGAAGGGTGACATGATCACCCTGGACGGCTCCACCGGCGAGGTCATGCTTGGGGAGGTCCCCACCGTCTCCCCTGAGATGACCGGCGACTTCGCCACCCTCATGGGGTGGGTGGACAAGTACCGCAGGCTCAAGGTCAGGACCAACGCCGACACCCCCCACGACTCCAAGGTAGCCCGCCAGTTCGGCGCCGAGGGGATCGGCCTCTGTCGCACCGAGCATATGTTCTTCGAAGCCGACCGGATCGCCGCCGTGCGGGAGATGATCCTGGCCGAGGATCTGGAGGGGCGCAAGAAGGCCCTGGCCAAGATACTCCCCATGCAGAAGGGTGACTTCATCGGCATCTTCCGCGAGATGAAGGGGCTGCCGGTTACCATTCGCCTCCTCGACCCGCCGCTGCACGAGTTCCTCCCCCAGGAGGAGAAGGATATCGAGGCCCTGGCCGCCACCATGGGGGTCTCCACCCAGCAGCTGAAGCACAAGGTGGAGTTCCTCCACGAATTCAACCCCATGCTGGGCCACCGCGGCTGCCGCCTGGGTCTCACCTTCCCGGAGATCTACGACATGCAGGTGCAGGCAATAATGGAGGCAGCCTGCGAGCTGGTGAAGAACGAAGGGTTCACCATCGTCCCGGAGATCATGATCCCCCTGATCGCCACCGTCTCCGAACTCAAGGTGCTCCGGGCCAATGCCATCAGGGTCTGCGACGAGGTCATCGCCCGCTACGGAGTCCAGGTGGAGTACCTGATCGGCACCATGATAGAGCTGCCACGGGCTGCCCTGACCGCCGACGAGATCGCCAGGGAAGCCGAGTTCTTCTCCTTCGGCACCAACGACCTCACCCAGACCACCTTTGGCCTCTCCCGGGACGATGCGGGAAAGTTCCTCCCCTTCTATGTGGAGGCAAACATCCTCCCCGAGGACCCCTTCGTCTCCCTGGACCAGAGCGGCGTCGGCAAGCTGGTGCAGATGGCCTGCCAGCTGGGGCGTTCCACCAGGGAGAAGATCAAGCTCGGCATCTGCGGCGAGCACGGCGGCGACCCTGCCTCGGTCATCTTCTGCCACGAAGTGGGGCTGGACTATGTCTCCTGCTCCCCCTTCCGGGTCCCCATCGCCCGCCTGGCAGCCGCCCACGCCAACCTGGGTGGCGGGACCGACCTGACAAAGTAAAAACCCGCTCCAGCAACAGCAAGAAGGGGCTGCCAACCGGCAGCCCCTCAGACTGCTGATAAACCCCGCCTGTTTCAAGCGGGGTTTTCTATTATGAG
>CALMOE010000029.1 GCA_937871715.1 uncultured Geobacter sp. | reverse complement strand
GTTGAAACAATGACAACGAATCAGTTCGGACCGACCAGGCTGGATGCAGCGCTCATCCCGAAAATAGCCGGGGAGTGGGGTACGCCGGTCTACCTCCACGACCAGGAGTACATCGAAAACAGCTGTCAGCAGCTGATTGGCATGCCGAACGCTTTCGGCCTGCACGTCCGCTACGCCATGAAGGCCAACTCGGACCGCACCGTCCTTAGGGTCGTCACAGGCAAGGGTCTCGACCTGGACTGCTCCTCCATGGACGAGGCCGCCCGTGCCCACAGGGCCGGCATCCCCTACTCCCGGATGATGCTCACCACCCAGGAAGTTCCAACCGGCGAGGAGAGGGCCGAACTGGAGGAGATGATCAGGGGCGGCCTCAGGTACAACGTCTGCTCCATGCTGCAGTTCAGGCTGATCGCCGACTTCGCCGTGGCCAACAAGGTCGATCTCTCCATAAGGGTCCACCCGGGTGCCGCCGGCGGCGGCGAGAGCACCACCCGCGACACTGGCAGCGAATACTCCTGCTTCGGAGTCCACCTGCGGGACGTCCCCACTGTCAAGGCCATGGCCGACGGGATGGGGCTGCGCTTCACCCAGGTCCATGTCCACATCGGCTCCGGCGGCGACCCTGAAAAGTGGCGGGAGAACATCGACCGGGAGCTGGGCTTCGTGCGCGACTACTTCCCCGACGCAACCACGGTCAGCTTCGGCGGCGGCCTGAAGGTAGCCCGGATGCCCGGCGAGAAGCAGGCCGACATCGCCAGCCTCGGGGCCTATGCCAGACAGCGGATCGAGGAGTTCAAGGCCGCCACCGGTCGTGAGATGGAGATGGAGATCGAGCCCGGCACCTTCGTTGTCGCCAACTCCGGTCATATCGTCACCAGGATCATCGACAAGAAGCTGACCAACGAGATGAACTTCCTCATCGTCGACGGCGGCATGGAGCTCCTCACCCGGCCGCTCCTCTACGGCTCAGAGCACCCGATCTACATCGTCCGCCAGGACGGCACCCTCCTCTCCAGCGAGTACGACCAGACCGGTTCGGAGGGGCTCAAATCCTTCGGCATCGTCGGCCGCTGCTGCGAAAGCGGCGACTCGGTCCGCCTGGACAAGGAGGGGAACATCGTCCCGGTGATGATCGCCGAGCCGGAGATCGGCGACTTCGTGGTCATCGGCGGCACCGGCGCCTACTCGGAGAGCATGTCCCCGGAGAACTACAACTCCCACCGCAAGCCGGGTGCGGTGATGAAGGCCAGGAGCGGCGAGCTGGTGCTGATCCGCAGGAAGCAGGTTCGGGAGCAGCTCACCCAGAACGAGCTGGACGTGCAGCTGTAAATAGCTGCCCAGATAAACAGGCAACAGCAGAGGCCACGGGAGTTACCCCCCGTGGCCTCTTTATTTTCCCGGAAAAGCGGCCGATTGGCCGCCTTTATCCCGCTATACAGTATCAATATTCCCAGAGGGAGTGCCGTCCCCCTTATGGGACAACTTCCACGGCATACCCCTGCGCCTGGTAACCGAGCACGGAGATGAAGCCGTTACCCACACGGTCTATTTCGGGCATCAGGGTGGCAGGATCGACGCCGAGCACCTTCACGGCATACATGCAGACCTCCATCTTGATCCCCGCCTTCTTTGCCTTGCGAATGAGGTCGGCGACCTTGTCGTAATCCTCCAGCTCCTCCTTTGCACCCCCCTTGCGGTCCGTGGAGAGAAACATCACCGCCTTGCCGTGAAAGACGATCACGGTGCGGGGTGGAGCGGGCAGGGCACGGACCTCCTGGTTCTGGTGGACGTCAAGGATTGCCGGGAAGACCAGGGTGGCCATTTTAGAAGAGCCGAGACTGAAGTCGAAGACTGAGTCAAGACCCTTGACCCCGGTCAACGCAGCGTATTCACCGGCCGTAGCCTGAATGGGTGAAAAAGCGAGAACCGTAATGGAGAAGAAAATTACCGCGAGACTGCTTGCAGCACGATACAATCTGGCAAACATGATCCACCTCCGCTGAATTTTGTAGTCCGCTCCCCGTGGAGGGCACGGAACCGTACGCCTTGCGGCTCGACTGTTTTACAAGGCTACTACCGGGAGATGGGAGCCAAACCACATTGGAAAATTTCCATGACAGGAGCGATAACGGGCCGCTGTTCACCCCCCGGCCCCGGTCACCCTGGCGAGAATGGCCTCCACCGAGGGGCGGTCGGCCGGCCCCTCACCCACATGGTGGAGCCGCACGATCCCCTGCGGATCGATGAGCACGTCACCCCCCCGCTGGTGGATGTCGTCGCTGGCGGGGCGCAGCTTGCCACCCCTGCCCAGCTCCCGCAGATAGGCCCGCCAGCTGCTCGGCCCCCACAGGTCCCAGAAGGAGGCCCGCAGCATGTCGTAGAATCGGTAGGCCTGCCGCTCACGGTCCACCAGCAGCGGCCAATCCAGGCCGTTCTCCGCCTCGTAGGCGCGGGCGAAGAAATCGCTCTCGAAGGTGACGATCACCACCTTGAGGCCGATGCGAGAGAACTCCTCCCCATGCTCGCGCAACTGCGCGAGGTGCGCACGGCAGGGGAGTCACCCCAGGTGGCGGTGAAACATCATCAGCAGCCAGCTGCCGCGGAAATCCGCCAGCCGGTGCATTCGCCCCGAGGTGTCGGGGAGGGAGAAATCGTAAGCCGGTTTGCCGCTGAGATCCTTCATGCAACCCTCCAGGATAACCGCCGGGTCGACGACGGTTGCGCGTGATGTGTGAGGATATTCTGCACCCTGAAGCCGGCTCTGGCAAGTCGACGCGCTCCGGGCGATCAGACGCGCAGCGGGGTGGGGTAGCTACGGATGGTCCTGAGCCTCGCCAAGGTAGAGGGGAGGAGCAGTGAAATCCTGTCGTTCGTGACCACTCCCCAGCAGGGCTTGCCGCATCTGCCTGAACAGCTCCCGGCCGTTGCCGGGATCAATGGACCGGGCCAGTTGGCGCTCGTAACGGGTCATCCGGCGGCGTACTGCCGCCCCCACTCACACATCATCTCCAGGATCGGGTAGATGCTCCGCCCCTTGGCCGTCAGCGAATACTCAACCTTCGGCGGTACCTGGGGGTAGACCTCGCGGTGCACCAGTCCGTCCGCCTCCAGCTCACGCAGCTGCTGGGTCAGCATCTTGCGGGTCGTGTCGGGAAAGATCCGTTGCAGGTCGGAAAAGCGCAGCGTCCCCGGCCCAAGATGCCAGAGAATCGCCGTCTTCCACTTCCCTCCAACCACCGCCAGGGTTACATCGATGGCGCACTTGAACTCCTTCTCCCTGTAGATCAAACGATTTCCCGCCACGAGGCGATTTTACTGTTGCGTGTAATTTTGGCGAAAATCAGACTAATTTTACACATAAACGGCGGCGCATAATTTGACACCCGGAAATGTGATTACTCCCCAACTGTAAAAATAGTGACGAGTGAAATGACGCGGGGAAATTGTGACTATCGGAACAAGGCGAATAGAGCGACAAGGGCAGGAGACGGGAAAGCCCATATAGGGCAAATTTGGATGTTTGGGGTTTGGGGATTAGGGTTACAGGTCTGCGAAGTGTAACCCATGCGTAACCCCGAAAAAATAAAGGCTTTGCGTCGGTATCGCAAAGCCTTTATTTATAATGATTTAGATGGTGCCCAGGGACGGAATCGAACCGCCGACACGAGGATTTTCAGTCCTCTGCTCTACCGACTGAGCTACCTGGGCGAAAGAACACTCTGTATAACCCACTCTTCAGCGAGTGTCAATAGTTTTTTCCTAGGCCCGGGAAATGAAGCGGCCGTCGCGGGTATCGACCTTGATCTTCTCGCCGGTTTCCAGGTAGGGGGGGACCCTGACCTTCAGGCCGGTTTCCAGAACAGCCTCCTTGGTTTCGGCGGTGGCAGTGGCATTCTTGATGACCGGTGGCGTGTCGGTTACGGTCAGTTCGACGACCATTGGCAGATCGACGTTGACCATCCGCCCCTCGAACAAGCCGAGCTGGACCTCCAGCCCGTCCAGAAGGTAGGGGGAGATGAGGGCAAAGTTCTCCTCATCCATCTCGAACTGGTCGTAGGTCTCCAGATCCATGAAGACCCCCCTGTCGCCGTCGGCATAGAGGAACTGCCCCTTGTGACGCTCGAAGTCCGCCTCATCGACCTTGTCCCCGGAGCGGAAGGTCTTGTCGAAGATCTGCCCGGTGATCATGTTGCGGTAACGGGTCTTGACCATGGTGTTGGCGCCGCGGGCCGAGGGGGACTGGAACTGGACGTCCACCAGGATGCAGGGGGCGCCGTCCAACTGGAAGATCAGCCCCTTCTTGAAATCTGATGTGCTGAGCATGAAAAGATGACTCCTTGTTTACTTGAGGACCTTGGCGTCCCTTATGACGATGGGGGTGTTCGGCACGTTCTGGAAGACCGCGTTCTTCCGGGACTGGGGCGCATTGACGATCTTGTCCACCACATCCATCCCCTCCACGACCCTGCCGTAGACCGCGTAGCCGAAGCCGTCGGGGCTGGGGCGGTTAAGCATGTTGTTGTTGACAACGTTGACGAAAAACTGGGAGGTGGCGCTGTTGGGATCGCCGCTCCTGGCCATGGCCACAGTGCCGCGGTCGTTCTTCAGGCCGTTGTCGGCCTCGTTCTTGATCGGCGGCAGGTTACCCGGCTTTGGCTGAAGTTCGGCGGTCAGCCCCCCGCCCTGGGCCATGAAGCCGGGGATGATACGGTGGAAAGTGGTCCCCTTGTAATATCCGCTCTGTACGTAAGCGAGGAAGTTCTTCACCGAGACCGGCGCCTCCTTGGCGAAAAGCTCAATCTTGAAGTTCCCCATGGTTGTCTCCATCAGCACCACGGGATTCTTTTCGGCAGCGGATGCGGCTGAGCAACCGATGGCGAGGAGCAGCAGGGCTACCTGAAACAGGCGTCTGAACATGAATTCTACCTCCTGATTGGTTGTGAAAACCGCTCCAGTTTAGGACAAATCTCCCGGGCGGTCAAGTTCGCGGACGCAAGAAATGATTGACAATGGGGGATGCCGGGGCGAAAATTATGAGCTATTTTGAAATTTTACGCTCGGAGGCTCAATTGGCGCAGATCATCAAGTTCGGTACCGACGGCTGGCGCGGGGTGATAGCCCGCGAATTCACCTTCGAAAACCTGGCCATCGTCGCCCAGGCAACCATGGACTACCTTGCCAGCGAAGGCCTCGCCGGCAAAGGGATAGTGATCGGCTACGACCGCCGCTTCCTATCCAGGGAGTTCGCCGAACTGGCGGCGGAGATCGCTGCCGGCAACGGCATCCGCGTCCTCCTCACCGAAGGGTACACACCCACCCCGGCCGTCTCCTGGGCGGTCCACAGCCGGGGCGCCGGGGGGGGGATCATGATCACCGCCAGCCACAACCCGGCCATCTACAACGGCTTCAAGGTGAAGGAGCAGTACGGCGGCTCGGCGCGGCCATCCACCACCAGGGTCATCGAGGAGCAGGTGGCTGTCAACAGCGCTGCCGGCAGAGAGGTCCTCTCCCTCCCCCTGGCGGATGCCATGCAGCAGGGGCTGGTGGAACTGTTCGACGCCAACGCCGCCTACCACGGCCAGCTCGGCCGCTACGTGGACCTGGAGCTGATCCGCAAGGCGAAGATCCCCTTTGTAGTCGACCCAATGTACGGCGCGGGGAGCGGCGCCTTCCCCCTCCTCATCCCGGGGTGCAGAGAGATCCACGGCGAGCATAACCCCTCCTTCGGCGGCCAGCCGCCGGAGCCTACCCCGGAGCACCTGGGAGAGCTCTCCGCAGCCGTGAAAAATGGGGGTTACCGTGCCGGCCTGGCCCTGGACGGGGATGCCGACCGGATCGGCGCCGTGGACGAGAACGGCGAATTCTTCTCCTCCCACATGATCTACACCGTAATCATGCGCCACCTCATCGAGCACAAGAAGCTGCGCGGCGGGGTGGTGAAGACTGTCTCCACCACCCGCATGATCGACCTGCTGGCAGAGAAGTACGGCCTGGAGCTGTTCGAGACACCCATCGGCTTCAAGCATATCTGCGAGCTGATGCTGGAGCACGACATCCTCATGGGTGGCGAGGAGTCGGGGGGGCTGGGTGTGAAGAACCACATCCCCGAGCGGGACGGGGTGCTCATGGGGCTGCTCCTCCTGGAGGCGATGGCGGTCAGCGGCAAGGGGCTGCGCCAGCTCCTCAACGAGACCATGGACGAGATCGGCCATTTCTTCTACCGCCGCCTCGATCTGCAGATTGCCCAAACGGCCAAGGAAACCCTGATCGCCTCCCTCTCCGCCGGCGGACCGGCGGAAATCGCCGGAAGGCAAGTGACGGGGACCAACTTCAGCGACGGCTTCAAGTTCTTCTTCGAGGGGGGCTCCTGGCTCCTCATCCGCCCCTCCGGCACCGAGCCGGTGCTGCGGGTCTACAGCGAGGCCGGCTCGGCGGCGGAGGTGGAGGAGCTGCTGGCCGCGGGACGTAAAATAGCCGGCGTATAGGTTTAATGTTTATCAATCGCGCCCGGGATTTAATGCCCCCTC
>CALMOE010000028.1 GCA_937871715.1 uncultured Geobacter sp. | reverse complement strand
GCACAACCCCCTCGAGAGGCTGAACCCCTCGGCGCAGAAGCGGAAGGCACGAAAGAGCCGCAGGGGGTCCTCCCTGAAGATACGATCCGAGCAGGGGTGCAAAGCCCCCATCCCAAGGTGGCTCCGCCCCCCCATGGGGTCCGCCAGCTCCCCGAGAAGGGAGAGGGCCATGGCGTTGATGGTGAAGTCCCGCCTGGCCAGGTCGTCACCCAGGGCGGCGGGGGATTCCAGCAGGGTGATCTCCACCCCGCCAAGCTCCGGAAAGTGGCGCAGCCAGACAGGAGCCGTGCTCCTGCCGGCCACGTGGCGAAAGCCCAGCCCTTCGAGGAGCCCGGCCGGGACTGATGCGGCCAGGTCGATATCCCTGCCGCCCCTCCCCAGGAGCGCGTCCCGAACCGTCCCGCCGGTCAGCCAGACAGCCGGCCAGAAGCGGGAAGGGAAGAGCCTTTTCAGACCCTCCATGGTCCCGGCCATGAGGGCCAGGCCGTCGGCCGGGAAACTCCCCGGCGAAGATGAGTCTGCCATTCCACCCTCCAAAACGGCGAGTCCCCCTCGGCAAAGCAGCAGACGGGAGCCGGCCTCTCCAGGGTGCCAGTATAGCAGCGCACGGCCATGGGGGCAACCACAGGCCGGGTAGCAAGCATGCTCCGCCTCGACAGGGCCATTTTCCCTCGGCGCATCCCCCTTTGCCGTGGAAAAAACCTCCCCGATCTGCTAATAATCTCTGCACAATACTGCACATTGGAAGAAGACATGGACATCCTGAAGAACCTCAACAAACCCCAGAAGGAGGCGGTGCAGCACGGCCCCGGGCCGCTGCTGGTGCTGGCCGGAGCAGGCTCGGGCAAGACCCGGGTGATCGTCCACCGCATCGCCTGGCTGATCAGGGAGCTGGGGGCCCGCCCCTGGCAGATACTGGCGGTCACCTTCACCAACAAGGCCGCCGCCGAGATGCGCGAGCGGGTGGAGAAGCTGCTCGGCGGGGTCGAGACACCCCTCATCGCCACCTTCCACGCCACCTGCGTCCGGATGCTGCGCCGCGACGCCGGGCGGCTCGGCTTCGGCACAAACTTCGCCATCTACGACGACAAGGAGAGCGAACGGCTCCTCAAGGAGATCCTCGCCGAGCAGAACATCGACGACAAGAAGTACCCGGTGCGGGCCTTTGCCGCCGCCATCGACGAGTGCAAGAATGCTGGGAACCTGCCGGAGGAGCTCTCCACCGGCGACCAGATGGCCGACCGGCTGGTGGCGGTCTACTCCGCCTACCAGGAGCGGCTGAAGAAGTGCAACGCCCTGGACTTCGGCGACCTCCTCCTCTACACGGTCAGGCTGCTGGAGAATAACCCGGACATCCTGGAGCATTACAGGGAGAAGTGGCAGTGGCTCCTGGTGGACGAGTACCAGGACACCAACCCGATCCAGTACCGTCTGGTGCGCCTCCTGGCAGGGGAGCGCCGCAACCTCTGCGTGGTGGGGGACGACGACCAGTCCATCTACCGCTGGCGGGGGGCGGACATCCGCAACATCCTCGACTTCGAGCGTGACTTCCCCGGGGTGACCGTGGTCAAGCTGGAGCAGAACTACCGCTCCACCTCGACGATCATCGATGCCGCCGGCGCGGTGGTGGCCCGCAACCGTGGGAGGAAGAGGAAGACCCTCTGGACGGAGAACCCTGCCGGGGAGAAGATCGTCTACCGCCGCCTGGAGGACGAACGGGCCGAGGCCCGCTTCGTCTGCCGGGAGATCGAGCGCCACGTGCGACGGGGGGGGGACCTGCGGGATGTGGCCGTCTTCTACCGCACCAATGCCCAGTCCCGCTCCGTTGAGGACACCCTGGTGGCCGAGGGGGTCCCCTACCACATGGTGGGGGGGATGCGCTTCTACGAGCGGATGGAGATCAAGGATATCCTCGCCTACCTGAAGGTGATCGACAACCCGGCGGACGAGATCTCCCTGAAGCGGATCATCAACGTCCCCCCCCGGGGGATCGGCCACGCCTCCGTGGAGCGGGTCGGCGAGGCGGCCCGGCGCCGGGGGACGAGCTTCCACGATGCGCTGCAGGAGGCTGGGGGAGAATCGTACCTGGGGAGCGGGCCGAGGACCAGGATATCCGCCTTCGCCGCCTTCCTGGAGAAGATGGGGCGCCTGGCCAGTCAGCTCCCCCTGGCGGAGCTGACCGCCAGGATCATGGAGGAGAGCGGCTACCTGGCCAAGCTGAAGGAGGAGCGGACCACGGAGGCGGCTGACCGCCTTGCCAACCTCCAGGAGCTGCTGGTGGCCATGGAGGAGTTTTCCAAGAGCAGCAGCGAGACGGGGCTCTCACCCTTCCTGGAGCAGGTGGCCCTGGTCTCGGACCTGGAGAGGCAGAGCGAGGGGCGGGAGTCGGCGACCCTCATGACCCTCCACGCCGCCAAGGGGCTGGAGTTCCCCCTGGTCTTCATGATCGGCATGGAGGAGAAACTCTTCCCCCACGTCCGCTCCCTGGAGGACCCGGAGCAGATGGAGGAGGAGCGCCGCCTCTGCTACGTGGGGATGACCAGAGCCCGGGAGAGGCTCTTCCTCACCAATGCCCGCCGCCGCAGGATCTTCGGCCAGGACCAGTACAACCAGCCGTCACGCTTCATCGCCGACATCCCCCGGGAGCAGCTGGACCTGGAGGAGGAGCAGCCGGCCTTCTCCTTCCGCAACCGGGCGGATAGCGGCAGATACGGGGAGAGCGGCGGGGCAGCCAGCTACATGCAGGCGGTCGGCCACAACCTGGCGGCAGTGCACGCCCTGGCCGGCCAGGATAAGGCTGTCGACAACGAGGTGGAGATGGTCCCCGAGGACGACGGGGCGGAGATCTACCTCGGCATGAAGGTGCGCCATGGCAAGTTCGGCGTCGGCACAATCCGCAAGATCGAGGGGAGCGGCGACGAGCAGAAGGTGATCGTCTGGTTCAACTCCGTCGGGCCGAAGAAGCTGCTGGTGCGCTTCGCCGGGCTGGAGCGGGCCTGATGGAAGCAAGACAAATGCCGCGCAGCTTGAAGATCTGGGCCTCCTGGGGGGTCATCATGGCCGCCTGCCTTCTCCTCTACGGGCAAACGCTCCGTTTTGCCTTCACCTCCATGGATGACGACTTCATAATCGGTAACATCGTCGACCGGGGGAAGCCGATAAGCGAGGCATTTATCAGCGATGCCATCATGACCAGGAAGGGGAGCAGCTTCTATCGTCCGCTGCAGACCGTCACCTATCAGCATGACGCCCACTGGAGCGGCAAAGGACCCCGAGCATACCACGTCAGCAACCTGATCATTTACTCCCTCGCCTGCTGCACCCTCCTCTCGCTCCTGCTCGCCCTCGGCACTCCCCATGGCCAGGCCCTGGCCGGAGCGCTCATCTTCACAGTTCATCCGCTCTTTGCCCAGGCTGCCGCCTGGATTCCCGCCCGCGGGGATCTGCTCTTCGCCCTGTTCGGCATGCTCTCCATGATCGCCCTTGTCCGTTACCGTGCCAGCGGCTCCCTAATCTCTGCCGCGGCCCATCTTGCCACCTTCGGCCTGGCCACCCTGTCGAAGGAGACCGCCCTCATGCTCCTCCCCCCCTTCGCCATCTACCTGCTCACGGCCGGCAGGAGCTCCGACCGGCGCACCGGGGGGATCATCCCCCTGCTGCCGGGCTGGGGGGTGGTGGCCGGCGGCTTCCTGGCGCTGCGCAGCATCGCCGTCCACGGAGTCCCCGACAAGAGCTCATTCGGCATCTCCGTGCTGGCCGGAAACCTGGCCGCCATTCCGGAAACGGTCGCCAACCTCTTCTGGCCGGTCAACATCGGGGTGCTGCCATCCTTCACCTTCTGGCGGACAGTGGCGGGCTCCCTGCTGATCGGCGTCATTCTGGCCCTCTCCTTCCGGCAGCGACGGCAGTCATGGCCGCT
>CALMOE010000027.1 GCA_937871715.1 uncultured Geobacter sp. | reverse complement strand
GGCACGCCGAGCAAGGCAGCCGAGGGGTTCGCCCGGGGGCAGGGGGTGGACGTCGCCTCCCTGACCCTGGTCGCCACGGACAAGGGTGAGTACGTCGCCGCCGTCCGCAAGGAGACCGGCCGGCCGGTGCACGAGCTCCTGGCGGATATCCTCCCCCGCCTAATCGGCAATATCCCCTTCAAGAAATCCATGCGCTGGGGGGACTTCGACATCCGCTTCGCCCGGCCTATCCACTGGATCGTCGCCCTGTTCGACGGCGTGGTGGTCCCCTTCAGCTTCGGCCCCATCGAGAGCGGCACCGTCTCCCGGGGTCACCGCTTCATGGGGAACAGCACCTTCCCGGTAAAGGACTTCAGCCACTACCTGGAGGAGTGCGAGCGCCACTTCGTCATCCCCGACCCTGAGAAACGCAAGGAGATCATCCGCCGGGAGATCCACCGGGTCGCCAAGGCGGCCGGCGGCCACCTGCTCCCTGACGAAGGGCTGCTGGACGAGGTGACATTCCTCTGCGAGTACCCCAGCGCAGTGCACGGCACCTTCTCCCCCGACTTCCTCAAGGTGCCGAAGGAGGTGCTCATCACCTCCATGCGCAGCCACCAGCGCTACTTCTCCGTGGTTGATGAAAACGGAAAACTGCTCAATGCCTTCATCACCGTCAACAACACCCTGTCCGAGGACCCGTCCGTGGTGGTGAAGGGGAACGAGCGGGTCCTGCGCGCCCGCCTCTCCGACGCCCGCTTCTTCTTCGAGGAGGACCTGAAGGTCCCCCTGGAGAGCCGGGTCGAATCCCTCAAGTCCGTGGTCTACCAGCAGAAGCTGGGGACATCCTATGAAAAGATGGAGCGCTTCCGCGCCCTGGCGGCTGACCTGGCCGAGCTGTTGAGTCCTGCGGTGAAGGCCAGGACCGACCGAGCCGCCTACCTCTGCAAAGCCGACCTGGTATCCGGCATGGTCGGCGAGTTCCCCGAGGTACAGGGGATCATGGGGCGTGAATACGCCCTTGCCCAGGGAGAAGAGCCGGAGGTTGCCCAGGCAATCGCCGAGCACTACCTACCCACCCAGGCAGGGGGTGAGCTCCCCACCTCCGACATCGGCGCCTTCGTCTCCATGGCGGACAAGCTGGACACCATCTGCGGCTGCTTCGGGGTGGGGCTCATCCCATCCGGCTCCGCCGACCCCTACGCCCTGCGCCGCTCGGCCCTGGGGGTGATCAATATCATCCTCGACCGGGAGTACCGCCTCTCCCTCACCGATCTCATCGACCGGACCGTCGCCCGCCTGTCGGCCAAGCTGACCCGCCCTGAAGCCGAGGTTAAAAGCGATGTAATCGAGTTCTTCCGCGGCCGCTTCGTCAACCTCATGGCGGATCGCTACCCGGTGGATGCCGTGGATGCGGTGGTCAGCGTCGGCCATGACGACCTGGTGGATGCGGTGGCCCGTATCGGCGCCCTCTCCGCCTTCAAGAGCCGCCCGGACTTCGCCGAACTGGCGGTCACCTTCAAGCGGGTGGGGAACATCGTCAAGGAGGGGGTCGATGTTGCCGTCAACCCCGCCCAGTTCCAGGACCCTGCGGAGAAGGAGCTGGCCGCAAGCACCGCCAACGTCACCATCGCCGTCAAGGCCAGCATCGGGGTAAGGGACTACGTCACCGCCCTGACCGAGATCGCCACCCTGCGGGGACCGGTGGACACCTTCTTCGACAAGGTGATGGTAATGGCCGAGGACGAGGGGGTGCGCAACAACCGCCTGGCCCTGCTCACCTCCATCGCCCGGCTCTTCGCAGGCGTCGCCGACTTCGGCCGGATCGGTTAGAAACTACCATCATACTCATCACCCAGGGGCGCGGAGCAATCCGCGCCCTTTTTCGTGGTTTCCGCCGCAGTCACCTTTCAGCTCACCTGCCAGCCATGGGTGTCATCATATACCATCATCTCCTCCAACAGATCCTCCCTTACCCGTCCCCCCCCTGCAGGCACACAAAAGCCGCAGCAACTGCATGGCGCCAGACAATGTTTCGTATTTTTTAATATGTCTGAATGTGGTACAAAAGGGGGGTCGAAACCATGACTGTCCTGCCGGCGCATACCGGCTGCCGTCAAGGAGAAGCGCCCAGGAACAGACAGCCGCCGCATGGAGCAGGGGGGATGGGAGCTGCCGCTGATCATCATCGGTAACGACAAACTGTCCGGTTTACCTCGAACCCCTTGAACATAACCTGATAACGGCAGAGAGCCGACTGACAGCTACCGGACCGGCCAAGCCGGCCGACATCCCCGCAAGGAGATCGCCATGGGCCCCTTGAGTGTCACCCTCCTCGTCATCCTCCTCATCATCATCGCCTTAGCTGTCTACGTGGTCAGCACCTATAACGGTCTGGTGACCATGCGCAACCGGTTCAGGAACGCATTTGCCCAGATCGACGTGCAGCTCCGCCGCCGATACGACCTGATCCCCAACCTGGTGGAGACGGCCAAGGGATACCTGCAGCACGAACGGGAGACCCTGGAGGCGGTCATCGCCGCCCGCAACCAGGCAATCACGGCGGAGCGCCACGCCGCCGCCGCTCCGGACAACCGCCAAGCCGTAGCGGCCCTGGCCGGGGCAGAGACCAACCTTGCCGGCGCCATGGGTCGGTTCTTCGCCCTTGCCGAATCCTATCCCGACCTGAAGGCAAACCAGACCATGATGCAGCTTAACGAGGAGCTGGCCTCCACGGAGAACCGGATCGCCTTTGCCCGCCAGTCGTTCAACGACGCGGTGACCGACTACAATACCGCCTGCCAGCTCTTCCCCGCCTCGATAATAGCCAGCGCCTGTGGCTTCACCCCTGCCACCCTGCTGGAGATCGATGGGGTCGAACGGGCCGCGCCAAAGATCTCCTTCACCCGCCGGGAGTCGGCGTGAGGGACTTCTTTACCCGCCAGGACGACGCCCGCCGCCGCAGCGCCCGGCTGATCGTCCTGTTCGCCCTGGCGGTGGCCGGCGTGGCGCTGGCGGTCTACGGGGTGGCAGCCTTTATCCGCTTCTGGTTTTTCAACAGGGAAGGGACCGCGGCCGCCCTCTGGCATCCGGAGCTCTTCCTCTGGACAGCCGCCGGGACAGTAACGTTTGTCGCCGCTGCCTCCTGGTGGAAGATCAGCGAGCTGCGCAGCGGCGGGACGGTGGTGGCCATGACACTTGGGGCCGAACCGGTCCCCCTCGACCCGGACGACCCGGGGCAGAGGCAGCTGCGCAACGTGGTGGAGGAGATGGCCATCGCCTCTGGGTTGCCGGTCCCAGACCTGTTCATCCTGGAGCGGGAACGGGGGATCAATGCCCTGGCCGCCGGCCACGGCAGCGACGACGCGGTCATCTGCGTCACCAGGGGTGCGCTGCAGCTACTCAGCCGGGACGAGCTGCAGGGGGTGATTGCCCACGAGTTCAGCCACATCCTCAACGGCGACATGCGCCTCAACCTCCACCTCCTCGGCTGGCTTAACGGCATACTGGTCGTCAGCCAGGCCGGTGAGATTATCTTGCGCAGCGCCGGCCGCGGCAGCAGTCGGGGGGCGGGGCCGCTCCTGCTGGTGGCGGCAGCCCTCTACGTCATCGGCTATGTCGGCTACTTCTTCGGACAACTGATCAAGTGCGCCGTCTCCCGCCAGCGGGAGTACCTGGGGGACGCTGCGGCGGTCCAGTTCACCCGCAACCCTGGCGGGCTGGCCGGGGCGCTGAAGAAGATCGGCGGCCTGGAGGCCGGCTCGCGCCTTACCCACCCACGGGCCGCCGAGGTTAGCCACATGTTTTTCGGCAGCGCCATGGAAGACGCCTGGCTCCACGCCCTGGACACCCACCCGCCGCTCAAGGAGCGGATCAGCCTCCTCGACCCCCGCTTCGACGGGAGGTTCCCCCGGGTCGAGCCGCTCCCCCCGCCGCCACC
>CALMOE010000026.1 GCA_937871715.1 uncultured Geobacter sp. | reverse complement strand
GGTCGCCGCCGGGAATTTTACACGAAAGCCCCACTTCTTCACGAGGTGGGGCTTTACTTGTTTATCAGTTTTATATGCTCCTCGACACTAAGTTCCCTCCATATTAGCAACCTCTTTTCTTGACTCGCTCTCCCCCCTGTATTACGCTTGATACTTTCCGTGTTTAGTTGATCTGTCAAATTTTATAGATGAATTATATGAGGAGGCGAAATGGGGCGTATTGCATTCGGAACATCTGGTTGGCGAGGCATTCTCTGTGAAGACTTTATCTTCCAAAACATACGGGTAGTTGTCCAGGCTATTGCTGATCATGTAAAGGCAGGGGCGGATGGCGACAGGGGGCTGATCATCGGTTATGATTCCCGTTTCATGGGCGACTCTTTTGCAAGAGAGGCTGCAAATATCATCGCCTCTGCCGGCATGAAGGCATTTATATGCAATCGCGATACACCCACTCCTGTTATCTCCTTCGAGACTCTGCGACGCAGGACTGCAGGGGCAATCAACTTCACTGCAAGCCATAACCCACCCACCTACAATGGCATAAAGTTCTCCCCTTCATGGGGCGGGCCCGCACTTCCCGAGACAACAGCGGATATCGAACAGCGGGCAAATGCGATTCTTTCTCTTGCAGCACCGCAGATCCCTTCCCGTGGAGCGGCAGGTGGTCATCTCGTGGAGGAGATTGATCCCATGCAGGCCTATCTTGCTGATCTCGAAAACAAGATCGACTTCGACGCAATCCGTTCAATGGGGACAATAGCCGTTAACCCTCTTTTCGGTACTGGGCGTGGATATCTGGATGCACCTTTGCAAGATATTGGGATGGATGTCCGGGTCATCAACAAGCACAAAGATCCATATTTCGGCGGATTTGCCCCGGAGCCGGCCGAAAAGAATATTCAGGACTTCATAACCCTTGTCAAGAGCGATACAAAGATACGTCTAGGTATTGCTACCGACGGTGATGCGGACCGTTTCGGCATTGTCGATCATGACGGCAGATATATAGAGCCAAACTATATCATTGCCCTTCTCCTCGATTATCTGGTGAGGGTGAGGAAAATGGAGGGTGGTGTTGCCAGGAGCGTTGCTACATCCCATCTGGTTGATGCCGTCGCCAAGTCACACGGAGTCGAGGTGTTCGAAACTCCGGTCGGGTTCAAGTATATTGGCGAGTTGATCAGTCAGGACAGGATCATAATCGGCGGCGAGGAGAGTGCCGGGCTCTCTATCAAGGGCCATGTTCCCGAAAAGGACGGCATTCTTGCCTGCTTCCTCGTGGCGGAGATGGTTGCAAGGGAGGGTAAGTCGGTAGGAGAACTTCTGGATGATCTCTATCGGCGCGTCGGGCGTTTCGAAACGAAGCGGGAGAACATAACGCTTTCACCCGAACTTGAGGAAGCCTTCCCTGCAAAGCTGTCAGCCATCCCTGGGACTGTTGCCGGCACCAAGGTCGCCAGCCTGGTAAGGATAGACGGTACTAAGATTATTCTCGATGATGGCAGTTGGCTGCTTTTCAGGAAATCAGGTACAGAACCTGTTGTGCGCCTCTACGGTGAGGCTGGGTCTGGCGCCAGGCTTCAGCAGGTAATGGCTGCTGGTCGCGAACTGATCCTTAATTAGTCAGTTTCACCCGAATAGCCCTGTATCTTCAGGTTGACTTTGTTTAGTAAAGAAGATAAAAAATATCCTCTTTGCCTATGGGGTACTTTACGTTATAATGAGAAAAAAATTGCACCGGAGGAGCCATGTGGGATTATACCGATAAGGTTAAAGATCATTTTATGAATCCACGTAATGTGGGTGATATAGCCGATGCGGATGCTGTCGGCGAGGTGGGGAGTCTTGCCTGCGGCGATGCGCTCAAGCTTTTCATCAAACTGGATGAAAATAAAGAGCGAATAGTTGATGCCAAGTTCCAGACATTCGGCTGCGGAAGTGCCATTGCTTCCTCTTCCGCGCTGACCGAGATGATAAAGGGTAAGACCCTCGACGAGGCTTTGCAGATAACAAACCAGGAGATCGCCGACTTCCTCGGCGGGTTGCCTGAGGAGAAGATGCACTGCTCAGTAATGGGGCAGGAGGCACTTGAGGTCGCCATTGCCAAGTATCGTGGCGGTCCGGTCCCAACCCACGACCATGGCCATGAACATGAGCAGGAAGGGGAGATTGTCTGCAAATGCTTTGGCCTGACGGACGGTTTCCTGAAGAAGGTTATCGGCCAGAACCGCCTGCATACGGCAGAGCAGGTGACCCATTTCACCAAGGCAGGGGGGGCCTGTGGCGGCTGCATTCCCAAGATCAAGGAGCTGATAGCCGAAGTTCTGGGTGAACAGCAGAAGCTTGAGCCGAAGCGTCCTGAGCGTCTAACCAATCTGCGCAAGATGCAGCTTATCCAGGAGGTGCTGGAGAACGAGGTCCGTCCCCAGCTCTGGGCCGATGGTGGTGATTTGGAGCTGATCGACATCGCCGGTAGCAACGTACAGATAGCCTTCCGCAAGGCCTGTGCCGGCTGCGCATCCTCTAGCTACACAGCCCGCTTTGTCGAGCAGAAGCTTCGCGAGCTGGTCGCAGAGGACATCAGTGTCGAGGAGGTTCAGGGATGAAAGAGATTTACCTGGACAATAATGCCACCACCCGGGTCGATGACGCAGTCTTCGAGGAGATGCGCCCATATTTCTGCGAGCTTTACGGTAATCCCAGCTCCATGCATTATTTCGGTGGCCAGGTGCAGCAGAAGGTAGACGAGGCCCGTCAGCGCGTCGCCACTCTTATCGGCGCCCACCCGGAGGAGATCATATTTACCGCCTGCGGTACTGAAAGTGACAATGCGGCCATTCGCTCGGCCCTTGAGGTGTTTCCAAATAAGCGCCATGTGATCACTACCCGGGTGGAACACCCCGCGGTCCTGACTATGTGCCGCGGCCTGTCCAAGCATGGATACAGGGTAACTGAGCTGAATGTGGACGGGGAGGGGCGCCTCGACCTGGATGAACTGCGTAATGCAATTGATGAGAATACCGCCATAGTTTCCATCATGTATGCCAACAATGAAACCGGGGTCATCTTTCCGATAGAGGAGGTCGGCCGCATAGTCAAGGAGAAGGGGGCGCTCTTCCATACAGATGCCGTCCAGGCGGTGGGGAAGATACCTCTCAATATGGCAGAGTCGACCATTGACATGCTCTCCATCTCAGGGCACAAGCTTCATGCCCCCAAGGGGATCGGGGTGCTATACGTTCGCAAGGGGATCCCGTTTCGCCCGTTCATGGTCGGTGGCCATCAGGAAAAGAGCCGCCGTGCCGGAACGGAGAATACCGCTGCGATCATTGCCCTCGGCAAGGCCTGCGAACTGGCCGGAAAGCACCTTGACGAGGAGAATACCAGGGTCAAGGCAATGCGTGACCGTCTCGAGCGGGAACTGCTCCGCCTGATCCCGGCTGCCAGGATTAACGGCGGCAAGGCTGAGCGACTCCCTAACACCCTCTCCATTGCCTTCGAGTTTGTCGAGGGTGAGCTGATCCTGCTGTACCTTTCGGAGTTGGGGATCTGCGCTTCGTCAGGTAGCGCTTGTACCTCAGGCTCTCTGGAGCCTTCCCACGTACTGCGTGCCATGGGGGTGCCATTTACCTGTGCCCATGGCTCCATCCGCTTCACGCTGTCCCGCTACACGACGGAGGAGGAGGTTGATACGGTAATCCGTGAACTGCCTCGCATCATACGCCGTGGTCGGGAGATGTCCCCCTTCGGAAGGGAGCTTCTGCAGCAGCAGTAAGGGGTCTTTATGTCAGTAGAGCCGAGGCGGTGCTGCTTTGATCCATCGAGTCATGCCGAACTGCTCACCACTGCAGCGCGCCTCCGTGCTGTGAAGAACTTTACTGACGAACTGCTCGAATGGGTTAGGGGGCGGGGCAGGATATTGATGGTGGTGCACGAAAATCCAGACCCGGATTGTCTCGCTTCGGCCATGGCCCTCAGTCACCTTTTTTTCGTCAGGCTTGGTCAGGAGTCGGTCATCGCCTTTTCCGGAATGATTGGCAGAAGTGAAAACCTGGTCATGGCAAGGGAGTTGGAGATTCCGCTCACCCCTTGCGAAATCATAGATTACGAGGAGTTCGGCGTAATCTGCATGCTTGATACCCAGCCAGGCACCGGGAACAACTCTCTGCCCCCCGGTAAAAGGGTTGATCTGGTAATAGACCACCACCCTTTGAGGGAAGGGACCAGGAGTTGCCATTGGCTTGACGTGAGAGATGATTACGGCGTGACAGCCACCATCCTCTACGAGTATCTGCTCGCCCAGGAGGTGAGCATCAACGCCAAGCTGGCAACCGCGATTTTTTACGCCATAAAGGCCGATACCCAGGATCTTGGTCGGGAGGCAAACCGTCCTGACCGTGAGGCGTATCTGCGGCTTTTCCCGTTGACCAACAAGAGGTTGCTTTATCAGATCACCAACCCCCGTCAGCCGATCGAGTATTTTCGCGCCATCAGCCAGGCAATAGAGCGTACAAGGATTTATGGCAATCTGATAGTTGCCAACTTGGAGAGGGTTATATTCCCCGAGATAGTTGCCGAAATGGCCGACTTTCTTCTGACGCTGGACGAGGTGGATACGGTTTTATGTATGGGTGAGTATGGCAGCGAGATAATCCTCTCCCTGAGGAGTGTCAGGCCGGATTTAAATTGTGGTCATGTTGTCAGGAAGCTGGTTGCCGGCTATGGGCTCGCCGGGGGGCATACGCTCATGGCTGGCGGTAAAATTAACCTGATGCGCGGTGATGCTGATGAAAAGATCGCCCTGGAAGCCATCCTGACGGAGCGTTTCCTTGTGGAGATGGGGGTCTCTTCTGGTGATGAACGATCAATAATCTGATGAGTCGGAGAATTAATTGATGAGAAATGATGGCAGGCCAGCAAACAAGCTGAGAAAAATCGTGATTACACGCAACTTCACCCGCTATGCCGAGGGATCTGTTCTGGTTGAATTCGGCGATACCAAGGTCATCTGCACCGCCTCGGTGGAGGAGAGCGTACCCCCTTTCCTGCGCGGCAAGGGTAGTGGCTGGGTAACAGCTGAGTACTCAATGCTCCCCAGGGCTACCCACACCAGATCACCCCGTGAATCTTCCAAGGGTAAGGTCGGCGGGAGAACCCACGAGATACAGCGGCTAATAGGCCGCTCTCTGCGTGCTGTTACTGACATGGCTGCCTTCGGGGAGAGGTGCATCCATATTGACTGTGACGTAATCCAGGCCGATGGCGGCACGAGGACGGCATCAATTACCGGGGCCTGGGTTGCCCTGGCGGATGCAATCAACGGGTTGGTGGCAAGGGGGGTGATCGCAACAAATCCCCTCAGGGAGGCAGTGGCCGCGGTCAGTGTGGGGATTGTAGGTGGCGAGGCTGTTCTCGATCTCGACTACCGGGAGGACTCTTCTGCCGAGGTCGACATGAACTTCGTCATGACGTCTTCGGGGAGATTCGTCGAGGTCCAGGGGACTGCCGAGTCCGAGCCGTTCACCATGGAGCAGATGGATGAGATGCGCAACCTGGCGATTGCCGGGATAAGGGAGCTCCTTGCCCTGCAGCAGGGGGCAGTCAACGGATGAAGGAGCTACTGATCGCCACGAGTAATAGCGGTAAGGTGAGGGAGTTGGCGGCTATGCTTACCGAATTGGGGGTTACGGTTCGCTCCCTTGCGGATTTTCCGGATCTTCCCGCAGTGATCGAGGATGGTAACACTTTCGAGGAAAATGCGATCAAGAAGGCCAGGGCAGCCTCCGTAGCGACCGGGTTTCCTGTGATAGCCGATGACTCCGGGCTGGAGGTTGCTGTCCTGCAAGGCAGGCCGGGGGTTCATTCCGCCCGCTATGCCGGAGAAGGGTGCAGTGACGCGGACAACAACCAGAAGCTCATGGGTGAACTGGCAGGTTTGCCGCAATCGTCCCGTGGAGCAGCATTCCGCTGCGTGATTGCCCTCGTTCTCCCCGGAGGTGAGTGCCGAACCTTTGCCGGTGAACTTAAAGGTTTGATTGCATCGGAACCTTCGGGTGACGGTGGCTTTGGTTATGATCCGCTTTTCATTGTTCCAGAGTATGGCATGACTTTGGCGGAACTCCCACTTGCGGTTAAAAACAGGATAAGCCACCGCGGCAAGGCATTCGCCTCCCTTAAGGAGTTTCTGGCCGGCGTGCCATGATGGTAGTGCACGGGGGGCATTATTTGCAGCATCTATTGCTTGCATGTTGCTCCCCAAGTGTGTTATAAACTTCAATTCGTCGGGGAGTAGCGCAGCCTGGTAGCGCACCTGCCTTGGGAGCAGGGGGCCGCTGGTTCGAATCCAGTCTCCCCGACCATTTTTTAATGCGCCCGTAGCTCAGCTGGATAGAGCAACGGCCTTCTAAGCCGTAGGTCTCAGGTTCGAATCCTGACGGGCGTGCCACATCATCAGTCGGGATTAGCAGTTTAAGTAGTTGTTCACATAATGCGAGAGTGGCGGAATTGGCAGACGCACCAGACTTAGGATCTGGCACCGCAAGGTATAGGAGTTCAAGTCTCCTCTCTCGCACCATTAATCAGTTTTAGCAAGGCTTTACGGTATCCGTAAGGCCTTTTTTTTAAGCTGCTGCCAAGTCTTTAATCTTGACAGGGAAAACGGCCGATTGCTATTATGCGCCACTGTATACAATTTTACTCTGAGTAAAGATGGGTGTGGCAAAGGTTGATTATGAAGCTCAAGCAGGGGTGTGTCCAGGTCTATACCGGTAACAGCAAGGGGAAGACCACCGCGGCTCTAGGATTGGCCCTCAGGGCCGTAGGCCGGGGGCTAAGGGTTGTCATGATCCAGTTCCTCAAAGGGGGGGGGGGCTATGGAGAGCATATCGCCGCCCAGAGGCTTGCCCCGGAGCTGACCATAATCCCTACTGGCAGGCCGGGGTGGGTCAACAAGGAGAATCCGGCGGAGGAGGACAGGCGCCTTGCCTTGGAGGCTTTTGCCCTTGCTCGGGAAAAGATGCTCACAAACGAGTACGATGTCGTTATACTCGACGAGATAAACGTGGCGATATCATTCGGCCTCTTGCAGGTTGATGACCTCCTGCAGCTCATATCTCAGCGCCCTGCAGATGTAGAGCTGGTTCTTACCGGCAGAAATGCCGATCCCCGCCTGATTGAGGTTGCCGATCTGGTGACCGAGATGCGGGAAATCAAGCACTACTACAAGGCCGGAGTCCCCGCAAGGGAAGGTATCGAGAAGTAATTGGTGTTTTTTATCTGTTCGGAGTTGGGTCCGGAATTTTATTATAGCCAAAAAGGGAGATGTCCAATGACTGAGAGAAAACTTAGGGTTCTGGTTGGCAAGCCTGGTCTGGATGGTCACGACAGGGGGGCAAAAGTGGTTGCACGTGCGTTTCGAGATGCCGGTCTTGAGGTAATCTACACCGGTCTTCACCAGACCCCTGAACAGATCGTTGCCGCAGCTATCCAGGAGGATGTTGACTGTATCGGCCTCTCCATCCTCTCCGGCGCCCATAATACTCTTCTGCCAAAAGTTTGCGAACTCCTCAAGGAGAAGAGTGCCGAAGACATCGCTGTTTTCTGCGGTGGCGTGATCCCCGAAGACGATATCCCCGGGTTGAAGAGCTCTGGCATCAAGGAGGTCTTTACTCCCGGCACTTCCACCGAGGATATCGTTGCCTGGGTCAAGGAAAATATCCACGGTTAATAGCTAATTGTGCAAAAAGGTAATTTTTCATGGGATTAGCCGAAAGAATCCTGCAGGGTGACATCCGTGCCGCTGCACGGCTCATGCGGGATGTGGATGATGGCTTTGCTTCCGCAAGCGAAGAGCTGAAAAAACTTTACCCCCATACCGGCAAGGCTTACCTTGTCGGCATTACCGGCCCCCCGGGGGCCGGTAAGTCAACCCTTGTGGATCAGATCACAGCTGCCTACAGAAAGCTTGGTAAGCGGGTCGGCATAGTTGCAGTAGACCCGACTAGCCCCTTTACCGGCGGGGCGATCTTGGGTGACCGGATCAGGATGAATCGCCATGCGGATGACGAAGGGGTTTTCATCAGAAGCCTTGCCACCCGTGGCTGCCTGGGGGGCATATCACGTTCCACGGGAGATGTGGTCAATGTCATGGATGCCATGGGCATGGATGTGATCATTATCGAGACCGTAGGTGTGGGGCAGGATGAGATCGATATCGTCAGGATGGCCCATACCACGACGGTTGTAATGGTCCCCGGACTCGGTGACGATATCCAGGCGATAAAGGCGGGTATCCTGGAAATTGCAGATGTTTTCGTGGTAAACAAGGCCGATCGCGATGGTGCGGACCGCACGGTACGCGAACTCTCGGCCATGTTGGAAATGGGGGAGCGCAGGAACGGTGACTGGCTCCCCAAGGTGATGCGCACTGAAGCGAGCCGCGGGGTTGGGATCGAAGAGCTCGTTGCCGAGTATGAGAATCACCGCAACTATCTCTTTTCGTCCGGGGCTATTGAACGGTTTACCAATGAAAAGAACTCTGCTATTCTGTCGGAAATGCTCAAGGAGCGTCTTTTCCGCAAGGTGTACGACCGTATCCTGGCAGATGGAACCTATGGTGAAATTGTCAGTGGTATGGCTACTCGTTCGGTAGACCCCTATTCGGCAGTCGACTCCATCATTGCCGGCCATCTCTTCTCCATTCCAGAGGTGTCCGAGTAGAAGCAATAGCAGATGTCCAGATTTTTTCCCCATATTATGGCTTTAGCCATTTTCAGTGCGATTACCGTTCACAACCCTTCCCTCACAGCCGAGCCCGGAGCTAATCCCTTGGATCCCGCCAGGGAGGACCTGACCCGGGTGGAGTATCCCAGTCAAAAGCGGATGAAGTGGCATGGCCACTTCATCCGCCCCAACGAAACCCTTGAATCGCTGTTCGGCAGCGACTGGCAGCATGTCGCCCGTTTCAACAGGATAGACCGCAGACATGTCTATCCCGGCATGACCATCAAGGTTCCTGACAACATGGCCGACATCAGGGGTTACTCACCGCTCCCCCTCGAATACCAACCGGCCAGAAGGCAGGAGAAGTATATCCTGGTAAGCCTGAGCGAGCAGTGGCTGGGCGCCTATGAATTCGGCAAGCTGAAGTTCTCAATGCCCGCCGCGACCGGCAGGCCGGGCTACGAAACCCCCACCGGTACGTTCCGCATCGACGCCCGTCATCGAAACCATACCTCCTCCCTCTATAAAACGGAAAACGACGAGGAGCAGTATCCGATGGACAATGCAATGCGGTTTTACATCTCCGCCGACAATGTGGCATACTGGCTTCACGCCAGGGACCTCCCTGGCCGCCCTGCCTCCCACGGCTGCATCGGCCTGTTTGACGAGGCGATGCAGAACAGGATGTTCGATACTCCGGAGAAGCCGGCGCTGCTTGATTCGCAGAAGCTCTATGCCTGGGCGGTTGGCGATGCCGACTTCGGCGAGGATACCGGCGAGGTTGATGAGCTGGATGGTGCACCGACTGTGGAGATTGTCGGGCAGAACCCGGTTTACCGGCAGTGAAATATAACCGATACCACATGCTGCAAATGACAAAGGAGAAAGCTGGATGAAAAATTTGACGATTGCCCTGGGTGCCCTTGCAATGCTTGCCCTTTCCTCGATGTCTGCCGGAGCGGCATCCCTGGCGTTAAAGCCGGAGGAGGCCGTCAGGAAGGCATTGCCACAGCTGAAGATCGACAGTGTTGCCGAAAGCCAGATAAAAGGGTTGTACGAGGTTGTTACCGGCAACAATGTCTTCTATTTCTACCCGGAAAAGGACCTCCTTGTCGTCGGCGACATATACTCCGTAGCCGGCCAGAACATTACCGGCGAGAAGAAGCGTGAGCTCAAGGCAAAGGCCCAGCAGCAGACTCTGGCCAAGTTGAACGACATCCCCCTGGAAAAGGCGGTCAAGATAGGGGATGGGGCGAAGAAGGTGATCGAGTTCACCGATCCGGATTGCCCCTACTGCCGACGTGCATCCGAAGGTCTCAAGAGTCGTACGGATGTGACCAGGTATGTGTTCCTTACCCCCCTTGCCCATCCCAATGCCATTAACAAGGTTTATTACATACTGAATGCCAAGGACAGGGAGAAGGCCTATCACGAGATGATGGAGGGGAAACCCCTGCCCGCGTCAACCGAGGAGTACTCCAAGGAGATCAAGGATCTTGCCGCCCAGCATATGGAGTTCGCCCGTACACTGGGGATAGACGGCACCCCATCCTTCTTCATCAACGGCCAGCAGGTCGTCGGGGCTGACATGGAGAAAATCAACAACCTCCTCAAGTGATTTTATCGACTACAGTTAAGGAAAAAGCCCCGCCGGAGATTGCCGGCGGGGCTTTTTTAAGTGGTTCTAAATGTTTTGGTCAGACCATCTGGATCTTGTTGCGCATGATGAGGATTTCGAAGGCCATGGCGCTTTTTACTGCGATTTTCTGCAGCTCGCCCAACCCCCTGGCAAGGTTTTCCAGATTGTCGAAGACGCAGAGGATGGCAACGACTCGATTCATCAGCACTATCGGCAGTAGTACTGCCGGGTGATCCTTGCCGCCCACGTTGGATGCCGCCTTGAGATCGGTGGGGTTGAGGAGCTGCCCCATGCAGAAGTTCTTTGTTTCCATTACCTGCAGGAAAGATGACGGGGCTGCCATCTCGATCCGCACCTCGCCGAAGTTTTCAACGTACCCCTCGGCCGCGGCTGCAAGCCAACCGGTAAGAACCGGCTCCTTGGGGAGAAACAGGGCGCAGCGGAAGTATCTCTGCCGCAGGTACTCCATCAGCGCTTCGCCGATGGCATCACGGGAGGTGGCACCGGCAAGTGCGTTGCACATGTCGGTCATGTTGTACCCTTCCTCCTCCTCTGGCTCGGCCGGTAGCTCCGGAGCCTCCACCTTGTCGAAGCCGGCGAATTCCCCGGGAATCTCGATGAACTCCTCGGCCGCCTCCACTACCTCCTCGACTTGCTGTATCTCAACCTCATTGATCTCTTGCGCTGCAGCCGACTGGGGCTCCCTGCGCATATCCCTGGCAATGGCGATATAACGGGTCTCTCGCCTGATTTTGTAGTACCGCTCCAGCCCCATGAGAAGGAGAAGTTCGGGTATAACCACCGGGTTAATGTACATGCCGGTCATGAAGGAGAGCTTGTCTATGGTGGCTAGGTCGGACGGATCGATCATGGCAACGGTCAGCCGCTTCTTCTCCAGGGAAATGGGTATGACCTGGTACTGTTTCACTGTCTCCGCTTGCAGGGTGGCAATGACATCGGCTGGTATGTTCTCCAGCTGCTTTGCGGTGGTGTGGGGAACCCCCTTGTGCCTGCTGAGGAACTCGGCTAGCCTGTCGGCGGTGATGTAGCCGAGCTCTATAAGGTTTGTCCCTATCTTGCCGCCGAAAATGACCTGATTGCGCAGGGCCTCTTCAAGCTGTGCCTCGGTGATGATGTTCTGCTTGACCAGCATGCTACCGACTTTCATCTGCATGGCATACCCCTGGAGTTGCATTAATCCGCTGATGTTAAGCAATTGTTACAATGATTTTAGCCTTTATACTTTAAAGAAAGGAGATTTACAACCTGTTCGCGGGGTGAAGCATGAACGGACTACACGAACTGCTTGAAGAATTCGGGACTCGCGGAGAACGAACCGCCCTCATCTATCGCAGCGGCATTCGCAGGTTCACATACAGCTATGGGGAGCTGCATCGCCTTGCCCTGAGGATGGCCTCATTCCTGGCAAAGCGGGGGGTTGGGAGGGGGGAGAGGGTCCTCCTC
>CALMOE010000025.1 GCA_937871715.1 uncultured Geobacter sp. | reverse complement strand
GCCAGGGTGCCGGAGAGTGGACCGGTCATGATCACGATCGAGTTTTCGGGGGAGATCGGGTCGACCTCGGGAGAAACCTCCGCAAAATAGTAGCGAACGGCCAGTCCCCATGCCCCCCAGTACCCATTAACCCACTCCTTGCGTAGCGGTTCAGTTGTGACCTTGTTTGCCGTCAGATCAACCAGCAGCATCTTGCCCACGTAAAGATTCATGCCTGCACCCTTTCAGAGCCGTTAGTCAAACAGTAGTTTATTGCTTGGGTCACACATAAAGCATGAGCTGTGCCAAGCCGCTGGACAGGATGGTCGGCCTTGCAGGGAGCGTCGGCAGATTACCGAATAAAAGCGGTGTGTTATCGCTGAATTAGATTGTGTTCTGACATGCATTTGGAAAGCAAAAGTCGTTTTCCGTGACCGTATTGCGGGCAAGGAATGGGGGGGGCGGCTGTTTTTGCGGTGCCATTGATGCAGAATCGCATCTTTTCACTGCTGCTGATGTGGGGATCCGGTTTAACAAGTTGCTGGCCAGATCGAGGCTTTACGGGCCGCCTGGAGCGTGCCGGTGGAGGTGCGGTTATGCCGATCGCGGCTGAAACGCTTGTGATAACAGGATATTAGCAGGGCGCGGGTCACCTGCCTCTGGCCGGCAGGTGTGTCCCGGAGAATGCGTGATGCAGAAGCGCATTAACGATGCAGTAAGGCATCGGATTGCGTATCAGACAGCGCCGGCCAGGTTAAGGGCGAGAGCGTCCGTGTGAAACTCATAACCACTGATAAACATGGATATTCCCATGCTCGGGATGACATGATGGTTGCATTGGTACGGTTATTGCCAACCCATAGAAAAGTTCATCCAGTTGATGTTTGCAATGAATGGCGATTGTGCCGTTGCGTGCCGTTACAAATTCTGCAAGGAGTTAACCTAAGTATGAGAACGAATGAAGAGTTGTCACAGCTGCTCAAGAAGCATGTTCCCCCGGGCCTCACGGTAGCCACCCCCTCTTTTGTCAAGCATGCCCGGGGCGCCATCATCACGGATGCGAATGGTCGCGAACTGATCGACTTTGCCGGGGGGATCGGCGTGATCAACGTCGGACACTGTCACGCCAAGGTGGTGGATGCCATCAAGACCCAAGCGGAGAAGTACCTCCACACCTGCTTTCACATCGTCCCCTATGACCTTTATGTGGATATGGCCGCCAGGCTGAACGAACTGGCTCCGGGCAGTTTCGACAAGATGACGATGTTCCTCAACTCCGGCGCGGAGGCTGTGGAAAATGCGGTCAAGATCGCCCGGCACGCCACCGATCGGCAAGCGGTGATCTCGTTTGCCAACGCCTTCCATGGTCGCACCAACATGGGGATGAGCCTGACCAGCAAGATCAAGCCCTACAAGCTCGGCTACGGCCCCTTTGCCGCCGAAACCTATCGCATGCCCTATGCCTACTGCTACCGCTGTCCCCTGGGGCTCAAGCACCCCGAGTGCAAGGCTGCCTGCGCAGATCAACTGGAGGAGTTTTTCATCAACTACGTGGCGGCGGAGAAGACGGCGGCCGTGATTGCGGAGCCGGTCCAGGGCGAGGGTGGCTTCGTCACTCCCCCCCCCGAGTACTTCCCCCGTCTGCAGGAGATCTGCAACAAGTACGGCATCCTGCTGATCATCGACGAAGTGCAGACCGGCATGGGACGGACCGGCAAGATCTTTGCCATCGATCACTGGGATGTTGCCCCGGATATCATCTGCACGGCGAAGAGCATTGCCGGCGGCATGCCGCTGAGTGCGGTGACCGGGCGCTCCGAGGTGATGAGCACCTCCCATGTCGGCGGGCTGGGGAGCACCTACGGCGGGAACCCGGTGGCCCTGGCCGCTGCCCAGGCGGTGCTCGACGTCATGATCAACGATGGCCTGCTCCAGCGGGGCGAGGAACTGGGCGAGCGGATGCTGAGCCGTTTCCGGGAGATGCAGCAGCGGCACGAGCTCATCGGCGAGGTGCGGGGCAAGGGGCCGATGCTGGCCTTGGAGCTGGTGCGCGACCGCGAAACCAAGGAGCCGGCAACGGACGAGGCGAAAAAGCTGGTCAGTCTCTGTTACGAGAAGGGGCTGATCGTGCTGGCATGCGGCAATTACGGCAACGTGATCCGCACCCTGATGCCGCTGGTGATAACCGATGAAGAGCTGGAGCGGGGGATGCAGATCATCGAATCCGCCCTGGGGGAACTCAGGAGATAGGGTCCGTCCGGAAACTTGCGGACATTGAGAAAGCGACCCGTCCATGGCGGGTCGCTTTTAGTTTGTGGTGGCAATCCACCGGAAACCGGGTGAAATGATGAATGCTGACAGATTACGCTTTGCACCAAGCCCGACCGGGCATCTGCATATAGGCGGTGCGCGCACGGCGCTGTTCAACTGGCTGCTGGCACGCAAGCACGGGACGACCCTGGTGCTGCGCATCGAGGATACGGACGTCGCCCGCTCGACCCGGCAGTCGATCGACGCGATTCTGGATGCCATGGAGTGGCTCGGACTCGATTACGACGAGGGGCCGATCTACCAGACCGACCGCTTCGACATGTACAGGGAGTATGTGGCCAAGCTGCTCAGCGAGGGGAAGGCCTATCGCTGCTACTGCTCCGGCGAAACCCTGGAGGCGAAGCGCGAACAGGCGCTGGCCAGCGGCGCCAAGCCCAAGTACGACGGCACCTGCAGGCAGCTGCAGGAGGCGGATGAGAGCAGACCGTACGTGGTCCGCTTCCATGCCCCCCAGGGCGGGCAGACGCTGTTCAACGACCTGATCAAGGGGCCGGTTGCCTTCGAAAATGCGGAGTTGGACGACCTGATCATCCAGCGTTCCGATGGCACCCCCACCTACAACTTCGTGGTGGTCGTCGATGACGCGACCATGGGGATCACGACGGTCATCCGTGGTGATGACCACGTCAACAACACCCCGCGACAGATCCTCCTCTACCAGGCGCTCGGCTTCCCGCTGCCGCAGTTCGCCCATGTGCCGATGATCCTGGGGGCCGACAAGACGCGGCTCTCCAAGCGTCACGGCGCGACCGGGGTCATGGCCTACCGGGATATGGGGATTCTGCCTGAGGCGATGATCAACTATCTGGTGCGGCTCGGCTGGAGCCACGGCGATCAGGAGATTTTCAGCCGGGAAGAGCTGGTACGGCTCTTCTCCATCGAGCAGGTTGGTCGTTCGGCCGGAGTCTTCAACCCCGACAAGCTGATCTGGCTGAACAGCCATTACATCAGGTGCGGAGACCCGGAACGCATCGCCGGGCTGCTGGTGCCGTTCCTGACCGCAAAGGGGGTGTCGGCAACCCCTGGTCCCTATCTGCATGCAGTGGTGAGATCCCTGCAGGAGCGGGCAAGGACGCTGGTGGAGATGGCCGACATGGCGCGTTTCTATTTCCTGGATGGGGTGGACTTGGCTGACGATGTTGTGGAAAAACATGTAGGCAGCGAAATGCTTTCCCCTGTGGAAATGCTGGCGGGACGCCTGGAGACGCTGGAGCTGTTCGATGCTGAGCATCTCGAGCGTCTTTTCAAGGGGTACTGCGACGAAACCGGCATCAAGCTGGCAAAGGTTGGGCCCCTCGTCAGGCTGGCACTGACCGGGGCAGCGTCGTCGCCGGGGATCTTCGAGGTGATGGCGATCCTGGGGAGGGAGCGGTCCGTTGAGCGGCTCCGCAGGGCGATTAAGGAACTCGGGTCAACTGTCGCTCCGCAATAGCCGCGCTCCAGCTAAGCTAGTCAATCAGGCTGGATGCCGCAACGGGATGAAAAAGGCGATGGCGATCTCCGGCGCGCCGTAACGCTTCGCCAGTCGCGCCACACCGATGGGCGCTTTCCCCGTGACTTTACTTGTCATGGATATCCCCGGAATTCCGCAAGTCTTTGGTACTGCTTGCAGGCGCCATATTGCCGCGAATCCCAAGCGGGCAGGCAAAAGGTCCTCCCCGGGGAGGGCAGGCAGATGAGGTTTCCCGGCGATTTGTGAGAAAGCGGCAAGTCTGATAGTTGACAACCGCATCGCAGTGGAAGACAATCGGGGTCCTGGCAGATCGACTGCTCAGGCGCTTTGATTTTTCACCTTCTTCCCGAGAGTTGCCATGTCCAGAATCCCCGGAAAATTCCGCCTTGCCATCAACGGCTACGGCCGCATCGGTCAGAGCGTCCTGAGGGCGCTCTATGTCGATCATCGTCGCAGCGATCTTCAGGTGGTGGCCATAAATGAACTGTCCGATCTCGATACCCTGACCTACCTGACCCGCTACGATACCACCCACGGCCGCTTCCCCGTGGAAGTGCGCAACGACGGCACCCACCTGCTGATCAACGGCGACCGCATCCGGGCCCTGAACGAGAAGGACCCCGACAACCTGCCCTGGAAAGAGCTGGATGTGGATCTGGTTCTCGAGTGTACCGGCAGCTTTACCGACCGCGCCACCGCCGAACGCCACCTGACCCGGGGAGCGGGTCGACTGCTCCTTTCCCAGCCCGCCGATGCGGATGTGGACGCCACTATCGTCCACGGCTTCAACAGCGGTGACCTCAGGCCCGGGCACAGGGTGGTCTCCTGCGGCTCCTGCACCACCAACTGCATCGTCCCCATCCTGCACCTGCTCGACCGGGAGTACGGCATCGAAAACGGGGTCACCACCACCATCCACTCGGCCATGAACGATCAGCCGGTGATCGACAGCTATCACCACACGGACCTGCGGCTGACCCGCAGCGCCATGCAGTCCATGGTGCCCGTCGATACCGGTCTCAGTCAGGGGATCGGCAAGATGATGCCGGCGCTAGGTGGCCGCTTCCAATGCCTTCACCTGCGCGTGCCCACCATCAATGTCTCGCTGATGGACCTGGCCGTAAACCTGCGGCGCCCCACCGATGCCGCCTCGGTCAACGCCCTCTTCCGCGAAGCCTCCGATGGCCCGATGCAGGGGCTTATGGGGTACACCGAAGAGCCCCACGCTTCGGTGGATTTCAATACCGACCCGCGTTCGGCGATCATCGACGGCACCCAGACCCGGGTGAGCGTCGGCAAGTTGCTCAAACTCATGGCATGGTTTGACAACGAGTGGAGTTACGCCAACCGCATGCTCGACGTGGCGCAGACCTGGCTGAACCTGGACAGGGAATAGGCCTCTGGGTGCTGCGTAAAATCGGCAAGTGTCACTGATTTTGGGCGCGGAAAACCGGGGAGATCCATGGCAAGTGAAGTCAAGGCGGTATGCCGCATGGTCTGCCCACAAGGAGGATTCATGAATAGCGCCAGCGATGACCGCGGCGTCACCCCCCTGGACCGGGCCCTTGCCAGGGTGTGCGAGTGCTGCCCGGTCTGCCTCCATGCCCGTTACCACCAGAAGGGTATTGTCCATGCCTTCGTGCAGAAGGTGGAGGTGGAGATCTGCCCGTTCTGCAGGGCATACGAGCGGGTCCACGGCCGGAAGGCCCATGAGAGGAGGGAAAAATGTCAAAAGTAACCGTTGTCGCCAGGCTTACGGTGCGGGCCGATGCAGTGGAAACCGTCCGGCCCGAGCTGCTAGGTCTGATAGCCCCGACCAGGAGCGAAGAGGGGTGTCTGGAGTACCGGCTGCATCAGGATCTGGACGACCCGACCGTCTTCGTCTTCTACGAGAACTGGGAGAGCATGGCCTGCCTGCAGAGGCACCTGGGCTCCGACCATTACAGGAGATATGCGGCTGCCGTGGGCGATTTGATAACCGCCAAGAGCGTGCTGAAGATGAACGAGATCGGCTAGGGCACTGCGCTCTAGTCGCATTCGGCAAAAAAAGGCCTCCCGACGGATATCGGGAGGCCTTTTCACGTTGATCTGCGGCTGATGGGCTACTTAAAGGTCTTGAGGATGTAGTCGGCGACAGCCTTGGCGTCCTTGTCCGGCAGGGTGTTCTTGTCGAACCTGGCCATCCCCGGCCCAGGGTTGCGCATGCTCTTCACCAGGGAGCTTGCGTCCTTCATGCCGTGCTTTTCCCGGTCCTTCCTGGAGAGGCTCTTCTTCGGGTTTACCACGTTACCCCCGTCCGGATGGCAGGCGGAGCAGTGCTTCTTGAAGAGCTCTTCGCCGCTGGCGGCAAAGAGGGAGGTGGCGGTGAGGGTGGCGACAAAGGTGGCTGTTATGGCGAGATGTTTTTTCATGGGGCCTACTCCTTGTGGTGTACTGGCTGCAGCGGTTAAGGGCTGGAGCAATGCTGCCGTTAGTATAACACGTTTTTTTGCAACCGCTCCTTTTCAGATCAGCCAGATGCGCCGCTGATTGTCCCGCAGATCACGGCGATGAGGAGGATGGTCATGTAGGCAAGGGAGAGGTTGAACCCCAGGCGGTAGCCTCTCTTCCGGTAGAGGAGATGGTAGCTGCAGAGGGAGAAGGAGATGGCGAGGCCAAGGTAAAATGCGGTGATCCCGTGGCCATGACCGGCAACGAGGCAGAAGATGCCGCTAACTGGGATGAGCGCCAGGGATGCGCCGAGGGTGAGCCTGCGGGTGGCCTCCACTCCGTGGGTTGCCGGGAGTACCGGGATGCCGGCAAGGAGGTACTGGTTCCGGCAGTGCAGTGCCAGGAAGAGGAAGTGGGGGAGCTGCCAGAGGTAGATGATGAGTGCCAGGAGAAACGCTGCCGTTGTCAGGCCCCACCCGACCGCCGCGGCGCCGATCAGCGGCGGCAGCGCGCCGGGGATGCCGCCGGCAAGGAGGCTCCAGGGGGTTCTCCGTTTCAGCCAGCCGGTGTAGATGGCGATGTAGATCGATGAAGCCGCCAGGAGGAGCATGGTTGCCAGCGGGGTGAAGTAGAGAAGGGCGATGGCGGCGGCTGCCAGGGTGAAAAGCGCTGCAAGGCAGAATACCAGCCCCCTGCCGGCCACCTCCAGGGCACGGCACCTGCGGGCGAGGCGCTGCATCCTTTTGTCGGACTCCTCCTCCATCAGGCAGTTTGCCATTGCTGCTCCCCCCGCACCTAGGGCGAGCAGCAGGAGCAGCAGGCAGAGGTCCGCCGCTGATGCGGACGGAGAGGCGAGGAGCGCCCCCGCCACCCCTGCCAGCATCTCGGCGGCGACGATGCCGGGCTTGGCAAGGAGCAGTAGCGCCATCGGCATGGTGAGCGGTTCGGCAGTGGGGGGGACGCATGCCTGCGCACCGGAGAGGGGGAGGATCTCTGTTTCGTGGGGGCTCATTTCAGCCCCCCGAGGAGTTCCAGCAGCGCCTCCAGCTCGGCCGGGGAGAGGGCGGGGTAGGGGGGCATTACCGGCTGGAACCCCTTGACCACATCCGCGGAGGGTTGCAGGATGGATCGCCGCAGATACTCCCTGTCCACGGTGATGCTCCGCTCCTTGCCGCCGGTGAGGACGACTTCACTGCGACCCATGATCCCCTTGAAGCTGGGCCCCACCTTTGGGGAGCCGTCGAGGGAGTGGCACCCCAGGCACCCCTTCGCTTCAGCCAGCTTCCTGCCATCGGCCGCAGCGCTGGCCTCCCCTCTGCCGCCATCCGCCAGCCACTCCTCGAATTCCTTCGCCGGTAGCGCCTCCACGGTGGTGACCATGGCCGAGTGGCCGGTGCCGCAGTAGGAGGAGCAGAACAGGTCGTAACTCCCTTTTTTCTCGGCAACGAACCAGGCATCCCCCTTCATCCCCGGCACCACGTCCCGTTTCACCCTGAAGGCGGGTATGAAGAAGCCGTGGATGACGTCTGCCGACTCCAGCGTGATCTTCACCGGCCTCCCCACCGGCACGTACAGCTTCGGGCTCGTCCTGCCGCCGGGATAGGCGAAGCTCCACGACCACATACGTGCCGTGGCGGTCACCTCCATGGCGCCTGGCGGCACTCTGCGCAGCCCCAGGTACCCCTGCCAGCCGTACCAGAACATGGCCAGCACCAGGATGGTCGGGAGCATAGTCCAGAGGATCTCCAGCCAGATGTTGGCCGCAACGGCTGAGGTAGGCTCCGGGAATTTGGAGCGGCGGTAGCGGATGACGAAGAAGATCATCGCCGCGGCAATGGCGATGAAGAGGATGAGGCTGGCGCCGAAGATGAAGTAGAACGCCGGGTCGACGGCCTGGCCGGTTGTCATGAACTGCGTCCGGTTCACGGAGTCTCCTCTAGCGGTAGAGTACGTCAAAGAAGGTGAAGCCGATGAAGATAGCCAGGGTGACGACGGCGATGAGCAGGAAGAGGCGCAGAAGCCCCCCCTCGGACTTCATCTGCATGAAGAAGGCGATCACCAGCCCCCCCTTGAGGGAGGCGACCACCAGTGCCCCAAGCACCCTGTACCCCCCCAACTCCAGGCGGGTTATCCCCACCGTCAGGGCGGTGAGGAGCAGGAGGGCGACCCAGACTGCAGTCAGCGTGCCGTAGCCGATGATGGTGTGCCGTTGTCCGTCCATGACAGCTCCTTCAGAGCACCAGGTAGTAGAGGGGGAAGATGAAGATCCAGACCAGGTCCACCAAGTGCCAGTAGAGGGTGCCGTTCTCCAGGAGAATAAGGTTGTCGGCCGGGATCTTTCCAAACCCCACTCTCACGGAGATCCAGGCAAGTAGCCCGGCGCCGATGATGACGTGCAGTCCGTGGATGCCGGTGGTCATGTAGTAGAGGGAGAAGAAGATCGACTCCCCCGCCGGGCCGCTTTTCAGGCGTTCCGAGCCGGGGTAGACGCCGTGGCCGATCTTGGCGCTCCACTCGAAGTATTTTATTGCCAGGAAGCCGGCGGCGCAGAGGATCGTGGCGCAGAGCAGCCCCACCGCCCGGCGGCTTTCGTCCCGCTGCAGGGCGGTCACCCCCATGGCGGCGCAGAGGCTGCTGGTGAGGAGGATGACCGAGTTGGCTGTGCCGAGCATCCAGTCGAGCTGTCTCCCCCCCATGGCGAACTCTGCCGGGTAGCGCCGCAGGTAGACGGCATAGAGGAGGAACAGCCCGCCGAAGAGGAGTATCTCGGTGAAGAGGAAGAGCCACATCCCCAGTTTTGCGGCGAAGCCGTCCCGGTGCCCGCCATGCTCCATCATCGCCTCCCCGCAGCGGTGAAGTCGTACGGCCCGTGAGTCACCACCGGCTCTTCCGCAAAGTTTTCCGTGGGGGGTGGGGTCGCCACGCTCCACTCCAGGGTGGCCCCCCCCCAGGGGTTGCCGGTGAATGGCTCGCCCCTGAGGAGGCCGCTCACCAGGTTGACGAACATCATTGCCACCCCCAGGGCCAGTATCCAGCTCCCCACAGTGGCCGCTAGGTTCAGGTCGGCGAACTCGGGGAGGTAGTCGTAGTAGCGGCGTGGCATCCCTCTCATCCCCAGGATCTTCATGGAGAAGTAGAGGATGTTGAAGCCGGTGAACATCAACCCCCAGGCGATGATTGCCGGCTTCTCCCGATAGCGGCGGCCGAAGAACTTTGGGAGCCAGTAGTGCATGGCGGCGAAGAAGGCGAAGCCGGTGCCGCCGAACATGACGTAATGGAAGTGGCCGACGACGAACTGGGTGTCGTGCACGTGTACGTCCGTGGCCGCGGCCCCCAGTATCAGGCCTGCCAGGCCGCCGATGGAGAAGAGGAGGATGAACGAGAGGGCGAAGAGCATGGGGGCCTCCAGGGAGATGGACCCCTTGTAGAGGGTGGAGACCCAGTTGAAGACCTTGATGGCCGAGGGGATGGCGACGATGAAGGTGAGGAGGGAGAATACCAGCACCGCCCGGTCGCTCATGCCGCTGGTGAACATGTGGTGCCCCCAGACTAGCGACCCCGCGGCGGCGATGGCGACGCTGGAGAAGGCGATCATCTTGTAGCCGAAGACCGGCTTGCGGGAGAAGACCGGGATGATGTCCGAGATCGCCCCCATGGCGGGGAGGATCATGATGTAGACCGCCGGGTGGGAGTAGATCCAGAAGAGGTGCTGGTACATGAGGGGGTCCCCCCCCCGGCCGGGGTCGAACAGGCCGGTTCCCAGGAGCCGTTCGGCCATGACCAGCAGCAGGGTGATGGCCAGGATAGGTGTGGCGAGGATCTGCACCCAGGCGGTGGCGTAGAGGGACCAGGTGAAGAGGGGGAGCCGCCCCCAGGTCATCCCCTTTGCCCTGAGGCGGTGGATGGTGGTGATGAAGTTCATGCCGGTGAGGATGGCGGAGAAACCGATGACGAAGACCCCGAAAACTGCCAGGGTGACGTTGGTTCCGGTGCGGGTGCTGAAGGGGACGTAGAAGGTCCAGCCCGTGTCCGGCGGGCCCCCTCCGGTGAAGAGGGAGCTGAGGGCGATCAGGGCGCCGGCCATGTAGAGCCACCAGGAGAGGAGGTTCAGGCGGGGGAAGGCAACGTCGCTGGCGCCGATCTGGATCGGCATCACCAGGTTGCCGAAGGCACCGGGGAAGCCGGGGAGGATGAAGAGGAAGATCATGGTCACCCCGTGAAGGGTGAAGAGGGCGTTGTAGGTCCTGGGATCCATGATGGTCCGGCCGGGGGCCATCAGCTCGATGCGCAGGATGAGGCCGAGGATGACCCCGGCGAGGAAGAAACCCGTGGTGGAGTAGAGGTAGAGGAGGCCGATCCGCTTGTGGTCGGTGGAGAAGATCCAGGCAGTGAGCCCGCTTCTGCCAGTGTCGTTCCAGAAACTGTTTTGTGCCGTTGCTGCCTTGTCCATCCAACCTCCGGAAAAGGAAGCCGTCCCGCGCGGGTCAGGCTTCAGGCCGCTCCTTGCGGCGCTTCTTGCCGCCAAACAGGAGGAAAGCCATGAAAGCCGCCAGGGTGATGATGACCACCGTGGCGCTGACACGAAGCAGGTTGAAGACGTAGGTCCTCCCCGCCGGGTCGTAGGTGAAGCAGAAATCCACCATCTTGCGCAGCGGTGCGCCGATGATGCCGCTCCTGGCCTCGCCGATCGCCAGGGAGAGATCCTTGGGGAGGATGGTGATGCCGTAGAGGTAGCGGACGATGGTGCCGTCACCGGAGACGACTATGCTGGCCACCGGGTGGATGAACTCCCCCCCCTGGCGCCTGATACCGAAGCCGATGGCCTCAAGGAGCGGCCGGATGCTGGCGGCATCACCGGTGAGGAAACGCCACCCCTCGGGGGGGAAACCCTCCCCCAGGGGGGTAAGGTGCATTTTTTTGCTCCGGCTGGCCAGCTCCGCCCCTTCCGTCTCGTCGAAGCTGATGGAGATGATCCGGTAATCCCTGACAGGGGTTTTCTCCAGCTTCCCCACGGTTTCCGCCATCCGCGCCTGCTGGAAGCTGCAGACGTTGGTGCAGCGGTAGTAGCCGGGGATGATGACCGTCGGCCCGCTGATCAGCTCTCCCAGGCGGACGGCTTTGCCGGACTCGTCGCGGAAGATAAGCCCCAGAGGGACCCTGCTCCCCAACCGTTCGCTGACCTCAAGCGGTTCCCCCTTCTCCTCGTGGGCAACATGGGCCGAGGCCGGCTGCCACCGGGAAGTGGCCACGAAGAGGGAGAGGACCGCCATTGTAAGAGCCATGGCAGGCCGGATCTTTCCCCGTTTTTGCGTGGATCTGCCGCTGGGATGCATCTCTCTCACACCTTTTGCCCGGCTCTGGTGAGGATACGGTGGCGATTGGCTCACGAATGTAGTTCTATACCACATAATGCCGGCGTTTCAACCTCGCCGCCCCTTGCAATGCTGCCGCTACAGGCTATAAATAGTCAAGCGACATCCATGCAGCGGAGGTTATATGGAGAGTGCCGGCAGGCGAAAATTTCTCATTACGTTTCTGGCTGGTGGCGCCGCCGCTGCTGCCGCGGCAGCACTCTGGCCGATCTACCGCTATCTGTCTCTTATACAC
>CALMOE010000024.1 GCA_937871715.1 uncultured Geobacter sp. | reverse complement strand
ACTGTGAGCGCAAGAAAGGATTCAGATATGCAGCACAGGGTTTGCACCAGATGCGTCATGGACACATCTGATCCATTCATCGAGTTTGATGCCGATGGCGTCTGCAACCATTGTCGGTCGTACGAACAGCTGGCCAGGACCTCCCTGCACAACGACGAGGAGGGCCGCCGGATGCTCGACGGCTACGTGGCCCGGATGAAGGCCGCCGGTGCAGGCAAGGAGTACGACTGCATCGCCGGGGTGAGCGGCGGCGTCGACAGCACCTACGTGGCCTATCTGGCCAAACAGCTGGGGCTGCGCGTCCTGGCGGTGCACATGGACAACGGCTGGGACTCGGAGCTGGCGGTCAAGAACATCGAGAACGTGCTCAAGAAGCTGGACATCGACCTGTTCACCTACGTGCTCGACTGGGAGGAGTTCAAGGACCTGCAACTCTCCTTCCTGAAGGCCTCGGTGCCTGATGCCGAGATCCCGACCGACCACGCCATCGGCGCGGTGATCTACGATCTGGCCGTCAAGAAGGGGATCTCCTACGTCCTGTCGGGCAACAACATCGTCACCGAGGGGATCCTGCCCAACTCCTGGACCTACGGCGTCCACGACTGGTCCTACATCGAGGGAATCCAGCGGCAGTTCGGCCGCGTACCGCTCAAGACCTTTCCCCATTTCAGCCACCTGAAGGCCAAGTACCTCAAGCGGACGAAGAAGGTACAGGTCCTCCAGATCCTCGACTATGTCCCTTACGTCAAGGAAGAGGTGATGCACGTACTGCAGGACGAGCTGGGGTGGAAGTACTACGGCGGCAAGCATTACGAGTCGGTCTATACCCGCTTCTTTCAGGGGTACATCCTGCCGAGGAAGTTCGGCATCGACAAGCGGAAGGCCCACCTGTCGACCCTGATCTGTTCCGGCCAGATAAACCGGGAGGAGGCGCTGGCCGAACTGCTGGAGAATCCGTACACCGATCGGATGATGGCCGAGGACCGCGAGTATGTCGTCAAGAAACTCGGCATCACCGAGGCGGAGTTCGCAGAGATCATGGCCGCACCGGTCAAGTCGCACCGCGACTACCCGACCATTATCAACAGCCCGCTCTACCGCACCCTGCGGGGGGTCAAGCGCGTGCTGCGCAGTGTTGTAGGGTGAGCATGGGCAAGCCTGCTGCGGGTATGCGCATTTTCGTCCTGTCGATCGTCGATCTGGGGGTGCCCGACGCCCAGCGGGTCCATCTGCTGGAAAAGTGGTCGCGCATTGCGGCCCGGGGCAACGAGGTGCACCTCTGGGTGTATGGCGGCGATCCGGCCATGGAGGGCCTGGCCGGCTCCAACCTGACCATCCGTCGCGCTCCGCACCTGCGGGTCCGGTTCGTCATGGACCTGAGCTATCAGCTTTTCCTGCTGTCAGGCGTGATCCTCCAGGCCCTCAAGGGGAGGCCGGACGTGGTCTATGTGCGCAACTCGGCCCTTGACTTCGCCTCGATCCTGGCGGCGCTCTTCTGCCGCTCTCCTTTGGTGGTGGAGCTGCCCGGACCGATCCTCGAAGAGGGGGCCCGTTACGGATTCTCGCCGCTGAAATACCGGCTGGCCGCATGGCTGATGCGCTGCAAGATGCGATTGGCGGCCCGTGTCATCACCGTGACCGAGCCGATCAAGCAGGGGCTCGTCGACACCTATGGCCTCGATCCGGACATGGTGGCGGTGGTCCAGAACGCCGCCAATACCGAGCTGTTCCGGCCGCTGCCGCGGGAGGAGTCGCTGGCGGCGCTCGGCCTTGCGTCCGGGAAGCGTTACGTCGGCTTTGTCGGCAACCTCTCCCCCTGGCACGGCGTTGAGGTTCTGGTGGAGGCTGCCATGCAGGTGCTGGCCAGGGACCGCTCGATCGTCTTTCTGATCGTCGGCGACGGCGTCATGCGGAAGACGCTCGAAGAACGGGTGATCCGTGAGGGATTCGGGGACAACATCGTCTTCACTGGCGCCGTCCCTTACCAGGAGGTGCCCCGGTACGTGGCCTGCTGCCACCTGATGACCCTGCCGCTCATCAACAAGGCCGACCAGGATTCCGGGTACTCGCCGCTCAAGCTATACGAATACCTGGCCTGTGGCCGTCCGGTGGTTTCGTCTCGCCTGAAGGGGCTGGAGGTGGTGGAGGA
>CALMOE010000023.1 GCA_937871715.1 uncultured Geobacter sp. | reverse complement strand
ACCGCTTGTGCGGGCCCCCGTCAATTCCTTTGAGTTTTAGTCTTGCGACCGTACTTCCCAGGCGGAGTACTTAATGCGTTAGCTGCGGCACTGCAGGGGTCAATACCCGCAACACCTAGTACTCATCGTTTACGGCGTGGACTACCAGGGTATCTAATCCTGTTTGCTACCCACGCTTTCGCGTCTCAGCGTCAATATCGGTCCAGGCAGCCGCCTTCGCCACCGGTGTTCCTCCTAATATCTACGGATTTCACTCCTACACTAGGAATTCCACTGCCCTCTCCCGTATTCAAGTCTTACAGTATCCAATGCACTTCCCAGGTTGAGCCCGGGGCTTTCACATCAGACTTATAAAACCGCCTACACGCGCTTTACGCCCAATAAATCCGAACAACGCTCGCACCCTCCGTATTACCGCGGCTGCTGGCACGGAGTTAGCCGGTGCTTCCTTTGAGGGTACCGTCAAGCACAGTGGATATTAGCCACCATGCATTTCTTTCCCTCTGTCAGAGCTTTACGACCCAAGGGCCTTCATCACTCACGCGGCGTTGCTGCGTCAGGGTTTCCCCCATTGCGCAAAATTCCCCACTGCTGCCTCCCGTAGGAGTCTGGACCGTGTCTCAGTTCCAGTGTGGCTGATCATCCTCTCAGACCAGCTAACCATCGTCGCCTTGGTAGGCCTTTACCCTACCAACTAGCTAATGGTACGCAGACTCATCTGATGACGGAAGGCCCGAAGGTCCCCCCCTTTTCCCGCAGAGTCCAAGGACTCCGTGGGCTTATCCGGTATTAGCACCCCTTTCGAAGTGTTATCCCAGATCACCAGGCAGATTATCTACGCGTTACTCACCCGTGCGCCACTCTCACCAGAGCAAGCTCTGGATCCCGTTCGACTTGCATGTGTTAGGCACGCCGCCAGCGTTCGTTCTGAGCCAGGATCAAACTCTCCAGTTTATTTACTGAAAAAGCTTGAACCGCTCACTTAAAGCAGTTCTCAAATTAATTTAAAGAACCCACAATTCGTTCTCTACTATTCAGTTTTCAAAGACCAGTCGCTCGCCGCTTTTCGTTGCGAACAGAAGCTGGATCATACTCAACCAACCCCATCCTGTCAACTACTTTTTTTCAGCTGCAGCTTTTTTAAAGATCGTCTCGCTCCCCACCGGCCTCTTCCTGCCTCGCCTGTGGAGCCGCAAACTATACTAACTCGTCTCGTCCCAGTCAACTACTTTTTTTCAGGACTTCTATTTTTTTACAAAGAGCTGACTGCCTCCGCTTCGCCTTAATCCTGCCGCTGCGAAACGGACGTGCTTTGTAACACCTCTCTACCGAAAAGGTCAACCTCTTTTTTCGACTCTCCCGGTATACACTACTCGGGAGAACCTGCGCTTGCCAACCAATCCAAAAAAAGAAGATCCCGGCACCCCCCCAAGAAGGGGCAAGGGCCGGGATCTTACCGAACTGCTGCAACTGGAACGCTGCGCCGACGTTACTTTATTACCTCCAGCAGCTCCACCTCGAACTGCAGTATGGCACCGGGAAGAATCATCTCCCCGGCCCCCTTGTCGCCATAGGCGGTGTCAGATGGGCAGACAAGCCTGGCCTTGCCACCGGGTTTCATCATCTGCACCCCTTCGGTCCAGCATTTGATCACTCCGTCGAGCCTGAACTCGATCGGCCTGTTCCGCTTGTAGGAGCTGTCGAACTCCCTGCCGTCGGTCAGGGTTCCGCGATAGTTCACCTTAACCCTGTCGGTCCCATTGGGAGAGTCCCCCTTCCCTTCCGTCACGGAGATGAAGACCGCCCCGGAGGCCGTCTTCACCGCCCCCTTCTCCTTGGAGGCATTTACAACGAAGTCCTTGTTGATGGCAGCCATCTTCTCACCAAGAGCCTTGCGCCTGGCCCTGGCGAACTGCTGCAGCTTTTCGTTGTAGGCGGAGAGTTCAACTTCTGCCCTGTTACCCGCAAAACCGTCGCTGAACCCCTTCTGCACGATGGCAAACTCTTCCGGGGAGAGGTCGAAAACTGCAATGTTCTTTGCAAGGGCAAGGCCTATGGCATAGATGGTTTTCTGCTCCTCGCCCTTGCCCAGATCCTGGGCAAAGACCGGCGTAACAAGAAGAAGCGCGACGATCAGGGCAACAACTTTCAGCATGCGGACACTCCTTAACAACTCTGATTTTTAGGCCACTCTAGTTTAACGGGAGGCCTGCAGCGCCTGATCAATGTCGGCGACGATATCATTAACATCCTCAATCCCCACGGAGAGGCGGATGAAATCGGCAGTCACGCCGGTGGAGACCTGCTCCTCGGCGGTCAACTGCTGGTGGGTGGTCGATGCGGGATGGATCACCAGGGACTTGGCGTCGCCGATATTGGCCAGGTGGGAGAGGAGCTTGACGTTGTCAATGAACTTCTTCCCTGCCTCTATCCCCCCCTTGATGCCGAAGCCGATGATCGCCCCGCTCCCCTTGGGGAGGTACTTCTTGGCCCTGGCATGGTCGGGATGGCTGGGGAGGCCGGGGTAGTTGACCCAGGAGACCAGCGGGTGCTTCTCCAGCCACTCGGCGACCTTCTGTGCGTTTTCCACGTGGCGGGCAACCCTCAAGGGGAGGGTCTCGATCCCCTGAATGATCTGGAAGGCGTTGAAGGGTGAGAGGCACGCCCCCATGTCCCGCAGCAGGGTGAGCCTCATCTTGAGAATATAGGAGAGATTACCCAGGGCCTCCCAGTAGTTGAGGCCGTGATAGGAGGGGTCCGGCTCGGAGAGTTCCGGGAACTTGCCGTTGTTCCAGGGGAAGGTTCCGCCATCAACAACCGCCCCGCCGATGCTGGTGCCGTGGCCGCCGATGAACTTGGTGAGGGAGTAGACGACGATGTCCGCCCCATGCTCCAGAGGCCTGAAGAGGTATGGGGTGGTGACCGTGTTGTCCACCACGAAGGGGATGCCGGCGTCATGGGCAACCTTGGCAATCGCCTCGAAATCGTCCACGTTGTTCTTCGGATTCCCCACTGACTCCATGTAGACCAGGCGGGTATTCTCGTCGATCGCCTGGCGGACCGCCTCGGCATCAGATGTGTCGACGAACTTAACATTAATCCCCAGCTTGGGAAGGGTGTAGTGGAAGAGGTTGTAGGTGCCGCCGTAGAGGAAGCTGGTGGAGACTATATTCTGCCCTGCGCTGGCTATGTTGAGGATCGCATAGGTGGAAGCCGCCTGGCCGGATGCCAGGGCGAGGGCGCCCACTCCGCCGTCAAGCTGGGCAAGGCGTTTCTCCAGCACGTCGGTGGTAGGATTCATCAGGCGTGTGTAGATGTTGCCGAACTCCTTCAGGCCGAAGAGGTTGGCTGCGTGCTCGGAGCTCTTGAACACATAGGAAGAGGTCTGATAGATCGGTACCGCCCTGGAGAGGGTCTCGGAGTCGGGGGTATGTCCGGCATGGAGGGCCAGGGTATCGAAGTTGAATTTCTGTTCAGACATGGTACTGCCTCCTTTTCATTGGAATGGGGTATCCTTACTGTTTTACTACATGTATGTCAATAATCATTGTTGACCTAATCGGTTGTACATTTCCGTTAGCGCCCGCAGCCTCTGCCCCAGCTCGGGGGTAAGCTCGCCCCCTTCCAGCCTCCACCCCCAGTTCCCCTCGGCAACGCCGGGAACGTTCATCCGGGCCGAGCCGTCAAGCTGCAGCAGATCCTGAACAGGAATGACGGCGAGATCGGCGACCGAGCCGAGAGCGGTGCGGATGAATACATCGACCACATCCTCCGGGGTTGACCGCAGGTAATCGCATACCCTCTGCTGCTTCTCCCCCCCTAGGGAGTCGAACCACCCCCTGGTGGTATCGTTGTCGTGGGTGCCGCTGTAAACCACGGCGTTGTGGCAGTGGTTATGGGGGAGATAGGCGTTTTCCGGGCCGCCGTCAAAGGCGAACTGGAGGACCTTCATCCCTGGGAGGGCCAGACCGTCCCGCAGCATCTCCACCTCCCGGGTGATTATACCCAGGTCCTCGGCGACGATGGGTAGGTCGCCGATCTGCCTTCTCAGCGCATGGAACAGCCCCTCCCCAGGCCCCTTCACCCAGCTGCCCCTGACCGCTGTACGCTCGTGGGCCGGGATCTCCCAGTAGGCCTCGAAGCCGCGGAAGTGATCGATGCGCACCATGTCGTAAAGGGAGAGATCGTTTCTCACCCTGGCCACCCACCAGCCGTAGTCGTCCTCCGCCAGCCTACCCCAGTCGTAGAGGGGGTTACCCCAGCGTTGCCCGCTCTTGCTGAAATAATCGGGGGGGACCCCGGCAACCACAGTCGGATGGCCGCCGGCATCGAGGCGGAAGATCTGCTGGTTGCACCAGACATCGGCCGAATCCATGGCGACGAAGATCGGCGCGTCACCGATGATCCTGATCCCTCGACTATTGGCGTAACTGCGCACCCCGTGCCACTGGCGGAAGAACTGCCACTGCATGTACTTCTGGGCACCGACCTCACTCCCCAGCAGCCTGCAGCACTCTGAACAGGCGCCCGGATCCCGCCTCTTCAGACGCTCGGGCCAGCGATTCCATGCCTTGCCGCCGTAGTGCCCCTTGGCTGCCATGAAGAGGGCGTAATCGTGGAGCCAGAAGGTGCTGTCGCAGAACTGCCAGAAGGCATGCATCCTGGGGGTCTCGCCAACGGAGAAGAAGCGCTCGGCAGCCCGGTGAAGCAGGTCAAGCTTGTAGCCGCTTACCCCCTCGAAGTCGACCCGGCCTGCGGGGAAATCCCTCTCCAGGTCATCCCTGGAGAGATCACCGTGGGCAATCAGGTCGTCCAGGTCTATGAGCAGGGGGTTGCCGGCAAAGGCGGAGAAGCATGAGTATGGGGAGTTGCCGCAACCCGGTGGCCCAAGGGGGAGGATCTGCCAGAGGGACTGGCCGGCATCGGCGAGAAAATCCACGAAACGCCTGGCCTCCGCCCCGAGGGAGCCGATCCCCCCGGGTCCGGGGAGGGAGGTAGGATGGAGAAGGATGCCACTGCAGCGCGCGTTGACCATAATTCCCCTTGTGCGAGAAAACAAAGATTAAGAATCACACAAACATGTATCATGCCTTACGCTTTACTGACAGCAAAAAAAGTGCTACACAGGCGCAAGGAGGAGACAACCATGATGGTTAAGACCGCTCTTTTTGAAACCCTCATCGAAAGCGCCGTGGACAACGGCGACGGCACCTGGACCTTCACCCTTGAGGGGAAGAGCTACATCATCAAGGACCAGTTGGAGATCTCAAGAATCGCCCAGGAACACGACTACATCATCATCTATTGAAGCAGGATCAAGGTGAGAGGCAGATACGAGGAACGAGGTTAAAGGAACAAGGAAACCTCTCCGCACCTCGCACCTCGCACCTGCCTTTTAGTCCAGCGTCCGCCTGTACCTGACAACCCCCACCCCAATAGCCACCAGGGCGAAGAGCCCTATCTGCCAGAGCTGAGGCCAGACTTCCGCCATGGAGTTCCCCTTGAGGAGTATCCCCCGCACGATCCTCAAGAAATGGGTCAGGGGTAATATCTCGCCGACTGCCTGCGCCCAGAGCGGCATGCCGCGGAAGGGGAACATGAAGCCGGAGAGGAGCATTGAGGGGAGGAAGAAGAAGAAGGTCATCTGCACCGCCTGCAGCTGGTTGCGTGCCAGGGTAGAGAAGGTTATCCCCACCGCCAGATTGGCAACGATGAAGAGCATGGCAACACAGAGCAGGAGTGGCAGGCTCCCCGCCATGGGGACATTGAAGACGAAACGGGCCGCCAGCAGGATCAGACCCGCCTGGAGGTAGCCGACCAGGATGTATGGAACTATCTTGCCGAGTAGCACCTCCAGGGGCCTGGTGGGCATGGAGAGGAGGTTCTCCATGGTCCCCCGCTCCCTCTCGCGGGTTATGGCAAGCCCGGTGATCATCACCATGGTCATGGTCAGCACAACCCCCATCAGCCCCGGGACGATATTGTACTGGGTAACCCCCTCCGGGTTGTAGCTGGGGTGGACGCGCAGCTCCACCGGCTCCACCCCAGGTGCCAGATACCCAAGAGCCCCTTTAAGATCGTGCTGCAGCGCGCCTGACACGAGGGTGCGCAGGGCGGAGATGGCGTTGCCGGTTGCCGCCGGGTCGGTGGCATCGGCCTCCACCAGGAGAACCGGACGCTCCCCCCTGAGCAGCTCTCGGGAGAACATGGCCGGCACTGTGATGAAGAACTGCGCCTCCCCGCGGGCCAGCAGCTCCCCCCCCTCGGCCTCGCTCCCCACCTCCCTGACAAAATCGAAGTAGCCGCTCGCCTTGATGGAAGCGAGCAGGGTCCTCCCCTGGGCCCCCCTGTCCGCCAGGAGCACGGCCGTTGCCAGGTGCTTGGGATCGGAGTTGATGGCAAAGCCGAAGAGCATCAGCTGCACCAGGGGGATCCCCACCATCATGGCGAAGGTGAGGCGATCGCGGCGCATCTGAATGAACTCCTTCACCAGGATGGCCCAGAGCCGGGGGATTGAGAAGAGAAAAGGCCCCTTCATGGCGTGAAGTTGTCCCGCGCCTTATCCATGAAGTGGATGAATACATCCTCAAGCCCTGGAGCGCTGGGTGACCATTCGTACCCCTCCCCCCTGAAACCAGCCAGGGAGAGGTCAAGGGCGGCTTCGTCGGTACCGCTAACGTGCAGTTCCCGGCCGAAGGCCACCGCCTGGCATACCCCCGGGAGGGGGCGCAGCCTGGCCGCCAGACTGGAGAGGTCGGGGCCGGTGACAACCCTGGTGGCAAGCCCTGAAGAGGCGACGATCTCCGCCCCGCTCCCCCTGGCGAGGAGGTCGCCGTAGGCGATGTAAGCCAGGGAGTGGCAACGCTCTGCCTCGTCCATGTAGTGGGTGGAGATCAGCACGGTTATCCCCCCGGCGGACAGATCATGAACACTGTCCCAGAAGATGCGGCGCGCCTTGGGGTCGACCCCGGCGGTCGGCTCGTCCAGGAGGAGGAGGCTTGGGCGGTGCAGCGTGCAGGCGGCCAGGGCGAGGCGCTGCTTCCACCCCCCTGAGAGCTCGCCGGCCAGCTGGTTGCGGCGGGCGGAGAGCCCCAGCTCATCCAGGCATTCATCCACCCTGCGGCGCCGGTCGGGGATGGAGAACATCCGGGCGACGAATTCAAGGTTCTCGGCAATGGAGAGATCCTCATAGTAGCTGAAGCGCTGGGTCATGTAGCCGACACGGCGACGGATCGCCTCGCTATCCCGGATGACGTCGAAGCCGAGGCATGAGCCGCTCCCCCCGTCGGGGCGAAGAAGGCCGCAGAGCATGCGGATGAAGGTGGTCTTGCCGCTGCCGTTGGGGCCGAGGAAACCGCAGATCTCCCCCCTCGCCACCTGCAGGTCGATGCCGTTCACCACCGTACGGCCGTCGAACCGCTTGGTCATCCCCCGCACGTCTATGGCGAACCCGTCACCCATCTTCAGCGCCCCAGGTGCACGTCCACCGGCTGGCCGGGGTGGAGGCGGGCAGCAACCTGCGGCGGGAAGCTGGCCTCCACGAGGAAGACCAGCTTGGCGCGACTCTCTTTGCTGTAGATCACCGGCGGGGTGTATTCAGCCCGTGGGGAAACGAAGCTGACCTTGCCCGGGAGGGGCTCCTTGATGCCGTCCACCGAGACAGTGAGCTGATCCCCGGGGTGGAGGGAGGAGACGCTCCTCTGGGGGGCGAAAAACCTGACCTTGACATTTCCGGCAGGGAGAAGGGAGACCACCGGCCGGCCCGCGGCCACCCACTCGCCGCTGCGGTAGAGGGTGTCGTAGACCAGGGCATCCTCCGGAGCCGGGCGGCTCTTCTGGGAGAGCTCCCACTCGGCCCTGGCCAGCACGGCCTCCAGGGCCTTCACATTGGCAGCGGCCGCAGACAGCTGGTCCCCCCTGGCCCCAAGCTTGGCGGTCTGCATATCTGCCTCGATGCGGGCAACGAGCTGCAGCTGCTGTTCCCGGGCAGACCTTGCCCGGTCCAGCTCCTGGGCGGAGACGGTGCCGGAACGAAACAGCCGCTCCTGGCGCCCCAGCTCGGCTTCAGCCAGGCCGAGGGCGGACCTTGCCTGGCGCAGCTGGGCCTCCAGGGCCGCCAGCTCCGTCGGCCGCACCCCCTTGCGGGCATCATCCAGAACCGACCTGGCCTGGGCAAGACGCCTGGCAGCCTCGTCCCGCGAGGCCCGCTCCGCCACGCTCTCCAGGGCGAAGAGGGGGTCCCCCCTCCTGGCCATGCTACCCCTGGAAACCTGCAGGGTGACAGTACCGGGGAGGGGGGAGGCGACATAAACGAACTCACCCTCCACATACCCCTGCAGCACCCCGCTCTCCTGCTTGCCGCAAGCGGCGAGGAGAAGGATGGGGAGCGTGACGGCAATGCCTCGCAGGAGACGTGGGGATTTGTGAAGCGCGGTGCGGCTCAAACCGGTCCTCCTTAACAGTTGTCTATTGGGAATATGGGGGCAGCCGCAGGCTGTCCGGCTGAGAGAAGTGTACCATCCAAGATTAGAATTGCCATCTTCAGGGGGTGAGTATCCGGTAGCTCCCCATGCCGTAGGCGGCACCCTTCCCCACGTTGAGGAGACTCCCCAGGGAGAGGAACGGCAGGATCTCCTCCAGGTCTCCGCCATAGGTCACCCGGCCGGCCACCCCGGAGGGGGTGCGGACAAGCTCGCTCCGGCTGCAGGCAACCTGGGAAGCCAGGCTGGCAAGCCACTTGAAGTCGAAGGGGAGCTCCCGGCCGCCATAGTAGTATGCCATGGCTGAGATCCGCCGGAATAGCGCCCCGGCCAGGGGGGCAAAGGGGATGTGACGCATTGGGGCACCCCCCTGGAGGAGCCGCACAGGCGAGAGGAGTTCGATGGTGACCTCGGTCACCATTCCAGGACACGGCTCCAGCAGGTCATCGAAAGAGAGAATTGGCAGGGAATGGAATTCGGCCGGGGAGGTTCCTGGGGGGATGGCTACCAGCACCCCATCCGCAGCCACGGCCGACACCCGCCACCCCCCCCCCGAGCAGGGGGCAAGGAAGTCCAGCGCTGCGGCGACGAAAAGATCCAGGTGCGTCACCGCCGCGCCGAAGAGTACCAGCCCCAGGCCTTCACCGCCGCCGTCACTGTTGGCCTGCTGCAGGCGGAAGGCAAAGGGGAGTGGCGGTTTCTGGTAGCGCCGCAGGGCAGCAGGGTCGGCGGCCAGTTCCTGGCCGAATACCGTCTTGCAGGGGCAATCTCCGCCATGGCCACACTCCCCCCCCTCTGCCGCACAGCCTGCTGCGCGGCGAAACGCCGGGGGGAACCCCTTTCTCAGGGAGGATAGCAGGGTGGCGACAGGGGGGGAGCTGCTACGGTCGACGCTGCTGAACTGCAGATGGATGATGGGTATATCCATGACAGGGGATATGGCCCGGTCAGCTGGTCAGCCGGGCGTACTCCTCGGGCAAGTTGATATTGCGGAAAGAGGCGAATCCGGGAGAGAGCAGCGCCACCTCCCGAGCGGGCACAACCCTTACCCCCATAATCAGGAGGAGATCGACGATCTTCTTCCGCTCCGCAGTAAGGACCTCTTCCATGGCTGGGATCGCCCCCTTGGCGTAGAAGGCGTGCAGCGGCTCCAGCCCGCCGTCGCTCTCCGGGACAAGGATGTCCTCATCCCCCATGAGCCCTGCCAGGGCGCGCACCACCCCGGGGTCAAGGAACGGCATGTCGCAGGCCGCCACGAAGATGCGCTGGGTGCTGCTCCAGGAGAGCCCGGCATGGATGCCTGCCATGGAGCCGCCGCCGACGAAGATGTCAGGAATTTTTGGGCAGGGGAGGAATTGGTAATCCTCCGGATCGTTGGTCACCACAACAACCTGGTCGAAGAGCCCGGCCATGGTGCGGTAGACCGTCTCGATGAGCGGACTTCCGCCGAACTCCAGGAGAGCCTTGTTGCGACCCATGCGGCTAGACCTCCCGCCGGCCAGGATCACCCCAGTCACCCCCGGGATTTTCCCCGCCGGCAGGAGGAGCCGCTGGTGATGGCTGTATACCTGGAAGCGTCCCCCCCGGACATAGCCGACCAGGGTGATACCCGCATCGCTGCAGAGTTTTACTGCCATGTCCGTTGGCGAGGTACGGGAGGCGATCAGGGAGATTCCCAACTGGGCTGCCTTGGCGGCCATCTCCGTTGAAACCCGGCCGGAGGTCACCAGCATCAGGCCGGAGAGCTCCACCCCCTTGAAGAGGGCCTCGCCGGCGATCCGGTCCAGGGTATTGTGCCTACCCAGGTCCTCGGCATAGACGAGCATCCGCTCCCCGTCACCGACGGCGGCGGAGTGGATGCCGCCGTGGCTGCGGTAGCGGTCCGCCTCCCGGCCGAGCATCTCCATCAGGGAGAAGATCTGCTCCGGCGTGTAGCGACGCTCCGTCACCGTTTGGGGGAGTGACACCGGCATGGAAAAGCTGATCCCCGTGCCGCAACCGGAGGTTAGCACCGGCCTGAGCTTCTCGGGTAGCTCCCCCTTGATGCGCACGTTGGCGGCGCCGAAATCCTGGCAGACGGAGAGCATCTCGAAATCGTCCAGGGAGGAGATGAACCCCTGGAGGCGGAGGAAGCCGGCGACGAGGAAGTTGAGTGAGTGGGGTGAGGCCACCAAGGTGGCAAGCTCGCGGCCGTTTACCGTTAGGGAGAGAGGGTACTCGCTGACCACCTCCCCCTCGTGCTCCTCAAGCACCCCCTTGGCGTAGGTATGAATAGGTATCATGAAAGGTAGTCCCCCTGCTCAGATGCGGTTGTGGCCGAGGACAGCGGCTATCCGCTCCAGGTCGGCCAGGTTCTGGGGGGTGAAGTCCTCACCTGCCTCCACTGGCGACCCCCCCTTGCGCACCACCTGGATGACCCCGGTGACCGCCCCCCCGCTGACGATCGGCGCACTCATCACCTTCTGGGCCGAGATCCGCTCGCTCTTGTCCGCCAGCATATGCTCGAACATGAAGAGGTGGCGGGTGGTGGCGAAGGAGTTGTCCATGGTGGCGCTCCGCTCCTTGGCTGTCTTGGCCACCAGGGAGTTCACCGCATTCAGGGGGATATGCCCCACCTTTGCCATGCTCACCGGCCAGCGGAAGGTGATCTCGTGCTTCTTCTCGTCCACGCTGAAGAGGCCGATCTCGTGGGGGCGGACGGAAAAGTATGCGGCGATCTCCTCGGCGATCACCCCGAGCCTGGCGGCCCCATCGCTGATCCCGGCGAGGCGCCCCTTGATATTTGCAAAAAGAGTATCCAGAGTCATTTGCTAAACCTCCGATTTGGAACAAAGTCGCAACATAATAACCGCATGCACGCCCATTATCAAGCTCCGAAAAACCGACGCGCTGGGGGTAGCCGGCGTCACTCCCCTCCCCCTTCCCCCGCCATGGAGAGCAGTAGCCCGACCCGCTCCGCCGCCGGCGGATGGGAGTAGTAGAAGCGGGCATAAAAAGGGTGGGGGTGGAGGTTGGAGAGGTTCTCCGCCGAGAGCTTCACCAGGGCGGTTGCCAGGGAGGCCGGGTCACCGGTTAGCCCTGCGGCGAAGCGATCGGCGGCGTACTCGTCCCGCCGGGAGAGCCAGGCGGAGAGAGGGGTGACCGGGAACATGGCCAGGGAGGCGATGAAGCCGAGGATCACCAGCCTTGCCGGCAGGGAAAGCCCGGAGTAGCCGAGCAGGCCGGGGAGCCCCTGCCACCCGAGGATGGAGAAGGCCAGCCACGAGCCGACCAGGGCGAGGAGCTCCACCACGAGGAGACGCTTCCAGATATGACCCAGCTTCCAGTGGCCGATCTCGTGGGCCAGCACGGCGACGATCTCGGCGTGGGTCATCTGCCGGATGAGGGTGTCGAAGAGGACGATCCGCTTCACCCTGCCAATGCCGGTGAAGTAGGCGTTGGAGTGGGTGCTACGCCTGGAGGCGTCCATCTGCATCACCCTCCCCACCTTGAGCCCGGCCTTCTCCATCATGACCCGGATCTCATCCTCCAGCCCCTCCTCGGTCACCGGCTCGAACCTGTTGAACAGGGGCTCGATGACGTAGGGGGAGACGAACATCATGAAGAGGCTGAAGATGGCGAGGAAACCCCATACCCAGAGCCACCAGTGGCCGGCGCTCCACCCCATCAGGGCGAAGATCGCCCCAAGCACCAGGGAGGTGATGATGGTGCCTACTGCCTGGGACTTGAACAGATCGACCAGCCAGAGCCGTGGGGTGGTGGTGTTGAAACCGTGGCGGGCCTCCACCACGAAGGTGGCGTAGAGGTCAAAGGGGATCTCCAGAAGGGTCTGGGACCAGGAGAGGATGACGAAGAAGAGCACCCCCTGGAGGATCGGCGAGGGGGTGATGCCGACGACTATTTGGTCGTAGAATGGGAGTAGCCCGGCGAAGAGGAATACCACCAGGAGAAGATTGTCGAAGAGGGACTCCCATAGCCCGAGGCGGCTGCTCTCCAGGGTGTAGGCCATGGTCCTGGCGAGGGTCTCCTCACTCACAACCCCATCGAAACCCGGCGGGATCTCCGTGCCGTGGAGCTTCATGTGGGCCAGGTTGATATGGCGCAGCCAGTAGGTGAAGGCGGTGGTCAGGGCGAAGATGCCGAAAAGGAGCATGGTCATGGAGGTGGGTCATCCTTGATTTTAGTGGCACAAAGGTAGCACGCCTCCCCCTCGCGGGCAAGGGGTGCAAAGAAACTTTACAGCTGTAAAGATATTTTACACCCCCCGCAAAAGGGCGCAGGCCGCGGCTTCACGGCCGGCGGGCCGCCGGATTGCAAAGAAACTTTACACCGCTGCTGGAGCGAAGCGAAGGGAGCCCCTCCACGCCACTGGCGCCGAAACCTTGCAGAACCAGACAGTTACGCCGGCCGCGCTTGCACCCCTCCACTGGCACGGAAAGTGCTGTGCTGCAGTATCCGCCCATTCTCCCCAAACCGGCGCCGGCCGGGCCAATTCGACTAGTATTCTTTAATAATTTTGGGTATGGTAGGCAAGCCTGAAGAGGTGCTCTCCGATCTGAAAACATCTAAATGTATATGCATCGGACAAGCAGCGAAACAGGCACTGTGCATCTACAGGCAGATGCACAG
>CALMOE010000022.1 GCA_937871715.1 uncultured Geobacter sp. | reverse complement strand
ATGGGTATATCAGTGATATTGAAAACCAGTTTCAGTATTGGCAAAGATTGGTCGCTTGTCCCCCCATTACGGTGTAGTTCGTTAACCATATTAAGTTTCGGCGAAATATGCCGAATTAATTATTTTAAATTCCGGCTCTAACATTCGTAACCTATTGTTTGTATAAGGTTCTAGACCACACCAATGAGAGGAGAGTTTTACATGTTGAGAAGATTGGCTGTTCTTTTTGCCACACTATTATTGGGCGCGGCACCGACGTTTGCCGGAGAGTATCGGGAAATTCAGGACAATTCGTTTCTGCTGGAAGAAGCCTATAATCAGGAGGATGGGGTTGTTCAACACATCTTTACCTACCAGCACATGAAGGGTGACAGTTCATTGTTTACCTTCACCCAGGAAGTACCAGTGCCGACCCAGACCCACCAGCTTTCGTACACGATCCCGATTGAGAGAGTCAGGGGTGGCGGTCAGGACGATACAGGAATTGGTGATGTATCGCTTGCTTATCGTTACCAGGCAGTCCTGAAGGACGGCATAGCCTTTTCCCCCCGTTTTTCTCTCATTCTTCCCACCGGTGACGAAAAGAAAGAGTTAGGAACTGGCACGGTTGGCTATCAGGTTAATTTCCCTCTCAGTATCAAGCTTGCCGAGCGCTGGGTCACCCATTACAACATGGGGCTCACCTTCACCCCCAACAGCAAGGACGCGGCAGGGGCCAAAGCAGACACGGTGGCGACCAACTATGGGGCGAGCGCTATTTTCCTGGCATCCAAGAACCTGAACCTCATGCTTGAACTCGTGGGAGGAACGGAACAAGTCGTAGTTGGAAACGGTGTCACTGATAGTGAAAATTCCCTGCTTGTAAGCCCAGGGCTCAGATATGCCATCGACCTCGGGAAACTCCAGGTGGTGCCTGGGATAGCATTCCCCATCGGTTTCGGGCCATCAAAGGGGGAGTATGGCGCGTTTGCATATCTTTCATTCGAACATCCATTATTCTGATTTGGCCAGCTAAAAGGAATGGCAAAGCCTGTCCAGCAGCTTACTGCTCGATAGGCTTTGCCAGTTTCATGTGAAATGAAACTTGACACGAGCGAGGTAACAATTTAATTTTATGGCTCGTCAGCGACAGAATGGGAGCCGCGATTCTCTTGAATAAGAGCCTCAGAAAATTTGTTGCAATAGCTCTGATAACGGTGATGGCCTGTCTCTCCATTAATACGATCTTTTCCGTTGCTCATGAGGTCGAAGAGGCAGGGTTCACCTCTCCCCATGCTATCTCTATTGGTTTCCTGCATCTCAATACTGCTGGCCACTGCCCTTCGTGTCCCACTGATGGCCACCACCCCAGCACCGATCATGACCATTTCAGTTGCGATCATCACACCTACATGTCATTGGCTACCCAAATCGATTATAGCCATCCATTGATTTTGTCACTTTCTGTCGTCAGCGTAGAACCCTTTCAGTTCATCCCGGAAGTTTTTTCGACCATAGATACCCCCCCACACATCCACGCCTAAGCCTCTGACACGCCACACGTGCGTCCGCGATACTTCTAGTGCGTCGCAGCGCGTATTGTTGCGTCCAGAATCCATCCCCAAATAATTCCCAGCATCTGGAATCGTATAACATCCTGATATCAACCATGATTGCATCTGCGTTTCTGTAGTTGTTGCCCGACAGGCAACCTAAGAATGATTTCGCTCAAATGAACATGCTTGGGGATTTCGGTTTCGTTATTCCTGCATGTAACGACGGAGGCACAATTGAAAAAAAACGTTATTCGATACATAGCGGCTGTTGCCGCTATGACGGCAGCTATCTGCATGGCATCACCACCTCTCCGGGCTGAGGAAAAGGCCATGTACTTGGCGGAAATCACTGCCATGGCCAGGCAACATAATGGCGAATTGAAGGCGCTCCGCGAGGAGTCCGGCATCGGTGAGGCGGGAAAAATCAGGGCCGGCCTCTACCCTAACCCGGTGCTTGATCTGGAGGGGGCAACCGGCGCCCTTACCGGCAGTTCAGGTGAAAACCGGCTTTCCATCGGCATCTCACAGGAGTTTTTGCTTGGCGGCAAGCGGGACAAGCGCCTGGCCGTGGCCGAGTCGGAACTGACAAAACAGACCTGCCGGCTCAAGGATGCCGAACGCCTGCTGCTCCTGGAAGTAAAGACCGGCTTCTTTGATCTGCTCATGGCAGAGAAGCGATTGGAGCTGGCAAACAAGTCGCTGGAGCTCAACAACCAGTTGCTGCATACCGCCAGGGAGCGGCTGGCTGCCGGCGATGTGGCGGAACTGGACGTCAATCTGGCCCGGGTGGAGGCCGTCCGTAGCGAGGGGAGAAAAATCGAGGCGGAGCAGGGGATTGTTCCGGCCAAGCAGCGACTGCTCCTGCTCACCGGGGCACCTGCGGCAACGGATTTGAAAGTTGCCGGCGCTCCTGAAGGGAAGCCGACCATTACCAGCCTGGCAGAACTCAAGACCCTCGCCCTCAGCAATCGACCTGACCTGCAGATTGCCGTGGCGGAGAAGAACAAAGGTGAAGCAGAGCTTGCCCTGGCCCAGGCGGAGCGGATTCCCAATTTGACCGCCGGGATTAATGTCAGCCGGGAAGGCACCGAGACCACGTTGGCTGGCGTGTCAGAGCGGTCTGCCGATTACCTGGTCGGGGTAAAGCTGTCGCTGCCATTGGCCCTGTACGACCGCAACCAGGCTGGCATCAGGGAAGCTCATGCCAGAAAAGGGAGTGCCGAAACACGCCAGGCCTTTGTCCTGCAGAGTATCGAGCGGGAGGTTGAAACTGCCCATGCCCGTCTCCTGGCTGCTGAAAAAGCAGTGAGCATTTATGACAAGGAGCTTATCCCGCAACTTACCGAAAACCTGAAGCTGGTTCAGGAGGCGTATCGCCTTGGGGAAGTGGGGATTCTGGCAGTGATCGAAGAGCAGAAAAAATTCATCGAAGTAAATGATGGTTATATTGCCGCACACAACAGTTGGAACAATGCAGTCGCCAAACTGGAGGCGGCCGCAGGGATTGAATTACAGAAAGTGGACGGAGGAAATAAATGAGCATCTACAAAACTGCCATGAAACAGATGGGGATAATACTGGTTCTGCTGTTCACACTGTCAGGCTGCACGCATAAGGAATCTGCCCCTGCCGCAGCTGCTGGAGGCGAGGCTGAGCCGATTAAGGTAACCGCCTATTCCGCCAGGAGCGAACTGTTCATGGAATATGAACCGCCGGTGGCCGGTGAAAAAGCCGGCTTTCTGATCCACCTCACCAGGCTTGCCGATTTCAAGCCGGTGACTGA
>CALMOE010000021.1 GCA_937871715.1 uncultured Geobacter sp. | reverse complement strand
AAGGGGATGGGGGAGTACGTGGCGTCACTCCCCGAAGAGGGGCGCAGGGCGCTGCGGGGAGAATAGCCCGGCCGGGTCGATGCTCGGGGATTATATTTTTTTCAGTATCTTTTCCGACTCGACCTGGCGGAAAATATCGTGAAGCGATTCGGCGTAGATCTCCTCCCGCTTCCCCTCCAGGGGGTAGTAGGGGTAGGCGAACATCAGGAACAGTTCCACCCAGTTGTCCAGGGTCGCTTTGCGCTCATAGGTGCGGAGCAGCTTGCCGCTCTTGTCCGTGAGCTTTGCAGTGATGGTGTAGTCCCAGGAGTAGGGCATGGGAATCAGGGTGAGGGTGATCAGGGAGATCGTGCCGCTCAGGCACTGCTGCTTGAAGGACGACTCCTCGAAAATGGTGATCTCAAGGGTGTAGTCATGGCTGGCGCGGAACCCTTCCATCTCCTGGCGACGCTTGGGCGCATTGACGTCGAAGGGGGATTCGACAAAGGTGGTGTAGGGGGAGATGTTGCTGATCTCCCCCAACGCGTCGCGGAACAGGTTATCGAAATCCTTGACCCCCTGTGCCTGCAGTTTCGGGATGCTGTCAAAGCCGTGCTGCTGCGACATGTGACGGAAGAAGAAGAAGACGCTGACCCTGTCGGCGGTCAGGTTTTTCTCCGTCGGGAGGGTCCATCTTCCCGAGATCTCGCTTCGGCTGGCCGCGCACCCGCTCAGCAGTGCCAAAAGCAGGCAGCCGGCCCCCAGGAGAATCACTCGTCTCGGTTTCATGGTGCAGCAACGGTTCATGGCATACCTCCCCGGCTAGTGTCATCCCGCATAATTCACTGATGTGGCAAAAGTATACCAGCAACGCCGACCCGGGCAACGCCCCGGTCCGGTGCATATCTTTATTTCGGAGTTCATATGATTCACCTGTCAATCATCACCAAGCAGCACGGCAACCAGCTACTCTTCCGCGACGCCAGCCTGCAGATCCTCCCCGGCAGCCGCACCGGCCTGGTGGGTCCCAACGGCGCCGGCAAGACCACCCTCTTCCGCATCATCACCGGCGAGGAGGAGGTGGACAGCGGCGAGATCACCAGGGCCAAACGGACTACCGTCGGCTACTTTTCCCAGGAGGTGGGGGAGATGTCCGGCCGCTCCGCCCTGGAGGAGGTGATGGCGGTCTCCTCCGCCACCATGCAGCTGGCCGAGGAACTGCAGATGATGGAGACCGCCATGTGCGACCCCATGGATGACGATGCCATGGCGTCCCTCCTGGAGCGCTACGGTGCCGCCCAGGAGGAGTTCGAGCACCGTGGCGGCTACGACCTGGATACCCGCGCCCGCACCGTGCTCACCGGCCTGGGGATCGGCCCCGACCGCTTCATCCTGCCGGTGGAGTCATTCAGCGGCGGCTGGAAGATGCGCATCGCCCTGGCCGGCATCCTCACCCTCCAGCCCGACGTCCTCCTCATGGACGAGCCGACCAACCACCTGGACGTGGAGTCCATCATCTGGCTGGAGGAGTGGCTGGCAAGCGAGTTCAAGGGGGCGCTGCTCATGACCAGCCACGACCGGGAGTTCATGAACCGGATCGTCACCCGGGTCATCGAGGTGGCCAACAGGACCGTCACCACCTACGGCGGAAACTACGACTTCTACGAGCGGGAGCGGGATATCCGGCGGGAGCAGCTCCTGGCGAGCCACAAGCGCCAGCAGGAGATGCTGGCAAAGGAGGAGGAGTTCATCGCCCGCTTCGCCGCCCGGG